>CANQTU010000055.1 GCA_947626925.1 uncultured Clostridia bacterium | reverse complement strand
AGTTCAGTTGGTTAGAACGCTAGCCTGTCACGCTAGAGGTCGACGGTTCGAGCCCGTTCCGGGTCGCCATTTTTTATTAAATAAAATATGGCGATTTATTATATTTATGGCTTGATAGCTCAGTTGGTAGAGCAGAGGACTGAAAATCCTCGTGTCAGTGGTTCGATTCCACTTCAAGCCACCACCAAAAAGCGATACTTTCATGTATCGTTTTTTATTTTTAATTTTATTGTAAAAAAAGATTTTTTATGATATAAAATAAATAAGATATTTTTAATACGAAAGAAGTGGTAAAAATGGAAGAAAACAATAAAATAAAAATTAGTTTAGGAACTGCTATATTTCTATTTATGTTGTTATTAATTATGATAACGGTAATATTTTTATTAATAATTAATATCAGCACAAAAAATAAGCAAGTAGAACCAAATATAACTTTAACGCAAGGAAATAATTCGAAAGTTGATGACTTTTCATTAGAATTTTTAAAATTGGAAAATAATCAAAAAAATATAACTTATAGCCCATTATCCATAAAATATGCATTAAATATGCTTAATGATGGTGCAAACGGAAAAACAAAAACTCAAATTCAGAATGTAATTGGAAATACAGACATATCACAATATGATAATATAGATAAAATTTTATCATTAGCAAATGGTATTTATATAAGAGATACTTATGAAAAATATGTAAAAACAGATTACAAAGAAAATTTAATTACAAAATACAATTCAGAAATAAATTATGATTCATTTAATAATGCAAATAATATAAATAAATGGATTGAAAACAAGACTTTAGGAAGAATAAAAAATATGATTAAAGACGACTTAGTGCAAAATCCAGATACAGAAATGATTCTTATAAATGCTTTAGCTATTGATATGGAATGGGAAGAAGCTTTTGATGCTGAGAATACTCGTGGTATGGATTTCAACTTAGTAGATGGAAGTAAAATGAATGCTGCAACAATGAATAAAGAAACTGAAAGTGATAATATTTCATATTATAAAAATAATAACATAGAAAGTGTAACAATGGACTTAAAACAATATGGGGACACTCAACTAGATTTTACCGCAATAATGCCTAATGAAAATTTAGCAGATTATATAAAAGAAATGAAGACACAAGATGTTGAAGATATTATAAAAAAATCAACAAAGGCTTCTAATACGAAATATGGATTAAATATTTCAATACCTAAATTTTCTTTTGATTATGACTTGAAATTAAAAGAAGATTTAATGAAATTGGGAATGACAGATGCATTTGATATAGATTCTGCAGATTTTTCTAATATGACTAATAATCCTATTGGACTATATGTTAGTGATGCTCTTCATAAAGCAAATATGGATTTTTCAGACAAGGGAGTAAAAGCAGCAGCTGTTACTACAATTCTTATGACAGACAAAGCCACCATGATTGCCGACATGAATGAACCAGAAGAGATAAAATTCGACAAACCATTTTTATATGTTGTTAGGGATAAAAATACAAATGAAATATGGTTTATAGGTACAGTATATGAGCCAACTTCTTGGGAAAAAGATAAAGAAAATTACGAATATAGATAATTTTTGTTACTATTCACATCTAATATTCTAAAAATATTATATATTATTTTTTTGTAACTCCCAGCTACATAATAGACTATAAAACAAATTTAATAATAAATTATTAAATTTGCTAATAGTCTATAATTTGCTGGTCCCCCGAATTGTTACAAAAACAATAATATATAATATTTTTATTTTTAAACAAATAGTAACATTTTTTTCTTTAAATTTCGTCAAAAAGCTTTAAAAAAAGAACAAAATAGTATAGAATATAAAAAAATATTAAATTAGGAGAGGAAAATGAATAAAAAATGGCAAATTTATGAAACAGATGAAGCAAAAATACAGGAAATTCAAGAAAAAAATGGTGTAAATAAATTATTAGCCACAATATTAGCAAACCGAAACATAACAAAAGAAGAAGACATTAGATTATTTTTAAAACCAACAAGAAATGATTTTCATAATCCATTTTTAATTACAGATATGGAAAAAGCAGTAGAAAGAATCATAAAAGCCATTGAAAATCAAGAAAAAGTAACAATATATGGTGATTATGATGTGGATGGAATTACCAGTATAACAGTTTTAAAAAGCTTTTTGCAGGATAGAGGGCTAGAAGTAAATACCTATATTCCAAATAGATTAGACGAAGGATATGGGCTAAACGAAAATGCCATTAAAAAAATTGTGGATAGTGGATGCAACCTTATGATTACAGTTGATTGTGGAATATCTGCAATAGAAGAAATTGCTTATGCAAATTCTTTAGGAGTAGAAACAATTATAACTGATCATCATGAGCCAGGAAATGAATTACCAAATGCATTTGCTGTAATTGACAATAAAAGAAAAGATAGTAAGTATCCTTTTCGCGAATTGGCTGGGGTTGGTGTTGTTTTTAAATTAATACAAGCAATTGGAATTACATTAAATTTAAAAGAAGAAGAATATTTAAAATATTTAGATATTGTCTGTGTTGGAACTATATCTGATATAGTTCCTTTAATGGACGAAAATAGAGTAATTGCTAAACTTGGGTTAATGTTAATTAGCCAAACAAGAAATGTAGGATTACATTCTTTGTTACATACATCAGGGTATAGCAAAATTGATTCTAATACAATTTCTTTTGGCATAGCACCCCGTATTAATGCTTGCGGAAGAATGGGAAAAGCTGAAGAAGCATTAGAATTATTATTAACTAAAAATATAACTAAAGCTAATGAATTAAGCAGACAATTAAATGAACATAATAGGACTAGGCAAGAAACCGAAAAAGGGATATTTGAAAATGCAGTTGAACAAATTGAAAAAGAACATTTAGAAAAAGGAAATAGTATTATTGTATGGGGAGAAAATTGGCATCATGGTGTAATTGGAATTGTAGCTTCAAAAATAACTGAAATGTATTTTAAACCATGTATTTTATTAAGCTTTGAAGAAGATGGAATAGGAAAGGGGTCAGGCAGAAGTATACCAGGTTTTGATTTACATGATGCACTAATGCAATGTTCAGATACAATTGAAAAATTTGGTGGTCACAGCATGGCAGTTGGAATTACTATAAAAAAAGATAAATTTGAAACTTTTAAAAATAAATTTGAAGAAATAGCAACAAAAGCACATATAGAAGAAATTACACCAATTATTCAAATTGATAGTAAAATAGATTTAAAAGATATAAATAAAGATGTTGTCGAAAGTCTAAAACAATTAGAGCCATTTGGAGAAGGTAACAGAATGCCAGTATTCTTATTCAAGAATTTAAAAATAGATTCAATACGTGCATTATCAGAAGGAAAACATTTGAAACTGACAATAAAAGACAATAATACAATTATAAATGGTATTGGCTTTAATTTAGGAAATTTAGTTGATGATTATAAAATTGGAGATAAAATTGATGTTGTAGGTGTTTTAGAAATAAATACTTTTAATGGAGTAGAGAGTTTACAGATAAATATTAAAGATATTATGAGATCTTTATAAAAAGAAAGGATTTTAAAAATATGCAAGAAGAAAAAGTAATAACTATACAAGATGTTATTAATAAAAGAAAAGAGCATGCAAAACGAATAGATACCAAGTTAATTCTTAAAGCATATAATTTTGCATATAGCAAGCATGAAGAACAATGTAGACGTTCTGGAGAACCATATATTATACATCCACTTAATGTAGCCTACATTTTAGCTGACATTGGACTTGATGATAGTACAATTAGTGCAGCACTTTTGCATGATGTTGTTGAAGATACAGAAGTAACAATTTCAGATATTAAAAAAGAATTTGGCATAGAAATTGCAGAAATGGTTGAAGGCGTTACAAAATTAGGTACTATGCAATTTGCTTCTATGGAAGAACAACAAGCAGAAGATTATAGAAAAATGTTTTTGGCAATGGGTAAAGACATTCGTGTTATTCTTATAAAATTAGCAGATAGATTGCATAATATGAGGACATTAAAATATCTAAAAAGAGATAGACAAATTGCAAATGCTAAAGAAACAATGGATTTATATGCACCACTTGCTAATCGTTTAGGTTTGTATTCGATTAAATGGGAATTAGAAGATTTAAGCTTTAAATATTTGTATCCAGAAGAATATCATGAATTAGTAGAAGGAATTAATAAAAAACGTGATGAAAGATTAAAATTTATTGAAAAAATAATGGGTGATATTCGCGTAGCTTTAAAAAAACAAAAAATTGAAGCAGAAGTTACAGGTAGAGCAAAACATTTATATAGTATTTATAGAAAAATGAAAAGAGATAATAAAACACTTGACCAAATTTATGATTTATTTGCTTTACGTATTTTGGTTAATTCAATTAAAGATTGCTATGCTGCTTTAGGTATTGTTCATGAAATGTATAGTCCTATGCCAGGAAGGTTTAAAGATTACATTGCAGTGCCAAAGCCAAACATGTATCAGTCTATACATACAACATTACTTGGTGATAAAGGAACACCATTTGAAGTACAAATTCGTACTTGGGAAATGCATCGTATCGCTGAATATGGTATTGCTGCACATTGGGCTTATAAAGAGGCAAGTTATTTTGGAAAAAAATCTTCTGTAAAAGTTGAAGAAGATAAATTGTCATGGCTTAGAGAAACTCTAGAATGGCAAAAAGATATGCAAGACCCTCAAGAATTTTTAAATACATTAAAAACAGAATTATTTGAAGATGAAGTATATGTTTTTACACCTAAAGGAGCTATAAAAGTATTACCAAGAGGGGCAACACCAATAGACTTTGCATATACAATACATGAAGAAATTGGTCATCAGATGACTGGATGTAAAATTAATAGTAAAATGATGCCAATAATAACACCATTAAAAAGTGGTGATATTGTAGAAATTATAACATCAGACAATTCAAAAGGACCAAGTCAAGACTGGTTGAAATTTGTAAAGAGTACTAGCGCAAAAAATAAAATAATGAGTTGGTTTAAAAAGGCACAAAAAGCAGAAAATATTGAAAAAGGAAAAGAACTAATAGAAAAAGAACTAAAAAGAATAGGATTTCTACATGACGATTTATTTAAAGAACAATATTTAAATCCAATGCTAGAAAAATATAGATATAAAAATCTAGATGAAATGTATGCTGCTGTTGGCTTTGGAGCCAATTCAGCTGTAAAAGTTATTGCAAGAATGTTGCAAGAATACAGAAAAGAACATGAAGAAGAAAACATTGAAGAAAAAATAGAAGAATTAGCTAAAGCAAGACAAAGAAGACCAAAACCTTCTAATTCTGGTGTTATTGTTAAAGGTATTGATAATTGTTTGGTAAAATTATCAAAATGTTGTAATCCACTTCCAGGCGATGAAATTATAGGGTATATAACAAAGGGAAGAGGAGTATCAGTCCATAGAAAAGATTGTGTTAATATTAAAGATTTATTGGCAGAAGAAAATAGAATGATTGATGTCGAATGGTATAATGAAAATCAATCTTCTTACCAAGTTGATGTCGAAATTCATTCAAATGATAGAGTAGGATTATTGATGGATATATTAAAAGAAATAGGAACTACAAAAGCAAAAATCTTAGGTGTTAATACAAAGACAACTAAAGAAGGTATTGCAATTATGGATATTACGTTAGAAATAGAAAACTTAGATGAATTGAATGAAGCACAAAAAGCAATTAGAAAAGTAAATAGTGTTTATGATGTAAGAAGAAAAATTTAAATAGCAAGAAAGGAAAAAGAGGATATAAAATGAAATTAAAAGAACTAAAGATAGATACATGGATAGGAGATCCAACAAATTGCTATATCATTTTAGAAGAAGAAACAAAAGAAACAATGGTAATTGATCCAGCAGGTGAAGTTGATAAGATAGAAAATTTAATTAAAATTATGGATGGAAAATTAAAATATATATATTTAACACACTGCCATGGAGATCATATATTAGGTGTAACTGAACTTAAAAATAGATGTGGTGGAAAGATATTAATTCATAGAGAAGATAGCGAAGGTTTAAATAATCCAGAAATAAATTTATCGCCTATTATTGGATTAGGAGAAATTGAATTAGAAGCGGATTCTAGAATTGATGACAATGACTTAATACATTTAGGAAATTTACAATTTAAAGTAATTCATACACCAGGACATACTAAAGGAAGCACTTGCTTGTATTGTGACAAAGAAAAATGTTTATTTTCTGGAGATACAATATTTAGAGGGACATGGGGAAGGACAGATTTGCCTACATCAAACAGAGAAGATATTTTTAATTCTATCGAAAAGAAAATTATGACTTTGCCAGATGAAACAATTATATATCCTGGACATGGTATGATGACAATGTTGAAAGACGAAAAACCAATTTATTTAGAATTAAAACCAAAATTATTCTAAAATATATTGCAAACAGCGAGATATTACAGTATAATACCAATGTAACAAGTCAAAATTGATTCGTATTAAAAAGGAGGCAGTTTATGTCATCAGTAACAATTCAATTTCAGTGTTATAACAAATTAAAAAGAGCTGGCTATGATATAATTAGAAGCCGGCAAAAAGAAGATTCAATCTATTTTATCACTAAAAATAATGAAAAAGTGATAGAAATAGTTGAAAATTCAGGAGTAGTATGGGTTTTGACAAAAAAATATTGGTTTGGTGCTCCTAAAGTGAAACTGATAATTGAAGATGGTGAACCTGCAATTGTAGCTTGTAACTTAGTACATATTTAAAAGTTGCATCAGTAAACATCAACGACCAGAGGTGTTAGAAATTTCAATACCTCTGGTCAAATCATAATTAAGAAAGTGAGTGATTCTTATGAATAGAACTGAACCAAGAACTTTGGCAGGAACAATGGAATTATTACCAAATGAACAAATATTAATGAATCAAATGAAACAAATAATAGAAAATACTTATCAAAAATTCGGATTTCTACCATTAGACACTCCAATTTTAGAATTATCTGAAGTGTTACTTGCAAAAGCAGGAGGAGAAACTGAAAAACAAATTTATAGATTTAGCAAAGGAGATACAGATTTGTCATTAAGGTTTGATTTAACAGTACCTCTTGCTAAATATGTTGCTAAAAACTATGGTAATTTAAGTTTTCCTTTTAGAAGATATCAAATAGGAAAAGTGTATCGTGGAGAAAAGCCACAAAAAGGTAGATTTCGCGAGTTTTACCAATGTGATATAGATATTATTGGTGATGGTGAATTAGATATTATTAATGATGCTGAATTACCAAGTGTTATTTATACTATTATGAAAGAATTAGGATTTGATAAATTTTCAATTCATATAAATAATAGAAAAATCTTAAATGGATTATTTGAAAGTATGAACCAAAAAGAAAATTCTACTGATATTTTAAGAATTATAGATAAGATAGATAAAATAGGTAAAGAAGCAGTTATAACAGAATTAGAAAAAATAAAAATTGAGAAAAATAATATTGAAAGAATAATGCAATTTATTGAAATTGATGGAACATCTGATGAAAAACTAGAAAAATTAGAAAACCTAAATATTGAAAATCAGACTTTTAAAATAGGTTTAAAAGAATTAAAAGATGTAATAAAATATGTAAGAATGTTTGGTATTCCAGAAAATAATTTTACAGTCGATTTAACAATAGCAAGAGGATTAGATTATTACACAGGAACAGTATATGAAACTTTTTTAGATGAATATAAAGAATTGGGCAGTGTATGTTCTGGTGGAAGATATGAAAACTTAGCAGAATATTATATTGATAAAAAGTTACCAGGAGTTGGTATTTCGATAGGATTAACTAGATTATTTTATAAATTAAATGAATTAGAACTAATTAAAACAGAAAAAAAATCTATATCTGATGTTTTAATTATACCAATGTTGGAAGATTTAAGTGTACCAATTAAATTGGCTACGCAATTGAGACAAGAAAAAATAAATACCGAAATTTATCTAAATGATAAAAAATTAAAAGCAAAATTTAAATATGCAGATAAGTTACAAATTCCTTATGTTATTGTTATAGGAGAAGATGAAATAAAAACAAATACAGTAAATCTTAAAGATATGAAAACAGGAAAAGAAAGGAATTTAGAATTAAATTCGGCTGAAATAGCTAAAGTGCTTAAAAGTTAGTATTCTATGTTTTCTAGTGTTGTGGAAATAAGAAATAAAAACCACCCGTGAAACGGGTGGTTTTCACTTGCCCTATAAGGGCATATAACATTGCAGCACCTAAAGGTGC
>CANQTU010000054.1 GCA_947626925.1 uncultured Clostridia bacterium | reverse complement strand
CATTTTTAATGATATCTATGATTTCAATTATGCTTCCAAGAGCAGCAGTATCTGCAAGACGTATTAATGAAGTAATTGAAACCGAGCCAAGTATAAAGGACAAAAAAGAAACAAAAGAATTTAATAGCAACAAAAAAGGATTAGTAGAATTTAGAAATGTATCTTTCCATTATCCAGATGCAGACACAGAAGTTTTATCTGATATAAGCTTTACAGCAAATCCAGGTGAAACAACGGCCATTATAGGTAGTACAGGTAGTGGTAAATCTACAATTGTAAATCTATTACCAAGATTTTATGATGTCACTGGTGGAGAACTTTTAATTGATGGAGTTAATGTTAAAGATGTATCACAGAAAAAACTAAGAGACATTATAGGGCTTGTTCCACAAAAAGGAGTTTTATTTTCAGGAACCATAGAATCAAATATCAAATATTCAAATGATACAATGTCAGACGAAAGAATGAAAGAAGCAGCCCAAATAGCACAAGCAATGGAATTTGTAGAAGAAAAAGAACAAAAGTATAAAGAGCCAATTGCACAAGGTGGAAGCAATGTTTCTGGAGGCCAAAAGCAACGTTTAGCAATAGCAAGAGCAATAGCTAAAAACCCAGAAATATTCATATTTGACGACAGCTTTTCAGCTTTGGACTTTAAAACAGACAGTAAATTAAGAGAAGCACTACAAACAAAAACAAAAAACAAAACTGTAATAATTGTAGCACAAAGAATTAACACAATTATGAATGCAGAGAAAATTGTAGTATTAGAAGAAGGAAAAATAGTAGGAATAGGAACACATGAAGAATTATTTAAAACAAACGAAACTTATAAGCAAATTGCTTTATCACAATTATCTGAAGAAGAATTAGGAGGAAAAGGAGGAAACTAATATGCCAGGACCAATGGGTGGACCTAGAATGAAAGCAAATGGACCAGTAGAGCAGTTAAAAGCTAAAGATATAAAAAGTACAACTAGTAAATTAATTAGTAGATATCTTTCAAAATACAAAATAGCTTTAATAATTGTATTTATATTTGCCATTGGAAGTACAATATTTACCATTGTAGGTCCTAAAATATTAGGAAATGCAACAACAGAAATTTTTAACGGAATTATTAGCAAAATAACAGGTGGCACTGGCATTGACTTTGGAAAAATAGGAAAAATAGCAATCACTTTACTAATTTTATACATAGTAAGTGCTTTATTCTCTTTTATACAAGGATTTACAATGACAGGAGTGTCACAAAAAATTACTTATCAAATTAGAAACGATATATCTAGAAAAATTAATAAATTACCAATGAAATACTTTGACACAAAAACACATGGAGAAGTATTATCTATTATTACAAACGATATTGATACTTTAAGCATGAATTTAAACCAAAGTATAACTCAAATAATTACAGCTATTTGCACACTTATAGGAATTTTAGTTATGATGTTTTCTATTAGTTGGCAAATGACTTTAATTTCGCTAGTAATTTTGCCAATTGCAAGTATTTTAGTAAAAATAATTGTAGGTAGATCACAAAAATACTTCCAGAAACAACAAGATTATTTAGGTCATGTTAATGGGCAAGTTGAAGAAGTTTATGGTGGATTAAACATTGTAAAAGCTTTTAATGGAGAAGAAAAGGTATTAAAAGAATTTGAAAAAGCAAACCAAGAGTTGTATCAATCTGGGTGGAAATCACAATTTGCATCAGGTTTAATACACCCTCTTATGCATTTTATTTCTAATATGGGCTATGTTGGGGTAGCAGTAGCAGGAGGCTATTTGGCAATTAAAGGAACTATTACAGTAGGAAATATTCAAAGTTTTATTCAATATAACAAACAATTTACCCAACCAATTAACCAAATTGCACAAATATCTGCAATGTTACAAGCTATGATAGCATCGGCAGAAAGAATATTTGAATTTTTAGAAGAACCAGAAGAAATTGAAACTAAAAAAGGAGAAATAGACACAACTAAATTAAAAGGCAATGTAGTTTTCGACCATGTAATGTTTGGATATGACAAAGATACAACAGTTATAAAAGATTTTAATGCAAAAATAGAAGAAGGACAAAAAATTGCAATTGTTGGACCAACTGGAGCCGGAAAAACCACAATGGTAAAACTATTAATGAGATTTTATGATGTGGCAAATGGCGCAATTACTGTTGACGGACATAATGTTAAGGAGTTTGAAAGAGGAGAACTTCGTAAAATGTTTGGTATGGTATTGCAAGATACGTGGCTATTTGGTGGTACGGTAAAAGATAATATAAAATATGGAAAAGAAGATGCAACAGATGCAGAAGTAATTGAAGCTGCAAAAGCAGCACATGTGCATCATTTTATAAAAACTTTACCACGAGGCTATAATTCAATAATTAATGAAGAATCTACAAATATATCTGCGGGACAAAAACAATTATTAACAATTGCAAGAGTTATTTTAGCCAACCCTAAAATTCTAATTTTAGATGAGGCAACCAGTTCAATTGATACAAGAACAGAAATACAAATTCAATCTGCTATGGATAATTTAATGAAAGGAAGAACAAGCTTTATTATTGCCCATCGTTTATCTACTATAAAAAATGCAGATTTAATTTTAGTAATGAACCATGGAGATATTGTAGAACAAGGAACACACCAAGAATTGCTAGACCAAAGTGGATTTTATGCAGATTTGTATAATAGTCAATTTGAAGAAGTTGAGGAGTAAGTATAATGAAAATAGGATTTACAATAGGAAAATTTGCACCCTTGCACAAACGGACATCAATATTTAATTGAAAAAGCATTAAATGAAATGGACAAAGTATATGTAATAATATACGAAACAAAAGTAACAGATGTACCAATAGAAACAAGAGGAAATTGGATTAAGCAAATTTACCCAGAAATAAATTTAATATATGCCAAACATCCACCAGAGCAATATGGATTAGATGAAGAAAGTGTAAAAATACAAACAGATTATATAAAAGAAAAAATAAAAGACATTAAAGTAACACACTTTTATAATAGTGAGCCTTATGGCAAATTTGTTGCAAGAGATTTACAAGTGCAAGAAGTACAAGTAGATAGGAAAAGAGAAAAATATCCAATAAGTGCAACACTAATTAGAAATGATTTGGATGAAAGCAAAAATTACTTAGAAGAAATAGTATACAAAGATATAAAAGAAGCTTAAAACAATAAATATGAACATACAATAAATAGAGTAGAGAAGTTGAAAAAATTTGTAAAGAAGAAAGGATGAGTTTTAGAATGAAAGTTATTTTAGTAAATGGTAGCCCACATGAAAAAGGCTGTACATACACAGCATTAAAAGAAGTTGAAAGTAGTTTAAACAAAAATGGTATTGAAACAGAAATATTTTGGTTAGGAAATAAACCAGTTTCTGGCTGTATAGGCTGTGGAAGTTGCAGTAAAACAGGGAAATGTTTTATAGATGACAAGGTTAATGAATTTTTAGCAAAAGTACCTGAAACAGATGGATTTATTTTTGGCACACCTGTACATTTTGCAGGAAGTTCTGGTATGTTAAGTTCATTTATGGATAGAGCTTTTTATGGCAGGAGAAATTTATTCAGTAATAAACCTGCTTCTTGTATAACAAGTTGTAGAAGAGGCGGAGCAACAGCAACAATAGATAGAATTAATAAATATTTTGGCATTAGTAATATGCCGATTGTATCATCTCAATACTGGAATATGGTACACGGAAATACACCAGAACAAGTAAAACAAGATGAAGAAGGTATGCAAACAATGAGAACACTAGGAAATAATATGGCATGGTTATTAAAATCCATAGAAGCTGGAAAAAAGGCAGGAATAGAACCACCAAAAAATGAACCAATTATATCAACTAATTTTATACGTTAAAGAAATATCTAATATAATAAAAAATAAAGAGGGAAAACAAATGAACAAAAATAGACCAATTGGAATTTTTGACTCAGGGATTGGCGGTGTTACAGTTTTAAGAGAAATAATGAAAGTATTACCAAATGAAAACTACTTTTATTATAGTGACTCAAAAAATAATCCTTATGGAGATAAAACTGATGAGCAAATAAAGCAAATATGTGACAACATTGTACAATATTTATTAAAAAAAGAATGTAAAATAATAGTAATAGCTTGTAATACAGCTAGTAACAAAGCTGTCAAATTCCTTAGAGAAAAATATCCACAAATAAAATTTGTTGCAATAGAGCCAGCATATAAAATGGTACATGATTATGCTTATGATAAAGAAACATTAGTAATGGCAACACAAGGGACAATTGAAAGCGAGAAATTTAATTTATTGCTAAAAAAATATGACAATAATAAAACACATTTGTTGTCTTGTATAGGTTTAGCAGACATAATTGAACAAGGAAAAAAAGAAGAAATAAAAGAATATTTAGAAGAACATTTGCAAAATTATAAGGGAAAAGTAGAAAATGTTGTATTAGGCTGTACACATTATCCTTTAATCCAGAAGGAAATTGAAGAAATATTAGGAAAAGTTCAATTTTTTAATGGTGCACCTAGTTTGGCAAAACATTTGAAAGATATATTACAAGAGGAAAATTTATTACATAAAGGTGAAGGTAAAATTGAGTTTGAAGATTCACAGAATTTAGAAGAAAAGAAAGAAAGATTTTTTAAAATATTACAATTTAGTTACAAGTATTGATAGAAATATAAAAGAACAAGTTGAAGAAATTGTATATAATGAAATTATTTACAAATAATAAATTTAGAAAATTAACGAAAAATATTCAAAAATAGTAAAATTTATGCTATACTATAAATAGTATAGAAAAAGAGAGGTGTATTTATATGCAACAAATAAATTTAAAAGAAATAGAAAATAAAAATATATTAAGAGAAGAAATAATTAAAGCATTAAAGAAATCAGAACAAGAAATTGAAAATGGAGAAGGCATTGAGTCAGAAGAAGCATTTAAAAAGTTGAGGCAAAAATATGGATATGAAGTATAAGGTGATAATTACTCCAACTGCTTTTAAAGAAATAAATAAAACATTCACCTAAACTATATGCAGAATTGATAAAAGTGATGAATTAAAAAGAATATACAGAAGAATAGTAATAAAAAACTTTGTAATATTATATACGATAGATGAAAATAATTCAGTTGTTTATATTTCTCATATGTACTATGGAGGTAGAAATTATTTAGATAGTAATTTACTATAAAAATTTTAATAAATATTTCGCTTTGAATTTAGAAATAAGTTCAAGGCGATTTTAATTTGAAAAAACTAAAAATGCGAAGTAGCAATTTTTAGTTTTTGAGGTGTGGGGTGTCCCTGCCACACAGACACTTTTTTAAAGCTTTTAAATATTTTTACCAAAACAGTAAAAAAATAAAAAAAATTTTAGCAGAAAGTATTGACAAGTGCTAAAAATGGATATAATATATAGAAGGTTAGCAAACAAACCTAAAGAGTGCTAAAAGAGGTGAAAAAGTGTTAGATAAAAGAAAAAAGAAAGTTTTACAAGCCATTGTAGAAGAATATATCAACACAGCAGAGCCAGTTAGCTCAAATAGCCTAACACACAATTACGGATTAGACTGTAGTAGTGCAACCATAAGAAACGAAATGGCAGAATTAGAAAAAATAGGTTATTTAGACAAAACTCATACCTCAAGTGGAAGAATTCCATCTGCAAAAGGCTATCGTTACTATGTAGACGAACTCTTAAATGACAATGATATAAGTTTAGAAGAAATAAAATATATAAGTTCAAAGTTAGAAACAAAAGTAAACGAAATTGAAGACCTAACAAAAATAACAGCAAACACAATATCAGAAGTTACCCATTACACAACCGTTCTAATTGGACCAAAAACAAACACACAATTAATAGAAGAAATCAAATTTGTTTTACTAGGCTCAAGAATGATGATGGCAGTAATATTAACAGACACAGGTTTAGTCAAAGAAACAATAATCAAATTTGACGAAGACATAACAGAAAAACAAGTAGAAACAATGAATTATATGTTTAATCATAAACTAAAAAATCAACCAATAGAAACAATAGATAGACCACTAGAAGAATATTTATATGATGAAATGACATACAGCATAAATGTTATAAAACCAATAATTGAGCAAATAAAAAAAGTATTACAAGAAGAAGATAAAATCTATTTAGAAGGTGCAAACAAATCATTCGATTTACCAGAATTTAATAGCCTAGAAGTTGCAAAAAATTTCATAAATATATTAGACACAAAAGAATTAGTTGCAGACATGTTAAATTCAGGATTTGCAGAAGACATCAACGTATATATAGGAGAAGAAAACGAAAAAGAAGAATTAAAAGATTTTAGTGTTGTAACATTTAAACATAAAGTTAATGGAAAAGACTTAGGAACAATTGGTATTATAGGACCAAAAAGAATGGATTATTCTAAAGTAATATCTGTAATGAAATATATAAATAAAAAGTTAAATAATAATGAATAAAGGAGGAAAAATAATGTCAGAAGAAAAAAATAAACATGATGAAGAATTAGAAAAAAAGGATGTTAAAACTAAGCAAGAAAACGAAAAAACAGAAAAAAAGCAAGAAGAAATGGTACCAAAACAAGACTATGACGATTTAGACGATAGATATAAAAGAATTTTAGCAGAATTTGAAAATTTCAAAAAAAGAAGTGGTAAAGAAAGAGAAAGCTTATACAATTCAATTTTAGCTGATGTTGTAGAAGCAACATTACCAGTTTTAGATAATTTAGAAAATGCTGCAAAGGCTGAAACACAAGATGAAGAGTACAAAAAAGGAGTAGAACTTGTATTAAAACAATTTAAAGATGTATTAACATCTAAAGGAGTACATGAAATTAAAACAGTAGGAGAAACCTTTGATCCAGAACTTCATGAAGCAGTAAGTAGCATACAAGACGAAAATTTAGGAGAAAAGGAAATAGCACAAGAATACAGAAAAGGCTACAAAATTGGCAATAAAGTTATTAGACATTCAATGGTAGTAGTTGCAAATTAAGTTATTAATTTTTTAAATATAAAATATATTTTAAGGAGGATTTTAAAATGGGAAAAATCATAGGAATTGACCTAGGAACCACAAATTCATGTGTAGCAGTTATGGAAGGAGGAGAAGCAGTTGTAATACCTAATGCAGAAGGTAATAGAACAACTCCATCAGTAGTTGCATTCTCAAAAAATGGAGAAAGACTAGTAGGACAAATAGCTAAACGTCAAGCAGTTACTAATCCAGACAATACTGTTATATCAATCAAAAGAAAAATGGGAACAAATGAAAAAGTAAATATAGAAGGTGACAAATTTTCACCACAAGAAATTTCGGCAATGATATTACAAAAATTAAAAGCAGATGCTGAAAATTATTTAGGACAAAAAGTAACACAAGCAGTTATTACTGTTCCAGCTTATTTTAGCGATAGTCAAAGACAAGCAACAAAAGATGCTGGTAAAATAGCAGGACTAGAAGTATTAAGAATTATAAACGAACCAACAGCTGCATCACTTGCTTATGGAATGGACAAAGAACAAGACCAAAAAATTATGATTTATGACTTAGGTGGAGGAACATTTGACGTATCTATACTAGATATTGGTGATGGTGTATTTGAAGTTTTAGCAACAAATGGAAATACACACTTAGGTGGAGATGACTTTGACCAAGCTATTATAGATTATTTAGTAGATGAATTTAAAAAATCTAATGGTATTGATTTAAAAGCAGATAAAATGGCAATGCAAAGATTAAAAGAAGCAGCAGAAAAAGCTAAAATAGAATTATCTGGTGTTCAACAAACACAAATCAACTTACCATTCATTACAGCTGATTCAGCAGGACCAAAACATTTAGACGTTAATTTAACAAGAGCAAAATTTGAAGAATTAATTCATGACTTAGTAGAAGCAACTGCTGGACCTGTAAACCAAGCACTTAAAGATGCTGGATTAACACCAAACGATATTCATAAAGTATTATTAGTAGGTGGATCTACAAGAGTTCCAGCTGTTCAAGCAGCAGTTAGAAAAATAGTTGACAAAGAACCAGATAAAGGAATTAACCCTGATGAATGTGTTGCAATTGGTGCAGCAATTCAAGGTGGTGTATTATCAGGAGATGTTAAAGACTTAGTATTATTAGATGTAACACCACTATCATTAGGAATTGAAACATATGGTGGAGTATTTACAAAATTAATAGAAAGAAATACAACAATTCCAACAAAGAAATCACAAGTATTCTCAACAGCAGCAGATGGTCAAACATCAGTTGAAGTACACGTACTTCAAGGGGAAAGAGAAATGGCTGCATACAATAAAACATTAG
>CANQTU010000053.1 GCA_947626925.1 uncultured Clostridia bacterium | reverse complement strand
ATCCACCACAGGAATCTATGGCTCAGTGCAAAACAGTAATAATCGTTATCAATATTATTAATGTGCAATTGGGGACACATCTTAAATCTTGTTGAAAATACTTTATTTTTTCATGTATTTATATTAAAATAATAATTGAAGCATAATATGGAGGTACAAACGGCATGAAATACATAAAAAACATAGAAACAAAAATAGGAAATATAGCTATAATAGAAGAAGAAAACAAAATTATAGAAATAAATATAAACGAAAAAATAGAAGAAGTAGAAAACGAAATTATAGAAAAAGACACCAAACTTTTACAAGAAACGGCAAATCAATTAAAAGAGTATCTACTAGGGAAAAGAAAACAATTTACAATACCATTAAACCCTAAAGGTACTCCTTTTATGAAAAAAGTTTGGACAGCCCTATGTGAAATTCCATATGGGAAAACCGTAACCTATGGAGAAATTGCAAAAAAAATAGGAAAACCCAAAGCATCAAGAGCAGTAGGAATGGCAAACCACAAAAACCCAATACCAATAATAATACCATGTCACAGAGTAATAGGAAGTAATGGAAAATTGGTAGGTTATGCCTTAGGGTTACCAATAAAAAAATTCCTTTTGGATTTAGAAAAATGAGAAATGTCCCGTTCTGGGACAGGCACGAGTGTACCCATTTTGTCCCTTTTTGGGACAGGTCTGTAAAATATCATCTGGTAATTTACTTTCAAAAATTAAAGATGTTCCCCCAATAGGGTGTATACATGTAATTTTATAACTATGCAAGGCTTGTCTATTAATTAAATTTGAAGAATTACCATATAGTGTATCTCCAATTATAGGATGCCCAATAGCAGACATATGGACACGAATTTGATGTGTTCGTCCTGTTTCTAAATAGCATTTTACTAAGCTATAGTTGTCAAATTCTTTTAGCACTTCATATTTTGTAATTGAAGGATGTCCAGTGCTTTTATTAACACATCTTTCTATAATGCTTCCATCTTTACGACTAATTGGCAGGTTAATAGTTCCAGATTTTTCTTTTAAAATTCCAGAAACTACACAAATATATTCTTTTTTAAAAATATTATTAGACATTTGCCTAGAAAAACATTCTTGTATATATTCACATTTGGCAAAAATGACCAATCCAGATGTCCCTATATCTAAACGATTAACAGGGCGTATTTTTTTTGCTAAAGAAATGGAATCAAAATAAAACTTAATTCCATTTGATAATGAATTGGTATAGTGCATTCGAGAAGGATGAATAGGCACGCCAGCAGGTTTATTAACAACTAATAACCAATCATCTTCATAAATGATATCTAAATCCATTTTAGTTGGTACTATATTAGAATTATCTTCTGAATAATTAAAATCAACTTTTAAAATATCATTTTGAGAAGGAATTTGACGTGTGTCACAAATCTTTCCATTTAATAGTATTTTCTGCATTTTTATCAACTTGTTTAAAAGCCTTGTGGAAATTTGAAACTTTTCACTTAAAATACTATTAATGGTATAGTTATTATTTTCTTCAACAATGTATTCTAATTCCATATAATCTCCTCGTATTATTATTGCAAAAGTTTAATATATTTTATTCATAACTCCCAGCTACATAATAGACTATAAAGCAAATTTTTATAATAAATTATAAAATTTGCTAACAGTCTATAATTTGCTGGTCCCCCCGAATTGTTATGAATAAAATATATTAAACTTTTGTATATATAACAATTATATATTCTTTTGTATATAAAATCAACAAGTATCCTTGAAAAATGCAATAACATACAGTATAATATACATGTAAAAAAGAGGAGAAAAAATAAATGAGAATACGCTATAAAAAATGGGCAAGACCAGAATTAGAAGCAAGTAAATTTTATATAGATGAACCAGAAAAAATAAAAGGAAAATGGAAAGAACAATTTCCTAACCCAAACCAACCGTTACATTTAGAATTAGGTTGTGGAAAAGGGCAATTTATGGCAAAGTTAGCAGTAGAAAATCAAAACATAAATTACATTGCAATAGACTTAGTAGATGCAATGTTAGGATTAGCAAAAAGAAATATTGAACAAGCTTACAAAGAAGCTAACCTCGAATTAAACAATATTTTAATTACAAGATTTGATATCGAAAGAATCCTTTTAATTTTAGACAAGAAAGATGAAATTGAAAGAATTTATATAAATTTTTGTAACCCATGGCCAAGGGGAAAACACCGTAAAAAAAGATTAACACACTCAATTCAATTAGAAAAATACAAACAGTTTTTAAAACCTAATGGAGAAATATATTTTAAAACAGATGATGACGAATTATTTGATGCCACTTTAACTTATTTACAGGAAAGTGGTTTTGAGGTAGTTAAAAAAACTTATGACTTACATAAAGAGCCTATTTTTGAAAAAAATATACAAACAGAGCATGAAATAATGTTTTCTGAACAAGGAATTAAAATAAAAGCATTAATTGCAAAACTAAAATCAGAGGTGAAATAATTGGAAATACAAGATGTAATTGAGCATAAAGATGACAAAGAATATGTAATTGAAGCACTAAAAGAAAATGGAAAGTTTTTAGAATTTGTTTCAGAACAATTAAGAGATAATAAAGAAGTAGTAAAAACAGCATTAGAGCAAGATGCAGAAAGCCTAGAATTTGTAAGTGATAGACTTAAAAACGACAAAAAAATAATAATGTTAGGTGTCAAATCAGCACCATGGACAATTTGTTATGCATCTGAAAAACTAAAAGCAGATAAAGAAGTAGTTTTAACCAGTTGTGAAAATTATGGGCAAGCTTTATATTATGCATCAAAAGAATTAAGAGATGATGAAGAGGTAGTAAAACTAGCAGTTACTAACAAAGGAACTGTCATAAAATATGCTAGTGATAGATTAAGAGATAACAAAGAGTTAGCACAAATAGCAATACAACAAAATAAAGAAGCTTATCATTTTTTGTCTTGGAGATTAAGACAAGACGAAGAAATAAAGAGTAAAATATAATTATTTAAAAAACAAAAAAATACTTGTGATTTTCTAGAATAGTAGATATAATAGAATTGCAAAAAAGAAAGGGAGAATAAAAAATGTCATTTATAGATAAAATTAAAGAAAGAGCCAAAAAAGAAATTAAAACTATTGTGCTTCCAGAAGCGGAAGATATAAGAATTTTAGAAGCAGCCAGTCAAGTTTTAAAGGAGCAATACGCTAAAATTATTTTAATTGGAAATCAAGAAAACATAGGACAAAAAGTAAGAGAAAATAATTTAGATATTAGCGGAGCTACAATTATTGATTCATACAATTCTGCAAAATGTGAAGATTATGCTAATTTATTATACGAATTAAGAAAGCATAAAGGAATGACAATTGAGCAAGCAAGAGAATTAGTAAAAGACCCAGTTTACTATGGTATGATGATGGTAAAAGATGGGCAAGCAGATGGTTTAGTTTCAGGGGCTATTCATTCTACTTCTGACACTTTAAGACCAGCTTTACAAATTCTAAAAACTGCACCAGACACCAAATTAGTTTCTGCATTTTTCATTATGGTAGTTCCAAATTGTGAATATGGCGAAAATGGTACTTTTATTTTTGCAGATAGTGGTTTAAACGAAAATCCAGATGCTGAAGCATTGTCAGAAATTGCAATATCTTCAAGTAAAAGCTTTGAACAATTTTTAGGAACAAAACCTAAAGTAGCAATGCTCTCATATTCAACTTATGGAAGTGCAAAATCTGAATTAACTCAAAAAGTAATTGATGCAACAAAATTAGTAAAAGAAAAAGAAAAGAATTTATTAGTTGATGGTGAATTACAACTAGATGCTGCAATTGTACCTGAAATAGCACAATTGAAAGCACCTAATAGTCCTTTGAAAGGTGAAGCAAATGTATTAATATTTCCAAACTTAGAGGTAGGAAATATCGGCTATAAATTAGTACAAAGATTAGCAAAAGCAGAAGCTTATGGACCACTATGCCAAGGAATTAGCAAACCAGTAAACGATTTATCAAGAGGATGTAGTAGTCAAGATGTTGCCGGAGTAATTGCTATTACAGCAGTACAGGCACAAAAAAAAGGAGGAGTTTCATGAAAATTTTAGTTTTGAATTCAGGAAGTTCATCATTAAAGTATCAAGTAATTGATATGGAAACTGAAAAAATGTTAGCAAAAGGATATTTTGAAAGAATTGGCCAACCAAACTCATTTTTAACACACAAAGTAAATGGACAAAGCCATAAATTTGAGCATCCAGCTAGAAACCATGAAAAAGCAATTGAATTCGTTTTAAGCAGATTAGTAAATGAAAATTATGGTGTAATTAAAAATTTAGGAGAACTTGCTGGAATAGGACACCGTGTTGTACACGGAGGAGAAAAATTTAGTGATTCAGTTATTATAACAAATGAGGTGTTAGAAGAAATAAAAAAATGCTCAGACCTAGCACCATTACATAACCCTGCTTGTATTAGAGGAATTGAGGCTTGCAAAAAAATTGTACCAAATATGAAAATGGTAGCAGTATTTGATACAGCATTTCATCAAACAATAGAAAAAGAAAAATATATTTACCCTATTCCATACAGATACTATGAAAAATATGGAATAAGGAAATATGGTTTCCATGGTACATCACATCAATATGTATCACACCGTGTTGCTGAAATTATGGGAAAAGACATAAAAGAATTAAAAATAGTAAATTGCCACTTAGGTCAAGGTTGCAGTGTATGTGGTATTAAAAATGGAAAATCAGTAGAAACTAGTATGGGATTAACACCATTAGGACGGAATTCCTATGGGAAGTAGAAGTGGAGATTTAGATCCATCAATTATTACTTATTTAATGCAAAAAGAAAATTTATCTCCAGATGACATGAATTTTATTTTAAACAAAGAAGCTGGTGTATATGGTATGTCAGGAGGAATATCACTAGACTTCAGAGATATTGAAGCAGAAGCATTATCAGGAGGAAAATCTGCAATTTTAGCATTAGATATATTCCATTATCTAACAGCATGCTATATTACAAGATGTGCTGTAGCAATGGGAGGAATTGATGTTTTAACTTTCACAGCAGGAGTTGGAGAAAAAGGACCAATTTCTAGAAAAGCAATTTGTGAACAATTAGAATTTTTAGGGGTTCAAATAGATGATGAGAAAAACAAAATAAGAGGAGAAGAAGCTGAATTATCTACTGAAAATTCAAAGGTGAAAATCTATACAATTCCAACAAACGAAGAATTAATGATAGCTAGAGAAACTTTAAAACTAGTTAAATAAAAATATGCATAGGAAAGGAAGAAGAAAAAATGAAAATTTTAGTATTAAACTGTGGTAGTTCATCATTAAAATACCAATTAATAAACATGGAAAACGAGGAGGTATTAGCATCACGGAAAATATGAAAGAATAGGAGAAAAAGAAGCTTTTATTACACATAAAGCAAAAGGTCAAAAAATAAAAATCGAAAATCCAGCTTATAACCATACAGAAGCAATTGAATTTGCATTAAAGCAACTAACAAATCCAGAATACAAAGTAATAGATAGCTTAGACGAAATAAACAGTATAGGACATCGTCTTGTTCATGGTGGAGAAAAAATTTCAGAATCAGTTGTTATTGACGATTCTGTTATTGAAGTTTTAAAAGAATATTCAGATTTAGCACCATTACATAATCCTGCATGTATTCTAGGAATTGAAGCTTGTAAAAATGTTATGCCAAATAAACCAATGGTTGGAGTATTTGATACAGCATTCCATCAATCTATTCCAAAAGAAAGATATATTTATCCAATTCCTTATGAATATTATGAAAAATATGGAGTTAGAAAATATGGATTCCACGGAACATCACACATGTTTGTATCTAAACGTTTAGCAGAAATTGAAAACAAACCAATTGAAAGTATGAAAATAATAACTTGCCATTTAGGACAAGGATCTAGTATTTGTGCCATAGAAGGTGGAAAATCTGTGGATACCAGTATGGGATTAACACCATTAGGTGGAATTCCTATGGTAACTAGAAGTGGAGATTTAGACCCTTCAATTTTATTATATTTAATGAAAAAAGAACATCTTTCTCCAGAAGAAATGGAAGATATATTGAATAAACAATCTGGTGTACAAGCAATTTCTGGATTAGTACCAGATTTTAGAGAAATTGAAAATGCATCAAATGATGGAGAAGAAAGAGCAAAAATTGCAATTAGTAATTTCAAATATTCTATTGCAAGTTATATTGCTAAATATGCTGTAGCTATGAATGGTGTTGATGCCATTGTGTTCACAGGTGGTGTTGGAGAAAACCAAATCAATATTAGAAGAGGAATTTGTGAACAATTGAAATTTATGGGTGTAGAAATAGATGTGGAAGCAAATCAAGTAAGAAGTGAAGAAAAACTAGTTTCTAAACCTGAGTCAAAAATAAAAGTATATGTTATTCCAACTAATGAAGAATTAATGATAGCTAAAGAAACTGAAAGATTATGTAAATAAAGGATGGTACAAAATGCAAGAATTAAAAATACATAGAATTTACAAACATTTCAAAGGAAAATATTACTTTGTAGAAGACATAGCAACCCATAGTGAAACAAGGGAAAAATTGGTTATATATAGAGCTTTATATGATGACTGCTCATTATATGCCAGACCTTTAGATATGTTTTTATCAGAGGTAGACCACAAAAAATATCCAGATGTGCAACAAAAATACAGATTTGAACTGCAAGAAAATAATATTCTAGGAGGAAATAAAAGTGTATAAAAAAGTAGAATTAAAAAATGGATTTGTAGGAATGGAAAAAGAAGTAGCAAAAACATGGAAAGAAAAAGACATTATAAAAAAGAATTTTGCTATGAATGAAGGAAAAAGATATTTTACATTTTATGACGGACCACCTACAGCTAATGGAAAACCACATGTAGGACATATTGAAACTAGAGTTATAAAAGACATTATACCTAGATACAAAGTTATGAAAGGTTACAAAGTAATACGTAAAGCTGGATGGGACACTCATGGACTTCCTGTAGAACTAGAAATAGAAAAAAAGCTAGGAATTTCAGGAAAAGAGCAAATAGAAGACTATGGAGTAGAAAAATTCGTTAAAGAGTGTAAAAATAGTGTATTTACCTATGTTTCAATGTGGGAAGAAATGACTAACAAAGTTGGATTTTGGGTAGATATGGATAACCCTTATGTTACATACCACAACAATTATATTGAATCTGTTTGGTGGGCATTAAAACAAATGTGGGAAAAAGGTCTTTTATACGAAGGTCACAAAGTTATGCCATATTGTCCAAGATGTGGAACAGCACTTTCATCACACGAAGTAGCACAGCGGTTATAAAGATGTAAAAGACTTAACATGTATTGCAAAATTCAAAGTAAAAGATGAAAACAAATATATTTTAGCATGGACAACAACACCATGGACATTGCCATCAAACTTAGCACTTTGTATAAACAAAGCCTATGAATATGTAGAAGTAAAAGCAAACATAGGAACAGACGAAGAACCAAAATATGAAAACTATATTTTAGCAAAAGATTTACTTACAAATGTCTTAAAAGAAACACCTTATGAAATTATAAAAACTTTTAAAGGTGACGAACTACTTGGAACAAAATATGAAAGATTAATGCCATGGGGAAAAGTAGAAGGAAAAGCATTTGAAGTTATACATGGAGACTATGTAAATTTAGAAGATGGTACAGGAATTGTACATATTGCACCTGCTTATGGAGAAGACGATAGTTTTGTTTCTAAACAAAATAGAATAACATTTATAAATTTAGTAGACAAATCTGGAAAATTTGTTAAAGAAGTAGAGCCATGGGCTGGAAGATTTGTTAGAGACTGCAATGAAGATATTTGTAAATGGCTTGCTGAGAAAAATAAACTATTTAGCAAAGAAAAACATTTACACTCTTACCCTCATTGTTGGCGTTGCGACACACCACTTCTTTATTATCCAAAAGAAAGTTGGTTTGTTGCTATGAGCAAATTAAGAGACCAATTAGTAGCAAATAACAACAAAGTAAATTGGTATCCAGACACTATTCGTACAGGAAGATTTGGAAAATTCCTAGAAAATGTTATAGACTGGGGAATTTCAAGAGATAGATATTGGGGAACACCATTACCAATTTGGACTTGTGAAAACGAAGAATGTAATCATCAAGAATGTATAGGTTCTATTGAAGAATTAAAAGAAAAAGGAATTAATGTTCCAGATGACATTGAATTACACAAACCATATATAGATAAAGTGGATTTAAAATGTCCAAAATGTGGCAAAAAAATGCATAGAGCAAAAGAAGTTATTGACTGTTGGTTTGATTCTGGCTCAATGCCTTTTGCACAATGGCATTATCCATTTGAAAACAAGGAAATGTTTGATAACAACTTTCCAGCTGGATTTATATCAGAAGCAGTTGACCAAACAAGAGGATGGTTCTATACATTAACAGCAATAGGAACAGCATTGTTTAA
>CANQTU010000052.1 GCA_947626925.1 uncultured Clostridia bacterium | reverse complement strand
TCTATTATTGCGTATGCAATTGAAATTACAGATATTGACCCTATAAAATATGGACTTCTTTTTGAAAGATTTTTAAATCCAGAAAGAATAAGTATGCCAGATTTTGATGTTGATTTTTGTTATGAACGTAGACAAGATGTAATTGATTATGTGTCTGAAAAATATGGACATGACCATGTATCACAAATTATCACATTTGGTACAATGGCTGCAAAAATGGTAATTAGAGATGTAGCAAGGGTTTTAGATGTACCTTATTCAGAAGCAGATAATTTAGCTAAAATGATACCAAATGAATTGCACATAACAATAAAAAAAGCATTAGAGCAAAATAGAGAATTACAAGAAAAATATGACACAGACGAAACTGTAAAAAAAGTATTAGATATTGCAATGGGGTTAGAGGGAATGCCAAGGCAGGCTTCTACCCATGCATGTGGAGTTGTTATTACAAAAGAGCCAGTAGATACCTATGTTCCACTTTATGTACGTGATGGGCAAATTTCTACACAGTACATAATGACAACATTAGAGGAATTAGGTCTATTAAAAATGGACTTTTTAGGGCTAAGAACTTTGACAGTTATACAAGATACAATTAATTTAGTTAAAGCAAATAGAGGAATAGACATTGAATTTGATCAAGATATGGCAGATCCAAAAGTTTACAAACTATGGCAAGAAGGAAAAACTTGTGGTATTTTTCAATTTGAATCACAAGGAATGACAAACTTTATGAAAGAATTAAAACCAGACTGTTTAGAAGATTTAATAGCAGGAGTTTCTTTATATAGACCAGGACCAATGGATCAAATACCAAGATATGTAAAAGGAAAATTAAACCCAGGTCATAATGAATATACACATCCAAGCTTAGAGCCAATTTTAAATGTAACTTATGGTTGTATGGTATATCAAGAGCAAGTTATGCAAATTGTACGTGATTTAGCAGGATACTCATTACGGAAGAGCAGACTTAGTAAGAAGAGCCATGGGAAAGAAAAAACTAGACGTAATGGCAAAAGAAAGAGAAATATTTATACATGGGCAAGTAGATGAAAATGGAAAAGTAGAAGTTCCAGGTTGTGTTAGAAATGGAATAGATGAACAATCTGCAAACAAAATATTTGACGAAATGGCTGAATTTGCAAAATATGCATTTAACAAGTCACATGCAGCGTGTTATGCTGTAGTAGCTTATAGAACAGCTTATTTAAAAGCATATTATCCAGCAGAATTTATGGCAGCAACATTAAATAGCTTTTTAGGAAACTTAGATAAAATACCTCAATATATTGATGAATGTAAGACCTTAGGAATAGAAATATTGAAACCAGAAATAAACAAAAGTGATGCAAAATTCACACCAGAATATGTGGATTCTCCAAAAATCCGCTTTGGATTAGGAAGTATTAAAAATGTTGGAACAATACCAGTTAACAATATAGTAGAAGAAAGAAAGAAAAACGGACCTTATAAAAGCTTTACAGATTTTTGCGAAAGAGTTCAAGGTGAATCTGTTAATAAAAAATGTATAGAAAGTTTAATTAAAGCAGGTGCTTTTGATGAATTTGAACAAACAAGAAGTACACTATTAGCTTCTTTTGAAGGAATTGTAGATACAATACAAAGTGGAAAGAAAAAAGGTTTTGAAGGTCAAGTTTCAATGTTTGATTTAGGTTCAGAACAAGAACAAAAAGAAATGCAAGAAATGAAATACACATTTGAAGAGCACGAAGAAATGTCAAATAAAGAATTGCTTTCAATAGAAAAAGAAATGTTAGGAATATATATTTCTGGACATCCATTAGAAAAAATGAGAAATCAAATAGAAGCACAAACAACTATCAACACTATGCAGTTAAGGCAAATAGATGAACAAATGAATTCTCAAATGTTAATGGAAGAAATGGAAGCAAAGGAAAAGCCAAAATTTGTAGATGGACAAAGGGTAAAATATGCGGGAATAATTACTTCAATTAAGAAAAAATATACAAAAAATAATAAAATTATGGCATTTGTAACTATAGAAGATTTGTATGGCACAGCAGAAGTTATTGTGTTTGAAAATGCTTACTTAAATGCAGGTAAAAGCTTAGTAGAGGAAAATATAGTTATGGTTGATGGACGATTAAGTATTAGAGAAGATGACAGAACAACTATAATTGCAAATGAAATTAAAGATTTTGGAGAGCAAAAGCAAAAAATTTTCACTTTAGATATTACTACAGCAAGTGAAGAACAAAAAGATAAATTAAGAGGCTTATTACGTTATTTTAATGGTGATAAAAATAATATTAATGTGCAAATAAAAATAGATAATGAAATTAAGCATTGTGGTCAAATTTATTTAACAGAAAAAATCATGGAAACATTTCAAGATGTATTAGGGGAGGAAAAAGTAAGTATTAATGAAAATTAACATAGAACAAATAATAAAAAATAAACCTGAAAATCTCACACCATTAGAGGAATTGAGATACTATTATTTACAATCAGCTAAAATTTTTTCATATAATAGAGATTTTGAAAATGCAAAAAACTACCGGTCAAGTTATGCAAATGTACAATGATTTTATTACTTTATCTATGATAGAAAAGGAAGATTATAACAATAAAATTAATGCTACTTGTAAGCAACATGCTGAAATTACAAGAGATATTATAAATAGTGCTAATCAAATAAAAAGAAAAATACAAGCTGAAACAGTAGGATATCAAGAAGACCAAGAAAGTCATGTAGCAGTTATAGCAACAATTGACGGAAAAAATTATTATTTAGATATAAATAAGGATTTATATCGTGTACAAAAAGGCCTAAAAACAAAGGGGTTTGCTACATTAGATTTTGTGTGGAATGGAACTAAATGTGAGGTAGTATCAGCAGAAGAATTAAGAAGAATAGACGAAAAATTAGGTTATTGTAATGGTCTTTATACAGATGATATTATCGAAATGTTAAGAAAAGAAATGCAACAAGAGCAAAACTGGGAGCAATACAATAATGGAAAGCCAAAAGAATCAGCTTTTGAATATAAAATAGATTTTATTTTTGAACATCTAAAGAATAATATATTAGAGCAAAATGAAATGGGAATTGTTGAAGTAAATAAGTATTACAAAAATTTATACTATCATTTATTAACAGAAGAAGAACTAAAAAAGAATAAATTAATTGATATAGATGTTGTAATAAAAAATGGAGATTCATCAATAAAAAGTTTACTTTATGAAATTCAAATGGAGGATAAAAACTTGTATTATATTTATTCTCAACAAGAAAAAACTTTTGTAAAAACTGATGAGCAGGAAATCACTAAAATGCAAAAAAATAAAACCTTAAAATATGAAAGTTATAAAATGCCACAATTTTCAGAAGGAGATACAAGATAAAAATAAAACCCTCTTAAAGAGGGCTTTTTTATATCCATTCACCATATTTCTTAATATAAATTTTCTTAGCAAAAATTGCAACAAAACAATAAAGAATAGTAACAACAAAAATTAATGCAATATATTCAATAGAAATTGGTACTAAACCTATTAAGCTACCTAAAGCTGTAAAAGGAACTAAAATGCCAATTAATATTAAAGCAATAGAAGAAATGTAAACAGCCTTGTGAGCATTGCTTTGTACAAATGGTAATTTTGCAGTTCTTATAATATGCATACCAATTAAGTTTGAAGTAATACTATAGCTAAACCATATAGTTTGGAAACTTGCAACATCTCTTACTTTAAAAACAAACCAAAGTGAGAAGAATACAATCATGTCAAATGCTGAACTTAAAGGTCCCATGAAAAACATGAAATTTTTCAAGCTATTAATTGAAAAGGTTTTAGGTCGTTGTAAAGATTCTTTATCTACATTATCAAATGGTAAAGTTAGTTGCCCAAAATCGTATAATAATCCTTCTACCAATAACTGAATTGGGGTTTCTGGCAAAAATGGTAACAATACACTAGCAATAATAACAGACATAACCTCTCCAAAGTTAAAACTAGTTGCTAATTTAATATATTTCATTAAATTTACATAGGTACGTCTACCTTCTGTAGCACCATCTAATAAAACATTTAAATCTTTTTCTAATAAAATGATGTCAGCAGATTCTTTTGCAATATCAACGGCTGTATCTACTGAAATTCCTACATCAGAATTTGTAAGGGAAGGGCTATCATTAATTCCATCACCCATATAACCAACAATATTTCCATCTTGTCTTAAAAGCCTTACAATTCTTGCTTTTTGAATAGGTGATAGTTTAGCAAAAATATTTGTTTTTTTCAATAATCTTAAAACAGCTAAGTCTGATAATTTTTCAATTTTGCTTCCTACTACAATTTCCTTAGAGTGTATACCAACTTTATTGCAAATACATCTAGTTACCTCAACATTGTCACCTGTTAATACAATAACACGAATACCAGCTTTATTCAATTTTTCAATAGATTCTTTTGCAGTTTCTTTTGGTGGATCTAAAAATCCTATAAATCCTAGTAAAATCATATTTTTTTCATCAGCAACATCAAAATGTTCAATATTAGCAATGTCATTTTTTTGGCAAACAGCAACAACTCTTAAACCGTCTTCATTTAATTTTTTAGTAATTTTTCTAATGTTTTCTTTTATTTCTCTAGTAATTGGGAAGACTTCACCTTTATAATCAACCATTGTGCAAACACTTAAAATTTCTTCAACAGCACCTTTTGTAATTAATTGTTTTTTAGCACCGTCACTTACAACAATAGATAAACGTCTACGAGAAAAGTCAAATGGTATTTCATCTACTTTTTTATATTTATCGGCTAGTTGCCCTAAATTGTTTTCTAACCCTCTTTTAATAACAGCTTCATCAATATTTCCTTTTAAACCAGTTTGAAAATATGAATTTAAGAAAGCATGTTTTAAAATTCTAATATCTTCTTCTCCATGAATGTCTAAATATTTTTCTAATACAATTCTATCTTCAGTTAATGTTCCTGTTTTGTCTGTGCATAAAATGTTCATTGCTCCAAAATTTTGAATTGAATCTAATTTTTTTACAATGGTTTTTTTCTTAGACATACGAATAGCACCTTTTGACAAACTAGAAGACAAAATTACAGGTAACAAAAGTGGAGTAATACCAATTGCAATAGCAACAGCAAAGGTAAAAGCTGTAATAATATCATGTTTCCAAGCATTTAATAAAAATACAATAGGTATCATAATTAACATGAAACGAATTAATAATCTACTAATACTTTCAATACCTTTTTGGAATGCAGTTTTTGGCTTGCCTTGTAATAAAGTGTGAGCAACTTTGCCAAAATAAGTTGAATCAGCAGTTTTTATAACAACACCTTTTGCAGTTCCAGATATTACATTTGTTCCCATAAAACAAATAGAATCTAAATCTGCAATACTATCTAATTCATCAATAGATGTACTTGTTTCAACTTCTTTTTTTACACTATCAGATTCACCAGTTAAAGAAGATTGTCCTACATATAAATCTTTTGCTTCTATAATTCTTAAATCTGCAGGAATCATACTACCAGCTGAAAGTATAACTATATCGCCCAATGTAACATTACTAATTGGAATTTGTATTTCTTTTCCGTCTCTTAGAACTGTAGTTGTGGTAGCAACCATTTCTTTTAATTCTTGTGCAGCTTTATTTGAACGGTATTCTTCGAAAAAGTCTAATAATGTACTTGCAGAAACTAAAATAGCAATTACAATAATATTTGCATAACTTGGAGTTGGTGGTAAATAAATATCTGTATAAATTAAAATTGCAACAATTCCAAGTAAAATACAATTAAAAGGGGTAAATAAACTTTCTAAAAAGTAGTGATACCATTTTTTAGGTTTTGCTTGTTTAATTTCATTTAACCCTAGCTTAGAAATTTTTTCACTAGCTTCTTGACTAGAAAGCCCATTTTCCTTAACTTGAAATTTTTTAATAAATTCTTCTTTGGGTAATGTAGCTTCCATACCATATGATTTGCTTACATTTACCTCTTCTTTTACAGCATTATTAGCCAAATTAATCATCTCCATTTTTTCATTATATTAAGTATACCACTAATATAAAAAAATGAAACAAAAATATTAAATTTATTTACACTTTTTTTTACAATGGTAAAACAACCATTATAGTTTTAATGATATTGATAATTGACATAACAACAAAAATATAATATAATAATAAACATAAAACAGTTGCACAAGCGCTCTCATCAGGCAACTATTAAAAATAAAACAACAAGGAGGCTAACTAAATGACAAGGCAAGAAGCAAGAAAATTCTTCATTGAAGAAATAATGTTTTTGAATGAAACAAAAAATTTGGAGAAATTAATGCTTGAAGCAAGCAACTACAAAGATACTTTTTTGGGGGAGCAACGGATAAAGCAATTAGAAAAAATTGCAGAAAACGTTAATGAAACACCAATGAAAGCATTTCTCTGGAATGAAACTCTCAGATTACGGAAAGAAGAAATCCCCAAAGACTACCTTTATACCACGGCATTTTATATGTCTTGTTTAAAAGGGATACAGGACACAGAGATTTTTGAATCTTGTTCTGATTATAGCATGCTTTTACAGGAAAAGGGTGACGTACTTGCGTATCAATTATTGATAATTTTAACGCGGTATGATTTATCAGAATGTACGGTGCGTGAGTTGATTTATGGGAAAAAATAAAATGAGAGTGCAAAAACCAACAGTACAATTACTGTTGGTTTTTAAAATTTCCTTGATTTTTTCAAGCATTTGAGTTATAATCTTAAAAGCAAAATATAAAAATAAGGAGAAAATAATGAAGGCAATAGAAATAAGAAATAAATATTTAAACTTTTTTAAAAATCATGGACATAATATCATTCCATCTGCTCCATTAATACCAGAAAATGACCCATCAGTATTATTTACAACAGCTGGAATGCAACCATTAGTACCTTACCTATTAGGACAAAAACATCCAGAAGGAACAAGACTAACCGATTATCAAAAATGTGTAAGAACTAATGACATAGAAGAAGTAGGAGATAACCGTCACCTAACATATTTTGAAATGTTAGGAAACTGGTCATTAGGAGATTATTTTAAAGAAGAATCAATATCTATGAGTTTTGAATTCCTAACAAAAGAATTGCAAATTCCGGCAGAAAAACTATATGTAACTTGTTTTGCAGGAGATAAAGATTGCCCAAAAGATACAGTTTCTGCTGAAAGTTGGAAAAAAGCAGGAATTCCAGAAGAAAGAATTTATTATTATGGAAAAGAACATAACTGGTGGATAGCAGGAGAAGAAGGACCTTGTGGACCAGATACAGAAATGTTTTTAGACACAGGAAAACCAGCATGTTCTCCAAACTGCCAGCCATCTTGTGACTGTGGAAAATATGTTGAAATCTGGAACAATGTATTTATGGAGTACTATAAATCAAAAGATGGAACTATTACAAAATTAAAACAACAAAATGTAGATACAGGTTTAGGACTAGAGAGAATGACAATGCTTTTACAAGGCAAAGAAACACCATTTGACACAGAACTATTTTTACCTGTTATGGAAAAATTAAAAGAATTAGCAAAAGTAGATAACATAGAAAGCAGAAGAATAGTAGCAGAACATTTACGTTCTAGCATAATGGTTATTTCAGATGGCGGAAGACCAAGCAATATTGACCGTGGCTATGTATTAAGAAGACTAATTAGAAGAATGACAAGACACCTAAACAAATTACAAATTGACCTAAATAGCTTAGAAGACCTAATTGACTTGTACATAGAAACATTAAAAGAAATGTACCCAGAACTAGTACAAAACAGAGAAGTAATTAAACAAACTATTGTTGAAGAAAAAAATAAATTTATGAGAACTCTATCACATGGAGAAAAAGAGTTTGAAAAAGTAGTCAATAAATTAAAACAAGAAAACAAAAATGTAATTGATGGTTACACAATTTTTAAACTATATGAAACATATGGATTTCCACCAGAAATTACTTCAGACTTAGCAAAAGAACAAGGCTTAAAAATTGATTTAACAGAATTTGATAAACTATTCAAAGAGCATCAAGAAAAATCAAGACTTGGAAGCGAGCAAAAATTCAAAGGTGGCTTAGCAGAGCAAAATGAGCAAACAACCAAGTATCATACAGCTACACACCTTTTACATAAAGCACTTCAGATAGTATTAGGAGAACATGCAAAACAAAATGGTTCAAACATTACAGTAGAAAGATTAAGATTCGATTTTACACATCCAGAAAAAATGACACCAGAGCAAATTAAACAAGTAGAAGACATAGTTAACGAACAAATTAAACGTGACTTAAAAGTAACCTGCGAAGAAATGACATTGCAAGAAGCAAAAGCATCTGGAGCAACAGGACTATTCGAAAACAAATATGGAGATAAAGTAAAAGTATATACAATAGGAGATTTCAGCAAAGAAATTTGTGGTGGCCCACACGTTACTCATACAGGAGAATTAGGACATTTTAAAATCACAAAAGAAGAATCGAGTTCAGCAGGTGTAAGAAGAATAAAAGCTATTTTAGAGTAAATTTATTTAGGAGAGGAAACGAAAAATGGAAGATTGTATTTTTTGTAAAATAATTAAAGGAGAAATACCATCAAATAAAGTGTATGAAGAT
>CANQTU010000051.1 GCA_947626925.1 uncultured Clostridia bacterium | reverse complement strand
CTCTTTATAATCGTTATTATAGTTATTTTTTATTTCGCACGAGAATCGATTTTGTGGCTTTTTCATTAAGTTTTAGATAAGTTATGCCTTTTAAGAACAAACAAAAAAAGATATTTATTTAAAAATATCTCCATTATATTAATAAATATTTTTTTGCAACTTTTTGCTAAAAAATACCCTATTTTGTTCAACTTTTATATAAAAAGTTACAAATTTATACTTTTTTATGATTGTCATTAGAAAGGAAACCTAGTTATATCAACCAATTCAGCGTTAATCATTACAAGTTATCATTGTAATTACTAATGCGATTAAGGTTATACCCTTTTGTAATTTACTTTCTTTTTTGTGTTTTAATTTCATGATTTCTCATGCCTCCTTTGTTTTAATATTTTATATTTTTTAAATTTAAAAACTTTTTGAACGCAAAAAAGACAGCAAATAACACCTATTTTCTAGGTCTTATCTACTATCTTTCTTATTCTTATTTTATTTATTTTTTTACTTGTTTCTTTATTTAGTAAACATAAGGTGTGTGTGTGTGTGTGTGTGTACAGCCTCAAGGCTTACAGCGTTTATCTTTTTCATTTGTTTCATTCCTTTTTTCTCTTTATTACTAATTAGTATAACTTATACTTTCACTTTTGGCAATACTTGTAACTGAATTGTAATATTTTTCACACAAATTTCTCCCAAACCAAATTTGCAAAATCAATTCCTTTATTAGTCAAAGCTATTTTATCCCCATCAATTTTAAGCAAATTTTCTTTTACCAATTCATCTAATTCTTTCTTATATAAAAAAATCGGATTATCAGTATATTTCTCCTTGAATTTTTGAATACTAACTCCTTCAATTTTCCTTAAGCCTAAAAGCATGTACTCCTTCTTTTTATCCTCCAAATTCTGATTTTCCTCTATTTTTTTATCTTTATAATTCCATTTTCCATTATCATCAAATGCTGAATTGCAATATCTAACACTATCTAAATAAGAATGAGCAGATATACCTAGGCCTATATATTCCTTTTGCTCCCAACAGTTTGAGTTATGTTTAGATTCTTTTCCTTTTTTAGCAAAGTTTGATATTTCATAATGTATATATCCATTTAATTCCAATGTATTTTTGGCATACCAATACATTTGTCTTTCTAATTCTTCATCTGGTAATTCTAATTTTCCATTATTTATGTATTCTTCTATTTTTGTATTTTCTTCTACAATTAAAGAATAAACACTAATATGTTCTGGATTTAACTCTATAATAGTTTCTAAATCCTTTTTAACATCTTGTATTGTTTGATTTGGCAGTCCTATTATCAAATCTATATTTATATTTTTAAAACCAACTATTTTTAATAATTGGTATGCTTCTAAAAATTCTTGAAAATTGTGTATTCTACCTATTTGTTTTAACAATTTATCATTTGTACTTTGCATACCAATACTAATTCTATTAATTCCTAATTTTTTATATTGCTCCAATTTATTTTTTGTAACTGTACCTGGATTTACTTCTATGGTTATTTCGATATCTTCCCATTTTGTCTGATTTTTTTGTAATTTATTTTTTAAGTTGTCTAATATTTGTTTGATATACTCACTTTCAATATATGACGGCGTTCCTCCACCCATATAAATTGTGGTTACATTATATTTGCCAAAATCGTATTCTTCCATTTCTTGGATTACTTGTTGTATATATGTTTCAATACTGTTGTCCTTATTTGTGTATGAGCAAAAATCACAATAATAGCATTTACTTTTACAAAATGGTATATGTATGTATATTCCTAATTCCTTATTTTCCATTTGCAATCTCCATAATTTTTTTCAGTCTATAATTTACTCCTGATTTTCCTATTGGCTCTTTTAATTTTTTTCCTAATTCTATTAGTGGCATATCTGGATTTTCTAAACGTAAATTAGCAATTTCTTTTAAATTCTCGTCTAGTTTTTTAAATTCACCTGTTTGTTGTAATTTTTTAATAGCTGCAATTTGTTCAATTGAAGCATTAATAGTTTTGTTTAGATTTGCTGTTTCGCAATTAACAAGTCTATTTACTTTTCCTCTCATTTCTTTTTGAATTCGTATGTCTTCAAATTGCATTACTGCTCTGCCTGCTCCAATTAATGCTAATAATTTGGATATTTCTTCTCCGTCTTTAATATAAATTGAGTTTTGTAGTGTTTTTACATGTATATCAAATATTTGTATTAATTTTATAACTTCTTTTAAATTTTCAGCATTACTAAAATCTATTTCTAAATGATATTCTTTTTCTGGGTTGTTTACAGATCCAGAGCCCATAAAAGCCCCTCTAATTACAGCTTTTTGTTTGTCTTCTTGTAAGTTTTGTTCTGGTTTCCAATAAATTTGTTCATTTTCAATATCAACAAAATTAACTTCCTTTGTTTTTAAGGTAATTACAAATGTCTTGCCAGATACATCAATTTTATGGTTAATATTCAAATTTGTTAATAGTTTAGAAAATCGATTAATGTTGTATTCACTCTCTGTAGAAAACTTTATTTGTTTGCCATTTATATTCGTATTTGCAGATATTAAATATCCGGATTAATTCAAATTTTACAATTTCTTTGTTTGACAAATTGCTACTTTTATTTAATTCTTGCTTAATATCAGAAGAAAAAGACATTCTAATCACCTACCTTCGTTATAATAATTCTGTCATTTCCATATAAATCTTTTTTGCAATAAGTACCAGTATATTTGTCTTGTTTATCTATTAATTCCAGAACATCACTTTTTTGGTCATAACCAATTTCTAAACATAGATACCCCTTATATTTTAAAAATTCATCTGCTTGCTGGACAATTTTATAATAGAATTTCAAGCCATCATATCCACCATCTAGAGCTAAAATCGGCTCATTTTGTACCTCTTTTTGCAATTTTTTTATAACATCTTTTTTTATGTAAGGTGGATTAGAAACAATAATATCATATTTTTCACTTGGGATATCATCAAATAAATCTGACTGCAAAAAAGCAATTTGTCTATCTACTCCATTATTTTTAGCATTTATCTCTGCAATTTCTAATGCTTTATCACTAATGTCTGTTGCTGTAATTTCACTACCTTCAATAGACTTAGCAAGTGCTACTGCAATAGCTCCACTACCAGTACATAAATCTAGAATTTTTTTTGCATTTATTCTTTTAGCAATATTAATAACCTCCTCAACTAAAACTTCTGTATCTGGTCTTGGAATTAGCACATTTTTATTAACATAGAATTTCATTTTCATAAATTCTTGTCCATGTGTAATATGTTGCAATGGAATACCCTTAATTAATTTTTTTGTATTATTAAAAAAACTTTTCTCTTGCTCTAATGTCAATTTTTCAGTATCATGGACTAACAAATATTGTCTATCTTTATCTAAAAGAAATTGCATCAATAACCTAGCCTTAAGTTTTGGGCTATCAATTTGCTTTGTTTTTAACTGCAAACTTGCTTTATTAATTGCTTCGCGAATTGTCATATTACACCTTCTTTTTTGCCAAAAAAGACCGTCCCCTTTGGCAGTCTTCTTTGACATTTATATTTTAATCTTCAAAAAATCTTTTAAAGTCTTCTTCATTTATTTTTTCTTTTTGTAATAAGGTTTCTGCTATTGCATCTAATTTGTCTCTATGTTGTTTTAATAATGTTTGTGCATCATTATATGCTGTGTCTATTAGTGTTTTTACTTCTTGTCCTATTTTATCCCCAATGTTTTCACCAAATAATTGCATTTCATATGGTTCTTTTCCTTGGAAATCTATTGGTCCTAAAGTGTCACTCATTCCGTATTTTGTTACCATATCACGTGCTATTTGGGTTGCTACTTCTATGTCATTGCTTGCTCCTGTTGAGATGTCGTCTAATACTAGTTTTTCTGCAGCTCTTCCGCCTAATAATGCAATTAGTTTTTCTTGCATTTCAGTTTTTGATACATAGTATTTGTCTTCATCAGATTTATACATTGTGTATCCGCCTGCTACTCCTCTTGGAATTATTGAGACTTCTTTTACGTTTGTTTGTGTTGGTAAGTACCTACTTACTACAGCATGTCCTGCTTCGTGATATGCTGTTAGCCTTTTGTCTTTGTCTGATATTACTCTTGCTCGTTTTTCTAAACCGACTGTTACTTTTTTTACCGCTTCTTCTATGTCGTCATTTTGAATGTCTTCGTGTTTTTGTTTTGTTGCAATTATTGCAGCTTCGTTTAAGATATTTGCTAATTCTGCACCTGTAAATCCTGCTGTGTCTTCTGCTATGCTTTCTAGGTTTACACTATCGTCTAATTTTTTCTCTTTACTATGAATTTTTAATATTTCTAATCTTCCTTTTAAGTCTGGTGTTGGTATTGTAATTTGTCTGTCAAATCTTCCTGGTCTTAGCAATGCTTTATCTAGCATTTCTGGTCTGTTTGTTGCTGCCAATACAATAATTGTTTCTTCTGAACTAAATCCATCCATTTCTACAAGTAATTGATTTAGAGTTTGGTTGTTTTCAGTTTCAGCTCCACTGTTAGATGTTCTTCTAGAGCCTATTGCATCTATTTCATCTATAAATACAATGCAAGGTGCTAATTTTCTAGCTTTATCAAATAATTTTCTTACTCTTGAAGCTCCAAGTCCTGCAAACATTTCAATAAACTCTGATCCACTCATAGAAATAAATGGTACATCAGCTTCCCCTGCAATTGCTTTTGCAATTAAGGTTTTACCTGTTCCTGGCTTACCATATAACAATACACCTTTTGGGATTTTTGCTCCCATTTTAGTGAATTTTTCCGGATTTTTCAAAAAGTCTACAATTTCTACCATTTCTTCTTTTTCTTCGTCTAGACCTGCTACATCATCAAATTTAACTTTTGTTTTTCTTTCTGTATCATCATATACTTTTCCTTTTTCACCTAATCCTTGCATTTTAAATATCATTATAAATAAAGCAAGCATAATTATTGTTGGTAGGAAAGAAAATATAAATGATGGAATTTGTGCTAAAATACTTCTTGGTTTTTGTATTAATTCAATTTCATTTCCTTCTGCAACTTTATCTTGTACCAATCCAATAAAGCTTTCTGTGTTAGGAACAATAGATGTTTTTTCTTCTTCAACATTTTTTTGTTTAACTTTAACTGTGGTACTTCCAACTGTCATTTCTATTTTTTCTATATTTCCATATGATAATTCTTTAATTAAATCTGTATAAGCTAGTGTTTTTTCGTCTTCATCTTCTTTGTTATTAAACATTACTATAGTTAGTCCTACTAATAATACAACTAATATTACAAGTCCTATTAAAGATAACCATATTTTTTTGTTGTTTTGTTTATCTTGTTTGTTTTTACTCATTATTTCCTCCTTTTTATTTTATAGCAATTTTATGCATTTGAACCTTCAGGCTCTCCATTAGAATTTCCATTTTCTTTCTCTTGTTTTTCTTCTTTTTTATCTTTTTCTTGTCTTTCTTTCTTTTCTTTTTCGCGTCTTTCTTCTTCTTCCTTTTCTTCCATTTCTTTTTTCACAATTGCTTGTGCTTCAATAATTTTCATTAAGTCTGCTTGTCTTTTCATAAATTCTGCTTTCAGTATAAATATTGCTGCAACTAGGTATATAGCTGCCACAGATACATACATTACTTGGAAATATTCAATATTGAAGTTTATAAACATATTAACTGCAATATAAATTATATTTAATAAAACAGATAATGTAAGCGCATAAACTGACATATTAAATATAGCCACAAATCTCATTTTTATACGTGCAAGCCAAGTTGCTATATATCCAAATATACTTAGAAATACAGCATTTGATAAAGTAGTTAAGAAATACATTATAAAGCCATAAACAAAAATTGTAATGAAAATACTTGCATATAAACTAATTACTTGTGTACTATGGCTGTAATCTATTACACTCTGCTTTGTAAATTCTGTTATTCCCATTTGATTTAAAATTTCATTGTAATTGTAGCTAATTGTTCCTGTAATTGAACTATTTTTTAAAATTACCCTATCTTTTAATACAATCAACCCATCTCCTGATTGTTCTATTTCATTTATATATTGGTTAATTGTTGCTTCATCTTCAACTTTTGTATCAATAATAGTTTTTCCTACATAAGAATCATCTTCAGAAATTGTAATTCGTTCTTCTGAATTTATGTCTAATATTCCATCTTTATAAGAAAAGTCTGGAAATTCATTTTCTAAATATTGAATTCCTTCTTGTAACATTTGATATGTTTGGTATGTTGTACCAAGACAAATTACAATAGCTAGTATTGCTACTATTTTGCATAAATATCCGATTGCTCTGCCTAACCCTTCTGCTGCCATGTCTGGGTATTTTTCAATTTTTAAAATTGAATTCCATACTTTACGAAAAAATCCTATCTTCATTGTTTCTTTTGTATTATTTTCTTCTTCCATTAACGATATTCCCTCCTTATGTTGGAATTTACAAATTTTGTGTTAATAGGAAAAATTACAGTATCTCCTATTTTTATATCTTTTCCAGTTATATCACATACTATATGATATGCTCCAATTCTTCCTAATACTTTACAATTTATATCTTTAATTTTAACATAGATGTTTTGTTTTTTAAAGAATGATTTAATATCATTTATTAGATATCTAAATTTATCAATTGTTCTAAACATATCTACTTCATTTTTTATATTAAAACCATCTAAATATCCACAAGGTATTATTGCAATTTTCTTTTTGCTAGGTGTTTTATAAATATTTGAATATCCAATGTTGAAACCTTTTGGCAATTCTTTTATTTCAGTTACTTTTGCTTCTAAATGTGCTATTTTTTTTAGTCCTAAGAAATTTTTAAAAGATAATCTTCCTAAAAATGCTGAGCCTATTCTAACAGCATTTAAGTGCATGTTTGGAAATTTTAGAAATGCTGATGAGTTACAAATATGAAGCATTCCCGTATTAATTTTATTCATTTGCAAAACTTCTATAACATCTATAAATCTCTTAAACTGCTCCTTTGTATATTTGTCATCAAAAAAACTTATAGAAAAATGTGAAAAAGTTCCTTCAATTTTAATGTTTGTTATTCCTTTTAAGACCTCCACCATTTCATCACGATTATTGTAAATAAATCCATATCTACCAAAACCTGTATCTATTTTTAAATGGGCTCTAATTTGAATATTTTGCTCTTTTCCAATTTCATTTGCAATTTCTACATCTTCTTTTGATCCAATTGTAATAATAATATTGTTTTTAATTAAAGTTTTTATATCTTCTTTAATTGCTGTTGAAGATAACATTAGTATATCTTCTTTAATTCCTGCTTTTCGTAATGTAATTGCTTCTTCGATAGTTGATACTGCAAAAAAAGATATTCCATTATCTATTAAAAACTTTGTATATTCCACTAAACCAAGTCCATAGGCATTTCCTTTGACAACAGCAATTATTTTTACTGGATTTCCTAAATCGTCTTTTCCACTTTTTTTCGCAAATTTTTTAATTTGCTCTATATTATGCCTTAAATCTTTTTTATTAATAACTAAAGTACTCAACTAACTTCTACCATCCTTCATTTTTTACTGTTTATACTTAATTATTTTAAGTTATGTATCATTAGTGAACAGTAAGCATTTTTAAATTCTTAAACTATTTTTTTAATTTCATTTTTAATTGTCTAATTGTTCTAAAAGCTTTTTCTGAAAAACGATATAATTTATAAGTAAGTGGCTTAAAAGGCATATAAACTTCACCAATAAATTCTGTAAAAGTTGCACCAAATCCTTGTTTGAACCTATATAATCCATATTGTGGGTGGTTTTCATCAACTACTCCTGATACTCCTCTAAAATCGTAAATATCATCTTTTCGTTGAATAGCCATTTTTATCATTTCCCATTGTAATAAGTAATTTGGCATTAAATTACGATGTGAATTGCTACTTGCACCATATAAGTACCAAGTTTTATTTCCGTAGAAAATTGGAATAACACCAGATATTGGCTTGTCCTCATAATATGCCATTAAAATTTTCATGTGCTCTGGTCCAAGTTCATCATACATCTTTTCAAAATAAGCTAATGGTCTAATAATAAAGCCATCTCTTGCACCAGTTTCTATCATAATTTTATGAAAATCTTTTAAGTCTTCCTTGGTACCATCTTTTATTGTAACACCTTTTTTTGTTGCTAAACGAATATTGTACCTCCACTTTTGCTTAAAACCAGCCATAATTTCTTCTTCAGTTTTATCTTTAATATCTAATCTAAACACATATCTAGGCTGAATTTCGTCTTTAAAATCCTTTGCATCATCTTTAATACGATAACCTAAATTAGTAACAATATTTCTAAAATCTTCGTCTTTACTTTCAACATCTGGCTCCATTCTTAAAACAATAGCATTGTACTTTTTAGCCAACTCTTTAGCACCATCTGTTAATTGCTTCATAACTTCTAAATTATGAACATCACAAACAGGTCCTCTAGAAGAATACATAATATTACCAAAAATAGGCATCTTACGAATCCATACACAAAGAGAACCAATAATTTCTCCATTTTCATCTTCTGCTAAAATGACCTCTGGCTTCCAATTTGGTTTCTTAACTTCAGCCCATTCAAGTGACTGCTGAAAATTGCATCTTTCATGCCCTTCTAAAAATTTTTTATACTCTACTTTACTTTCTTCACTATCAACAAATCTCATTTTTTCTCCTTTTGTTTATTTTTGTCCCGTTCTGTGACAGGCACCAATGTACCCATTTTGTCCCTTTTTGGGACAGGTGCCCGTTCTGGGACAGGCACGAGTTTACACTTTTCGCCTGTTTTGGGACAGGTTATCTTTTATAATTATTTACAATATATTGCTATTTTACACTAATTTGCAAAAATTTACAAGTAAATTAGGGGTTTTAGTAAAGATATTTTTGTTTAAGTTATGAATTTGATGTTCATATTAGAATAAAAATCCCCCAGTATAACTGAACTTGTCAACAAAAAGTAGACACAAAAATTCTATTTAAACCCTAATTGAGTTT
>CANQTU010000050.1 GCA_947626925.1 uncultured Clostridia bacterium | reverse complement strand
GTTGGGGAAAAAATGAAAGATATTTTAGCAAAACATCAAAAAATATTAAGAACAGCAGGAGAAGAAGAAATAAACAAATTCTAACAAAATAGTTGATAATTTTTTTAAAATAGTGTATAACTAAAGGAAGAAGATTAAATATGAAAGGAAGATGGCTATGAAAAATAGGCTAGAAGAATGCAAAGCTATTTTAAAAAAATATGGGCAAGAACATCTATTAAATCATTATGAAAAATTAGAAGAAAAAGACAAAGAAAAATTATTAAATCAAATAGAAAATATTAATTTTGAATTAATAAAAAATTTGTATGCTAATACAAAAAAAGAGCAAAAACAAGGAGAAGATAAAATAACTCCAATAGAGTATTTAGATAAATATAAATTATATGACGATTATAAATATTATGAGAACATTGGAAAAAAAGCAATACAAGAAGGAAAATTAGCAGCAGTAACAATGGCAGGTGGTCAAGGAACAAGATTAGGACATAATGGACCAAAAGGAACATATGATATTGGACTAGACTCACATAAATCACTTTTTGAACTATTATGTGACAGCCTAAAAGAAGCAGGAAAAAAATATGGTGTTAATATTCCATGGTTTATAATGACAAGCAAAGAAAACAACAAAGCAACAATAGAATTTTTTGAAAAAAATAAATACTTTGGGTATGAAAAAGATAAAAATATATTTTTCTTTATTCAAGGTGAATTACCTATGATAGACACAGAAGGAAAAATATTAATAGGGGAAAACGGATTAATAAAAGAGGCAGCAGACGGACATGGAGGCATTTACGAATCTTTAGTAAAAAGTGGCATGACCAAAAAAATGAAACAAATGGGCATTGAATGGGTATTTATTGGAGGAGTTGACAACTGCTTAGTAAAGATGGTAGACCCTGTTTTAATGGGAGTTGCAATTAGCAAAGGTGTAACAGTTGCATGTAAATCAGTTGTAAAAGCAAATCCTCATGAAAAAGTAGGAGTATTTTGCAAAAGAAATGGAAAACCAAATGTTATAGAATATTCAGAAATAACAGAAGAAATGGCAGAAGCCTGTGACGAAGATGGTGAATTACTTTATGGAGAATCTCACATTTTATGCAATTTATTTAATATAGATGCTATAGAAAAAATGGGAGCTAATCCTTTACCATATCATGTTGCATTCAAAAAAGCTACATATATAGATAAAGATGGTAATTTGGTTGTACCAGATTCTCCAAATGCATATAAATTTGAAGCATTTCTGTTTGATGCTTTTGGTGAAGTTGATGAAATGGCAGTGCTTCGTGTAAAAAGAGAAGAAGAATTTGCACCAGTTAAAAATGCTGATTCAGCAGGTGTTGACTGCCCTAAAACTGCTAGAGATTTATATAAAAAGTTTTATAATTTAGATTAGAAAAATAAATATGATAAAATTAAAACATGGGAGCAAAATCCCATGTTTTAATTCGCTTAAATCTCTTGCTAATTCTTTTTTGATAAAGTATAATAATCATATCAAATAGTAAAGGAGAAGATATTATGAATTATTTAGAAGAATACCAAAAATGGTGTGAAAGTCCGGAATTTGATGAAGAAACAAAACAAGAATTATTAAGCATTAAAGGAAACGAAGAAGAAATAGAAGACAGATTTTATAAAGAATTAGAATTTGGAACAGCAGGTCTAAGAGGAATAATAGGGGCAGGAACAAACAGAATGAACAAATATACAGTAGGAAAAGCAACCCAAGGCCTAGCAAATTACATATTAGAACAAGGAACACAAAGTAAAGGAGTAGCAATTAGTTATGACTCTAGAAAAATGTCAAAAGAATTTAGTATGCAAACAGCATTAATATTATGTGCAAATGGTATAAAAGCATATTTATTTGAAAGCTTAAGACCTGTACCAGAATTATCATTTGCTGTTAGAAATTTAGGCTGTACAGCAGGTGTTATGATAACAGCTAGCCATAACCCACCTAAATACAATGGTTATAAGGTTTACTGGGATGATGGTGCACAAATAGTATCTCCAAAAGACAAAGATATAATTAATAAAGTAAGAGCAGTAAAAAGTTATAATGAAATAAAAACAATAGCACAAGAAGAAGCAATCCAAAAAGGATTATTAAATATAGTCGGAACAGAAATGGATGATAAATATTTATCAGTTTTAAAAAATGCAGTATTAAATCCACAAATTATGCGCGAACAGGGAAAAAAGTTAAAAGTTGTTTATACTCCATTACATGGAACAGGAAATACAATAGCAGAAAAGCTTTTTAAAGAATTAGGATTAGAAAATGTGTATGTAGTACCAGAGCAAAAAGATCCAGATGGCAATTTCCCAACTGTAGATTATCCAAACCCAGAAGACCCAAAAGCATTTAAGTTAGCATTAGAATTAGCTAAAAAAGTAGATGCAGATGTTGTTTTAGCAACAGATCCAGATGCAGACCGTTTAGGTATATTTGCAAAAGATGCAAAAACAGGGGAATATATGAGTTATACAGGAAATATGTCAGCTCTATTGATTGCAGAATATAGAATTTCACAAATGAAAGAAAAAGGTATTTTGCCAGCAAATGGTATGTTTATTACAACAATAGTATCTTCAAATTTAGCAAAAGCTATAGCACAATATTATAACCTAGAATGTATCGAAGTATTAACAGGATTTAAAAATATAGGTGCTGTAATGAAAAAGGCAGAAGAAAACAAAGACAAAACTTACGTATTTGGATATGAAGAAAGTTATGGTTGCTTAATTGGAGATTATGCAAGGGACAAAGATGGAATAGCAGCAGTAATGGCACTTTGCGAAGCGGCATGCTATTATCAAGCACAAGGAAAAACTCTATGGGATGCAATGAACGATATATATGAAAAATATGGATATTATAAAGAAGAACAAGTGTCAATTGTAAGAGAAGGTGCTCAAGGAGCACAAGAAATTAAAGATATGATGACAAAAATGAGAAATACAGACATAGAATCAATAGGAAACTATAAAGTATTAACTTTCAAAGATGTAGAAAAAGATATAGTAAAAAATATGCAAACTGGTGAAACTACAAAAACTGGTTTACCACAATCTAATGTGTTATATTATGAACTTGAAAATGATGCATGGTGCTGTATTAGACCATCTGGAACAGAGCCTAAAATTAAGTTATATATGGGCATAAAAGCAAATACTGAAGAAGAAGCAAAAATTAAAATAGAAGAATTAAAAAATGCAATGTTGAAAATTGTAGAAAATTAATAAAAAACCCTAGACAGATAAAGTCTAGGGTTTAACGTTTATTTCCATCCTTCAATATTTCGCATAATAGCACCAAACAAATTAGCACGAACCATAGGAATAGATTTAGAAAGATTAAAAATAATTTGCTTCATATCTTCGCGCTTAGAAATTCCATCCATAGGGCATGTTTTTGGCATAACAGTTAAATTATTATTTTTAATGAAACGTTTGGTATCCTTTTCGGCTGTAAAAACCAAAGGTCTAATTAAAGTGATTTTTGAACGATCCATATAACTAACTGGTTTGAATGTGCCAATATTTCCTGCATATAATAAATTTAAAAGAAAAGTTTCTAAAACGTCATCTTGATTATGACCTAAAGCAATTTTATTACAACCTTCTCTAATCGCAGTAGAATTAATAATGCCTCTACGTAAATTAGCACACAAAGAGCATGGATTTTTTTCTTTACGAATATCAAAAACTATTTCTTGTGCATGGCTATTTTCAATAAATAAAGGAACATCTACATCATCACAAATAGACTGCAATAAATTACAGTCAAAAAATTCAAAACCAGGATTAATGCTAATTGCAATGATATCAAAATGTTTAGGGTAGAAGCGTTGTAAAGCCTTAAAAGCATAAAGCATAGTTATAGAGTCTTTTCCACCTGATAAACAAATTGCAATTTTATCATTTTCTTCAATCATATTATATTTTTCAATAGCTTTTCTCATATGGCTTAAAATTCGTTGCATTGTAGATTGGTCCTTTCTATTTTGTAATATTATAAATTATAGCAGATTTATTGTAAAAAAACAAATAGTAAGTATTATATACTAAATAATAATAACAAAAAATTTTTGCAATTTATAAAATGATATGTTAAAATAAATATATTCAAAAACATTTAATATGTGCTTATAGCTCAGCAGGATAGAGCAGTCGCCTCCTAAGCGACCGATGGGGGTTCGAGTCCCTCTAGGCACACCAATAATAAAAACCATATAAATCTTGAAATATCAATATTTTATATGAATTTGATCTAAAAAGTAATGCAATAGTGATGCAATATAGAAAAATAAGAGAGGAAAAGACATGAAAGAAAAAGAAAAATTCATGCAAGAAGCTATAAAAGAAGCAAAAAAAGCAAAAGAAAAGCTAGAAGTTCCAGTAGGTTGTGTAATAGTAAAAGACGGAAAAATAATAGCAAGAGCACATAACCTAAAAGAAAGTAAAGTAGACACAACAAAACATGCAGAAATATTAGCAATACAAAAAGCAAGCAAAAAGCTAAAAGCATGGAGGTTATTAGACTGCGAAATGTATGTAACATTAGAGCCATGCCCAATGTGTGCAGGAGCAATAATACAATCGAGAATAAAAACAATATACATAGGAGCAATGGACGAAAAAACAGGAGCTTGTGGCTCAGTATTAAATTTATTGCAAGACTATGCTTTTAATCATATAGTAGAAGTAGAAAAAGGAATTGAAAAAGAAAAATGCGAAAAAATATTAAAAGACTTTTTTAAAGAAATTAGACAAAAGAAAAAATAACAGACCTGTCCCAAAAAGGGACAAAATGGGTACACTTGTGCCTGTCCCAGAACGGGACACATAGGGAGGAAAAATGGGCGAAACTTTTAGAAGCTTAATTAATAACGGGTATTTTCATAAATTAATAATTGCATTAATTATAATTGTTGTATTATTTGTTTTAGGTGCTATAATTTTGAGATATCATGTAGAAGGTGAGACTAATATGCCTTTTTATTTGTCGAAAATTTCAGTTATTAGTTCATCAGAAGGTATTGATAAACCTACAACAGATACTAAATGGGCTTTTGATGTTTTTCAAAGTAATGATGTTTTTTTGTATATTAATAAAAATGAGGAATATGGCAAGGTAGAAGCAATTAAGTCAGTTGATATTACTAATATTCAATTTGAGGGTAATAATAAGGATAATATAAAAATCTATAAACCAGATAGTGAGGAAGAGAATTCGATTTTTAAATATAAAGAAGAAAATAAAGTTGATAATATAGAATATACTGGTGATTTAGAATCTAACTTAAAATATCTTATGATTTCAAATCAAGGTGGAGTTATTGCTTTTAGATGTTCTTATGATAATTTGGCAGAATATAAATCAAATGATGAAGAAATTAATCACCAAGAGTTATTAAAAAAAGCAGGAATTATAGAGGAAAATTTAAAGGCTAAAATTACTTTTGATTTAAGTATTAATTTAGAAAATGGAAAGCAATATAAATCTACAATCAGTTTAGATATTCCTGTTGAAAATGTTGTTGAACAGGGAATAGCGTCAAAAGAAATAACAGATTTAAAGAAATTTGTTTTCAAAAGAGTAAATAATTAGCCGAAATACTTGATAAAATTTCAATTTGCGTATATAATACAAGTGGTTGTGGCTTAATCTTTGTATGGAGAGAATCCAATAAAGACCTATGAATCTTGTCAGGTCCGGAAGGAAGCAGCAATAAGTAGATATCTTTATGTGGAGTCTTTCCATAGAGAGATTAAGTTATCGACCATTTTTTGATAGGATGTGAGAAAGTTATGGGGTACACAGCGCTTTATCGAAAATTTAGACCTTCAACATTTGCAGAAATGGTAGGGCAAGAGCATATTACAAAAACACTAAAAAATCAAATAATTGCAAATCGTGTAGGCCATGCATATTTATTTAATGGTGGAAGGGGAACAGGTAAAACATCAGCTGCTAAAATATTAGCAAGAGCTATTAATTGTTTAAACCCAAAACAAGGAGAGCCATGTAATGAATGCGAAATCTGCAAAGGAGCTATTTCAGGGTCTTTAACAGATATTGTTGAAATGGACGCAGCTTCTAACAACAGTGTAGAAGACATTAGAAGTATTAGAGAAGAAGTCAACTTTTTACCTACAAAAGCAAAATATCGTGTATATATAATTGATGAGGTACACATGCTTTCAACAGGAGCTTTTAATGCTTTGTTAAAAACATTAGAAGAGCCACCAGAACATGTAAAATTTATATTAGCAACAACAGAGCCACAAAAATTGCCAGCAACAATTTTATCAAGATGTCAAAGATTTGACTTTAAAAGAATTTCAAACGAAGATATTATTAAAAGACTAGAAATTGTATGCAAAGAAAGTGGAATAGAAGCAACAAAAGGAGCATTATCTATAATTGCATCTTTGTCAGAAGGAGCAATGAGAGATAGCTTATCTATTTTAGAAAGATGTGTGCAAGATGGAGAAAATAAAATAGATGAAGAAAAAACAAAAGATTTAGTTGGCATACCAAAAGTTACATTTGTAAATGGCATTACACAAGCTATTTTAGAATATGATGTAGATAAAGCACTTGAAAATATAAATAAAATTTTAAAAGAAGGAAAAGACATTAACCAATTAATTTGGGAAACAATTAAATATTGTAAAGACATATTAGTTTATCAAGCAACAAAAAAACTAGACTTATATAATGAAGAAGAATTAGCAAATATAAAAGATTTAGCAGAAAAAACAACAAAAGATAAATTAGTAAATTTAATTTATCAATTATCTGAATTAGAAACAGAAGTTAAAATGTCAACACAAAAAACAATTGTATTTCAAGCAGGTATTATAAAACTATGTAATAAACAAGCAGAAATCAGTCAAAATATAGAAGAAAGAGTGCAGAAAATTGAGAAATATTTAAAATCTGGGAAAGGTATACAAGTACAACCACAAGCACCAAGTAACTATAGCAATAATATTATATCACAGCCAAAATATCAAGTAAATCAGCAAAAATCTTCTACTATACAAAATAGTACCACTACTCGTAAAACGCAACCAAAGCAAACTAATACAACAAAGAAATTTTCTAATAAAACGGAAGAATACTGGCCACAAATAATGAATGATTTAAAGCAAAGTGGAAAAATAGTTTTATATACCAATTTACTTGGAACAAATGCAAAAGAATTAAATGATATGACAGTTGGTATTGAGTTTCCAAAAGGTATGACATCTTTTGGAAAAACGGTTTTAGAAAAGCAAGAAAATATTAGAGAAATTTCAAACCTTGTATCAATGGCATGTGGTAAAGAAATGCAAATAAAATACATTACACCAAATGAACAAAATACCCATCAAATGACAAGTGAAGAAAATTTGCAAAATTTTGCTAATGAAACAGATATACCATTTAATATTATAGATTAAAATAGAGGTTTATAGGTGAATCATAAAAAAACCTAAATATAAAACAAGGGGTATATATACCTTGCAAGTTAAGAAAGGAATGAAATTAAATGAGTAAAAGAGGTGGATTCCCAGGAGGAATGGGAGGATTTGGAGGCATGAACATTAACAATTTAATGAAAGAAGCCAAAAAAATGCAAGCAGATATGGAAAAATCACAAGCAGAGTTAGCTAGCAAAGAATTTGAAGCATCTGCTGGCGGAGGAGCAATTAATGTAAAAGTATCTGGAGAAAAAACAATAAAAGAAATAAAAATCAAACCAGAAGTTGTAGATTCAGAAGATGTAGAAATGTTAGAAGATTTAATTCTAACTTGTGTAAATGAAGCATTAAGGAAAGTAGATAGCGAACAAGCAGCACAATTAGGAAAATTCAATATACCAGGTTTAATGTAAAGGAAGTAAAATAAAATGTCATTATATTCGCCATCTATTGAAAAATTAATAGAAAGTTTCGAAAAATTACCAAGCATTGGACACAAAACAGCCGCAAGGCTTGCTTTCCATGTTTTAAATAGTTCAGAAGAAGAAACAAACGAATTTATATCTTCAATTATAAATGCTAAAAAGAATTTAAAATATTGTAGTAAATGCTTTAATATTTCAGATACAGACCCATGCAATATATGTGGAAATCCTAAAAGAGATAATTCAATTATCTGTGTGGTAGAAGATGTAAGAGATATTATAGCAATGGAAAAAACACATGAATTTAAAGGTGTTTACCATGTTTTACATGGCTCTATTTCACCAATGAATGGAGTTGGACCAGATGATATAAAAATTAAAGAACTTTTAGCAAGACTAATGGAAGGACAAGTAAAAGAAGTCATACTTGCTACAAACCCTAGAGTAGAGGGAGAAGCAACAGCAATGTATTTATCAAAATTAATAAAGCCATTAGGAGATATTAAAGTAACACGAATTGCACATGGAATTCCAGTTGGTGGAGATTTGGAATATACTGATGAAATAACTCTAACAAAAGCTTTAGAGGGAAGAAGAGAAATTTAATAAAAATAAACTTGCCAAAAGGTTGCCAAAGGGGACGGTCTTTTTTGGCAAGTTTTTAATTTTAGAAGATATCAATGATTCTATAAAATTGCAAAAAAACAGAAATTGTAGTATAATTATTATGTAACTTATTAACTTGGCCAAACCAAATGGGGAGGAAAAAATGAACGTAAAGAACATAAAAATGGTAGATGAAAAAGGACGGATTATATTACCGAAGGATTTAATGGAACTTTGCAACTTATCTGCAGAAGATGAATTAGCTATCTGTCAGCAAAAAGATAAAGTATTACTTTGCAAATTGAGCGATAGTAAAAATAGAAAAATAAGTAGAGTTTCAAAAATTGACAGACAGCGTAGGGTAATAGTCTTTCCTGACAAAAAAGAGATAGAGAAAGTGGAAATCTATGCTCTTAACCAGCAAATTATGTTAGAAGAAGCACACTAAATAGTGTGCTTTTTCTATTAATTTAATTTTAGAGTTAACCCCCAGCTATGCTGGGGGACTCGGAAAACTTATAGTTTTGCACAGGGTAACAAAAAT
>CANQTU010000049.1 GCA_947626925.1 uncultured Clostridia bacterium | reverse complement strand
ACTATCTTTTTTATTTCTATTTTATTTATTTTCTTATTTAGTAAACATAAGGTGTGTGTGTGTGTGTGTGTACAGCCTCAAGGGTTTTAGCTTTTATTTTCTTCATTTGTTTCTTCCTTTTCTTTATTTTTATATTTAAATTATACCTTATGTTTTTTGTTTTAGCAATAGTTTTTGTACAAAATTTTATTTAGATAAAAAATACTTGAATATGTAATAAAAACTTTAACATCATTAAATACATCTGTATAGTACTTTCTTCTACATCTTTTATAGATAAAACTTGTTGCAGATATTTTACTTTCTAGTATTATTTTTTATAACAACTTGAATTTCATTGTAATCGTATGAGATTTCTTCTAATATTTCTAGTAAAAGTTTCATCAAGGTCTCTGTATCATAATGAGTTTCTATAAATAAATTATCATATATTTTTAATGGACTTCTCATGTCATCAGATGTCTCAGATAATCTTTTACGTACTCTACCTAGCAATTTATCTCTTAATGACATAATTCTATTTTTCATTACTTCATCTTTTATAACTTCTTGTAAAACACTATTTACTACAGATTTCCAAGTAGGAGTTGTTTGACGTTTACCTTTATATATAACTGCAATAGGTTTCTTTCCTTTAAATCCTGCTGTATTAGTTATTGGATAAACTGTCTCATATACACTTTCAAATTCATTTTCCTCCATTTCCATCATTTCTACTTTTTTTACTAAATCGTTAAATGTTGAATTAACCATAATTATAAGTTCATTTTGCTTTTCTCTAATTTCTTTTTTCAGATTCATTTATATCCCTCCCTTGGGATAATTTTAACACGTGCTAAATATATTGTCAATACATTTATTAAAAAAAGCAAAAAAATTTTATTTGTATGAAAAAACAGAATTTGGCGTTTAATCCTATATTACATAAAGTACAAAGCGGAAGGAAGTGCCACCCCCACCTATGCCATTGTTTTCCTGACGGTAAGACGCTAAAACGCCGAATTTGCTTTGGCAGTATCCACCGCGAATAACATAGGAATAATCAGTAAGGTAGTTATTTTTTTCAGCTATAAATTCATTATAGTTTCCTTCTAAATCATATATATTGCATACTTTATCTGCTGGATTTTGACCTGATTTTGCCAAACTTCCAGTATGTCTACTAGCATTTTTCGTTTTTACATTAAATGTGTTACCATTTCCATCCTTTTTATTGTTTATAAAATTCATTACCATATCCCATTGTATCCCTGTTATTAATCCACTTTTTACATCATTATTGTTTATAAATTTTTTTGCTTCTTTTTTACATTCTTCTTGTTGAATATTACCCCAAACTGTTGCATCTTTTTTGCTTATTAATGTACTATTATCTCCTTTTCCTGCTTCATATCTTGATATATAAAATCCTCCTGCATTTATTACTGTTTCTTTTTCTATTATTTCTTCTGTTTTATCTACTGTTACTTTTGCTCTTAAATCGTCTGGTAAATATTTTGTATCAGCAAACCAATTTTCTATTGATCCGTAAGTTACATAATCTGGATTTCGTACATAATTATCCCCTAATGTTACTGGTATCCAAACAAATTCATTTCCTTTACTATCTACTATTACAAACCCATTTTCTACTGTATTTTCTCCCTCAATTTGTGTTGGTGCAAATCCAGCTGGAATTGGTACTGTTCCATCTTCCACTTTATAATCATATTTTTTTGTGTTCATTGCTGCGTTTAATGCTGCTAGTTGTATTTGTTCTTCTTCGCTTGCTTTCTCTGTTTCCGTTTTTGCTGTTTGGGCTTTTGTTAGTATTCCATTATCTCCTGTTAGTGTTGCTATACTTACTCCAGCAAGTATTAAAAGCACTATTATGGTTATTACTAGGGCAATTAATGTTATACCTTTTGGGGGTATTTTTCTTTCTTTTTTGCATGTTAATTTCATAATTTTTCATGCCTCCTTTAAATCAAATTTATATTTTTTAAATTTAAAAACTTTTTGAACGCAAAAAAGATAGCAAATAACACCTATTTTCTAGGTCTTATCTACTATCTTTTCTATTCTCATTTTATTTATTTTTTTACTTGTTTCTTCATTCAGTAAACATAAGGTGTGTGTGTGTGTGTGTGTACAGCCTCAAGGCTTCTAGCTACTTTTCTCATTTGTTTTTTCCTCTTTTTATTTTTTATATTTAGATTATACATTATGTTTTTGCTTTTGGCAAGAGTTTATAAAAAATTCAGATATTTAAATTCAAATGAATTTTCTTTTTAATTTAATAATAATAAATAAGATATCATAAGAAAATACCAAGAACATGATGTTTTGGCATTACACTATTTTAACATCATCTAAATTCTTGAATATAATATTAAGAGGTGTTTAAAAATGTTTACTAATATATTTAATACTGCAAAAGCACATATAAAAGGTGGTAAAAAATATCCTAAAATAAACGGCACAGTTACTTTTAGAGAAACAAAAAATGGCATAATAATGACTGCCAAAATTAATAACTTGCCACAATCTAAAAATAATTGTAAAGGAAGATTTTTTGGATTCCATATTCATGAAGGTTCTTCTTGCACTGGAAGTTTCGAAGATGAATTTTCAAATGCAAAATCGCATTTAAATCCCAACAGTTGTCCTCATCCTTTTCATATAGGAGACTTACCACCATTAATTGAAAATAATGGTTTTGCTTATATGAGTGTTTTAATAAACAAATTTGAAATAAAAAATATTCTAGGAAAAGTAATTATTATTCATGATTCTCCTGATGATTTTAATTCTCAACCAAGTGGAAATTCTGGGACTAAAATTGCTTGTGGCAAAATTGAAAGATAATGGGCAAAAAGTGTAAACTTGAACCTGTCCCAAAAAGGGACAAAGTGGGTACATTGGTGCCTGTCCCAGAACGGGACATTTAGAAAATGTTTTGTAGATTGAAGTCGTATTTGTCTTCAATGTGCTTTAGTAAAAATGAGCTTTTGTCTGCAGAAGAAATAGAGTCTTGGTATGTTTCTGTTTCTATATAACTTTTTATTGCTGTTAATTCTGTTTCTACTTTTTCTAATTCATTATGCTCAATGTAATATGCTAGTTTGTCATATTTTTCTTTCCATGCTTCATAGATTTTGTTTGCTTCTTCTTTTACTTTTTCATTTTCTACTTGCCCTTGTGACATTTCGTTTCGCAATGATGTTAGGTTTTCTGTTAATTCTTCGACTGCTTCTTTTGTAAAGTTTTGTGTTATATAATTGCCCCAAAATATGGTTACTACAATAACACTACAAATAATAAATTCTTTTAACATTTTTTCTCTCCTATTGTCGCCAAAAATAGCCTTTTATTTGATTATTTTTTTGGCAATTCAATTTATTTAATTTATTCTTTTTTCTGACAGAATATTTGTCCTTTTCCGTCTATTGTTACTAATAATGCTTCTTCTGGTTGCATGTTGAATTTTTCTACTTGTTTTTTTAGCCATGCATAATTTTTACCAATTAATTGCAAGTTTTTATTCATAATTTTTCCGTCTATTACTAAGTCATAAGGTATTCCTTCATAATCTGGTGTTATATTAAAGTCCTCTGGAATTGTGTTTCGTTTTTCTGGCTTTTGTATTACTGTTACTTCTCCACTTGTTTCTAAAATTGCGTATTCAACGTCCCCAAGATTGATTATATTGTTCCCTCTTAACCTTTCTTGTAATTCATTAATTGTAAATCTTTCTTTGCGTAATGCTTTTTCGTCAATTTTTCCACGATAAATTAAAATACGTGGTTTGCCACAAATAAATTCCCTTGCTGTCAAACTTTTTATATTTATAACAGAAATAATTAAATGCATAACTAAAAGTCCTAAAATTGGTATAATTCCACTTGATATTGGAACTCCTGTTTCTGTCATTGGTATTGATGCTAAGTCTGCTATCATTATTGAAATTGCTAACTCAAATGGCTGTAATTGTCCAATTTCTCTTTTTCCCATTAGTCTCATTACTATTAAAACAATTATATATAAAATAATAGCTCTAAAAAATGTAATTAACATCAAAACACCTACTTTTCTTTTTTGCTTAATTTTACTTTTTGTTTATTTTTTACAAATTTTAACTTTTTTATACGCTAATTTTTGAATAAATAAAATTTTTTTGAGAATAATATTTTTAGAGCCTTTTTAAAATTTACATTATAAATTTTTAATTCTAAGGAGGTTGGACTTATGGCAGAAGCTCAAGGAAATCAAACAAAATCAGGAGCTTCTACTGCATGGCAAATTATAGGTAGATTAATTGCTTCTGCAGTAGTTTTAGCTATTACTGCATTTTTTACACCAGGATTTACAATTAATAGTTTTTGGACTTTAGCAATTGCTGCTGTTGTCTTAACAGTTATTGATTATTTAGTTATCAAATTTACTGGTTTACATGCTAGCCCATTTGGTAAAGGATTTGTAGGTTTTGCGTTAGCAGCAATTATTTTATATGTAACACAATTTTTCGTAGCAGGATATTCTATATCTTGGATAGCTGCCATCATTGGCGCTTTAATCTATGGTGTAGTTGATTACTTTATACCTGGAAATCAACAAATGTAGCAAAAAAAATCATGGTTGTATTTTTTACAATCATGATTTTTTTTAATTTTCTTATAATAATCCTCCATCTAAATAATCTCTACCACCATAGTACATATGTGAAATCAAATTTGCTTCTATTTCTTCTAAACAAGTGTCTGAAATTACGATTTCATATTCCATATTTTAATTCCCATTCTTTAAAGACATCTTCGGCTTTTCTTACTCTTCCATTATTATAATCTTCTTCTGACTTCAATATTTTTCTTTCTATTTCTTCTTTTAACATTTTCTTTTTAAATTCAAAAAAGATAGCAAATAACACCCATCTCTAGGTTTTATCTACTATTTCATTTTGATTTTTGTAAATACTCTTTTCAGGCACTACTCCTCTAACAGATGACAAAGGATAAATATTAGAATTTCTTCCAACTATTGTTCCTGGATTTAAAACAGTATTACATCCAACTTCAACTTTGTCACCTATCATTGCTCCAACTTTTTTTATACCAGTTTCAATTTGTTCTTTACCATCTTTTATTATAACTAATTTTTTATCAGACTTAACATTTGAAGTAATTGAACCTGCACCCATGTGAGCTTTATACCCTAAAATTGAATCACCTACATAATTATAATGTGGTACTTGCACTTTATTAAACAAAATTACATTTTTTAATTCAACTGAGTTTCCAACAACTACATCATTTCCAACAATAGCTTTTCCTCTAATAAAAGCACAATGTCTAATTTCTGCATTTTCTCCAATAATAGCTGGGCCATGAATATATGCAGTTGGCATTACTTTAGCAGTTTTAGCAATCCAAACATCATCTCCAACTTTATCGTACTTATTAGGGTCTAAATTTTTACCTATTTCTAATATGTAATCATTAATTTTACTAAGAGCCTCCCAAGGATAAGTTACACTTGCAAGCAAATCTTTTGCAATAGTTTCCTCTAAATTATATAAATTACTAACTTTACACTTTTCCATACTCCTCTTCTTCCCTTCACTTGCCATTGTTTAATGCCTTTTCCAATATTTTTCGTATAATTCTTTTGCTGTTTTTGGGCTATCTACTCCTTCTTTGTTCTTTACTGGAGCAAAGTCATCTTCTCTTTTTCCTCTCAAAATTGCAATATCGTCAAAAAATTCAAATGCATCAAATATAAATGATTCAAATTTGTATGAGTTTGGTGTATCTGGTATAATTTCTCTGCCATTTTCGTCTATGTATGAGTTTTTCTTGAAAGCACTATGATACATTAAGTGTTCTTTGCTGACTTTTTCAATAGCTTCTATTGTATATAAGTTACACATTATGTGTGATTCTCCGTATTTTAGTTCACCATTTGTGTCTGTTTCTTCTGCCATTTTTTCTGGTAATTCTGCATATTCTATTACTTTTGGATGCCCATTCATTTTGCAGAACACTCCTACTTTTTCATGTGGATTTGCTTTTACTACAGATTTTGATGCTATTTGTACATTTTTTTGAATTGCCATTCCAAGTAAAGTTACATCAGCCATTTTTAATAGTACATTGTCAACTCCTCCAATGAAAATCCACTTTATTCCTTTTTCTTTCATATCTGCTAAACATCCGCTAATTCTTAATGAAGAATATGTTCCACCATTACCGTCTGATGCTTCTTTAATTTTATTGTTTTTGTTTATTAGAAGTTTTCCTCTAGTATCAATAAGTGGTAATTCGCTTTGAGTGAATATAATTACATTTTTAGCATTATATCCAAAGTAATTGTTTTTCTTTAAAAATGCTTCTGTTTCATCATGATTTTCTTTACTAGTCATAATATACCAAGGTATTGTTACACCATATTTTCTATTTGCTTCTTTTAAATTTTCTGCTAATATTTCAAATAAATATTTTCCTTTTCCATAGACATCTAACTTGAAAGTACCTTTAGGTCCTGTATGTCCAAGGCGAGTTCCTTGACCTCCAGCCATGGTAACTACAGCATATTCGCCATTTCGAATTGCTGTTTCTCCTAATTTATCAAATTGTTCTTTTTGTTCTTTAGTAAGTTTTGCCTTGTCTAAATATGGTATATTCTCAATTTTATTTTCTTTTATTTTTATTTCTTTTTTTGTATTATCATATAGTTCCATAATCTGATGAAAATCAATTTTTCCTATTTGATCAATTAATTCTTCTTTTGCTTTTCCTTCTAATTTGTTCAATAATTTAATAATATGTTCTTGGTGGTACGTCTTTAGTATTTCAATAGTATCTTGCACTCTATCCATCATTTTCCCTTTCCTTTCGGTCTTTCTATAGCTTTTTGATATATTATATGCAATTTTATCATATTCGCTTATATTTATCAAGTTTTTAAATGAAACTTGTCATATTATAAAAAAATCCTCCATATATATTAACTAAGTAATTAGTACAAACATTTCGATTAAGATTAAAGGAGGTATATAGATGGAAAGTACAAGATTGTATGAGGACATCGCAAATAGGACAGATGGTGACATCTATGTTGGTGTTGTGGGACCGGTTAGGACTGGTAAATCAACATTTATTAAAAATTTTATGGATTTATTGGTTATTCCCAACATTGACAACGAATATAAAAAGGAACGTGCAAAAGATGAGCTTCCTCAAAGTGCAGGTGGCAGAACTATTATGACTACAGAGCCGAAATTTATTCCAAATGAAGCAGTAGAAATTACTTTAGATAATAATTTAAAATTTAAAACTAGGTTAGTTGATTGTGTTGGTTATTTAGTTGATAATGCTATTGGCTATTTGGAAGATGATATGCCTAGAATGGTAAAAACGCCTTGGTCTGACGAAGAAATTCCTTTTGAAAAAGCAGCTGAAATTGGCACTAAAAAAGTAATTGATGAGCATTCTACTATTGGTGTTTTAGTTACAACTGATGGCACTGTTACTGATATTCCAAGAGAAGATTATGTTCAAGCAGAAGAAAGAGTTGTAAATGAATTAAAAGCTTTAAACAAACCTTTCATTATTCTTTTAAATTCAAATGATCCAAACTCTAACTACACACAAGACTTAGCAAATGAATTAAGTGAAAAATACGGTACTACTGTTATGCCTCTTAATTGTGAGTATCTAAACTTAGATGATATTAATAATATGTTTTCTAAAGTGTTATACGAATTCCCTGTTGAGCAAGTTTGCATTAAATTTCCTCGCTGGATTGATGGTTTAGATTCTGACCATCCTTTAAAGTGTGAATTATACGAAGAAATTAAGAATGCTTTTTCAAATATTCATGTGCTAAAAGATGTTTCTGGATGTGTTGAACAGATTAGACAAACAGAAATTATTTCTAGAAGTTCAATTGCAGATATTCAGTTAGGCTCTGGCAATGTTAATGTTGATATTACTTTAAAAGATGAATTGTTTTATCAAATTCTTTCTGAAATTACAAATGTTGATGTTACAAATGAAGGCGATTTGTTTAGCATTATTACTGAATTATCAAAGACTAAAAAGAAATATGATAGAATTGCTTATGCTTTAGAAGAAGTTGAAGCAAAAGGTTATGGAATTGTTACTCCTAGCATTGAAGATTTGGAATTAGAAGAACCTGAAATGATTAAACAAGGCTCTAGATTTGGAGTGAAATTAAAAGCAACTGCACCTTCTATTCATTTAATTAAAACAAATGTTGAAACTGAAGTTTCGCCTATTGTTGGCTCAGAAAAACAGTCTGAGGAATTGGTTAATTATTTATTATCTGAATTTGAAAGCAATCCAAAAGAAATTTGGAAATCAAATATTTTTGGAAAGAGCTTGCATGAGTTGGTTAATGAAGGACTTCAAACTAAACTTTCTAAGATGCCAGAAGATGCTCAAATGAAGTTACAAGAAACTTTGGAACGTATTGTAAATGAAGGTAGTGGCGGATTGATTTGTATTATTTTATAAGTAAAAGAAGAATTGGTATTGTATTAATACCAATTCCTTTTTTTAACAATAATACTACATTACATACAGCACAAAACGGAAAGAATAACGTTTAGCTCTTTCACCAGTAAAATGTCCACGTCCTGATGCAGTAACCTCTATACTATTAAAAGCTCCACCACGATTTATGCATGATTCGCTATCTTCAGCATTGCCTTTTTCTGCAACATATTCAAAACAATTCCCTTCTAAATCATATATATTACATACCTTATCTGCTTCATTTTGTCCTGATTTTGCTAAGCTTCCAGTGTGCCTTCTAGTATCCTTGATTGTTACATTATATGTATTATTATTTCCATCAATTTTTCCGTCTATGAATGCCATTGTCATATCCCATTGTATTCCCGATATTAATGCACTCTTTACATATTTATTATTTATAAATGTTTTTGCTTCTTTTTTACAATCTTCTTGTGTTATCCAATTATATACTGTTGCTCCTTTTTTACTTACAAGCGTTGGTTTTTCTGTCCACGTAGTTTCTCCTAATTTTCCACCCTCGGCTCCTGCTTCATATCTTCCTATATAAAATCCTCCTGCATTTACTACTGCAGTTGTTTCATTTTCTATTCCTTCTGGTAAATATCCTTCATCATCATGTGCTATTTCTGAACATTCTTTAGATTCATAATCTTTATTTCTTACATAATTTTCTCTTGATGTTACTGGTATCCATACAAATTCATTACATTTTTCATCTACCACTACTACTCCATCTTTTATTGAGTTTTGCCCTTCTATTTGTGTTGGTGCAAATCCTGCTGGGATTGGTACTTTTCCATCTTCTACTTTATAATCATATTTTTCTTTATTCATTGCTGCATTCATAGCTGCTAATTTTATTTGTTCTTCTTCGCTTGCTTTTTGACTTTCCTCTTTTGCTATTTGCGCTTTTGTTAGTATCCCATTATCTCCTGTTAGTGTCGCTATGCTTACTCCTGCTAAAATTAATAAAACAATAATTGTTATAACTAATGCAATTAAGGTTATACCTTCTTTTTTGTACTTTAATTTCATGATTTCTCATGCCTCCTTTGCTTTAATTTTTTATATTTTTAAATTTAAAAACTTTTTAAGCAAAAAAAGATAGCAAATAACACCTATTTCTAGGTCTTATCTACTATCTTTTTTATTTCTATTTTATTTATTTTTCTATTTAGTAAACATAAGGTGTGTGTGTGTGTGTGTGTACAGCCTCAAGGCTTCTAGCTTTTATTTTTTTCATTTGTTTCTTCCTCTTTTTATATTTTTTACGTTTTTATTATACCTTATTCTTTTTGTTTTTGCAAGAGTTTAGGAAAAATTAAGAGAAAAAATTGATAAATACGAAAAAAAATAATATACAAATTACTAAGTTAAATAACAGTGAGTTTATAAAATTTGAATATAATATTAAATAATAGCTTAACACTTGTCATCAAGTATTAAGCTATTTAAACTTTTCATCTAAACCTTAAGGTTTAGGCATCGGCATACCGCCTCAAATATTCTATATCTAGTATAGCATTTTTGATACGATAAGTCAATCTCACCACATTGCATATAAATATATGAAAAAACTTTGTAAAATTAATAAGTTTTTTCATAATTTTGAAAAAACTTGACTATAATATAAATTGAGAGTATAATTGTAATTAGGAGGAGATTTTTATGGAACGAATAAAAAGAGATAATTATTTATCAATATTAAAAAACTTCAAAGAC
>CANQTU010000048.1 GCA_947626925.1 uncultured Clostridia bacterium | reverse complement strand
ACATTTTAAAACAGCTAAAGTGGCTATTACTAAATCAATTGAACGATTTAAAATAATAGAAATATTATGGCATTTAGTAAGTTTATATTTTTTTTGTAAATAACAAGCAAATTGACTAGATTTTTCATCTAATTTTTTATAAGAAATTTCTTCGTTGCCACAAATAATAGCTGTTTTTTCAGGATACTTACTTACTTGTTTGTCCCATAAATCTATAATTGTTTTTTTATTATCATAACGTAATGAAGTTTTATTAAATTCTTTTAGTAATATGTGTTTTTCTTCTTGTGTTACAAATTCAATATCTTTCATTAATATTTTTGGATTATTAATAATTTGTTGGCAAATATACAAAATTCGGTTATGCCTATCTTTAATTTGATTATAATCATAAATATCATTTTGGTAATCATAAATAAATGATAATTTTTTAGTATCATTCATATCGTAAATATGAAATAATAAAGGAATAGAAGAAAAGCCACTAAAAAACCATTTAGAATCATAATTTACATTATCTTCGCAATGGTTAGTCCTAGCATTTTGATATGAAACAGCTGTATCAAAAATAGAATCTTTGCTATTAAATTTATTTCTAATTTCTGTTGTTAATTTTTGCATAGGATATTTTTGATGTCTTAAATAAGAAAATTGTAATTTATTCAAACTAGTTATAGCATCAAAAAAAGAAGTAGTTTCGTCTATGTCTAATTTATATAAAATATTGTTAATAAAAAGTCCAAATGTTTCTTTATCTTTTTTGTTACTCCTATTTAAAATAGGAGTTGATATAATAACAGAATTGGTTTGTTTTATTTTACTCTCGTAAATTCCCATAATTAATAACATAAAAGTAAAAGGTGATACTTTTATACTTCGACAAAAGTCTATAATTTCAGTAGTAGTTTTTTTAGACAACACAAATTCTGCTCTACTTGCTTCCCAAGAAGATGTAGGAGCAATATTTTGAATGGATGAATTTTTAAAAATATCATCTTTAAATATGTCATTCCAAAAAACTTTATCTTGCTCAAATCTAGAACTTTGTTTATATTCATTTTCTTGTTCTATAAAGTTTGTATAAGTAAAAGAAGGTTGTTCTAATGGTATTGTTTCTTTTTTTATAAGTTTAGAGTAAAAAGAAATAATAGAATCAATTAGCATACTCATAGCCCAAGCATCTGTAATAATGTGATGAACACAAACAAAAAGACCTCCTGTTAAATCTTCATTTTCAAAAGTAGCAAAATAATAAAGTGGACTATCATATAAAGAAAATGTCTTGTGAGATATAGTATCACAAATTTCTTTATCATTTTGTTCATTTAGCTTAAAATGGCTCATAGAAAAAGGCTCATATTCTTTTTCGTATTGTTGTACAGTTTCATCATCATTTTTGTGTAACTGATAACGAATATTATTAGTGCTTTTTACAAATAAACGAATAGCTTTTCTTAATAAAGTAAAGTCAACTTTTTCGTGAATAGATATTTTACCTGAAATGGTGTTAACACTAGTATTAGGATAAAATTGTTCCATGCTTAGAATAGCCTTTTGAGGATATGTTAAGCTAAATAATGTTTTGTTCATTTAAATCACCTTTTTTCTCCTGATAGAATTATATAGATAATTAGAAAAAAAAGCAATAAATTGTTGAAAAAAAAAGATACTTAGGATAAAATGCAAATATATATAGCTTTAAATAATTATATTTTGTTATAACTTTGTGTGTCGCAACTTCCATATTAAAAATACTAGTATGTAAGTTGCTCCAATCGCTACTAGGCTAACGCTCCGTTTGGTCGCTTACGCAGTTATAAAAAATATAATTATTTAAAGCTAAAATATAAAAATAACAATAACTAATGTAAAAGGTAAGGGATAGTGGTTTAAAATGAAAGAGGTAAAAGAAATCCAAAATTTTAGGGAATTGATAAAAGTTGCACAAAGAGGAAATGAAGAACATATAGTTTATCGTTTCAAAAAAAATAATGAATATGCAGAAATAAAATATAATACCTTTAAACAAGATATAGAAGCAATGAGTACGGCTCTATTAAGTCTAGGATTGGAAAATAAAAAAATTGTTTTAGTTGGAAATAATTGTTACGAGTGGTGTGTAAGCTACCTTGCAATTACGACAGGGAATATGGTAGTAGTACCAATAGATAGAGCCTTACCAGATAATGAATTGGAATTACTAATAAAAAGAAGCGGAGCAACTGCTATTATATTTGAAAATAAACACGAAGAATTAGTAAAAAAGCTTTTAAAAGAAAAGGATAATTCAGTTGAAATAGCAATTAACATGGATTCAATAGAGGAAAATAATTCATCACAAATTAAAATATTCAAAAAAGTATTAGAAGATGGAAAAGAGCAAATTTTAAAAGGAAATGATAGTTATGAAAAAATAGAAATAGATAGCAACAAAATGGCAATAATGTTATTCACTTCAGGAACTACAAACGAGCCAAAAGCAGTTATGCTATCACAAAATAATATATGCTCAAATATTGTAGCTATTAGTAGATATGTAAAATTATACACAATTGATACATTATTATCTTTTTTACCATTACACCATACTTTTGAATGTACAATAACATTTTTATTTGGCTTGTACTGGGGAGCAACAGTAGCATTTAGTGATGGTTTAAAATACATAGCTCAAAATTTGAAAGAATATAAAATATCTGTATTTGTTGCTGTACCAGTAGTCTTAGAAAAAATGTATAAAAAAATACAAAAAGAAATTGAAGATAAAGGAAAAACAAAATTAATTTCTAATCTATCTAAAATCTCAAACACATTATTGAAATTCAAAATTGATATTAGGAAACTACTTTTTAAACAAGTATTAGAAGCTTTTGGCGGAAATTTAAGAGTAGTATTATACGGCTCAGCACCAATGAATAAGGAAACTATTAAAGGTTATAACAATTTTGGAATTGAACTAATACAAGGATATGGGCTAACAGAAACATCACCTGTTATTTCAGCAGAAACAGACAATAAAAAAAGACCAGGCTCTGTGGGGCTTGTGTTAGATAATCTAGAAGTGAAAATTGAAGATCAAAATGAAGAGGGTATTGGAGAAATTGTAGTAAAAGGTCCAAGCATTATGTTAGGATATTACAAAAATGAACAAGAAACAAATAAAGTCTTAAAAAATGAGTGGTTTTACACAGGTGATTATGGCTATTTAGATGAAGATAAATTCCTATATGTAACAGGTAGAAAAAAAGATTTAATTGTATTAAAAAATGGTAAAAACGTTTACCCACAAGAAATCGAATTTTTAATAAATAAAATCCCTTATGTATTAGAAAGCATTGTATATGAAAGGAATCAAAGTAATATAGACACCATGTTATGTGCTAAAATTGTATATGATGAAAATATGATTAAGGAATTACTAGGGGAAAAGACAGTTCAAGAATATCAAGAAGAAATTTGGAAAGAAGTTAAGAAAATTAATCAAACATTACCTATTTACAAGCATGTTAAAAAAATTAGTATTACAACTGAAGCATTAGCTAAAACAACTACACAAAAGGTAAAACGCTACCAAGAAATTGAAAAAGTAGTTTAAAAAGTGCATTTTTGGTAATAATATTTCTAAGACATGACAATACATATTTGTGTCTTAGGAAGGAATGAATGCAAATTTGAAGAAAAAGAAAAAAATGAGCAACAAAAGAAAAGCGTTGACACTATTTACAATAGCAATAATTTTATGGATTTTTGGATTTTATTTATATATTACATACGAAAAAATAGAAGTAAGTCCATCAAATTATGAAACAACAAGAATTTTATCCACATTAGAAGCACAAGATGTGGATAAAATAGAGGAAAACAGCACAAAAATAGCAGATGTAATAGAAGAAACTACAAGAAAAGTAGTTGGAATATCAAAATTAAAAAATGCGGGAAATAGTATATTATCAAAAAGTACAGAAAGTGAATTAGGCCTTGGAACAGGTGTAATTGTAACAGATAATGGATATATTTTAAGCAATGAACATGTAACAGGTGCTAAATACAGTAAATGTTATATTACTTTAGAAAATGGAAACACCTATGACGGAACAGTTGCTTGGAGCGATTCAGACCTAGATTTATCAATAACAAAAATTAATGCAAAAAATTTAGAATATGTAACATTAAGTGACTCTAACCAAATTAGAGTAGGGGAAACAGTATATGCCATTGGAAATCCAATTGGGTTTGAATTTAGAAGAACAGTTACATCAGGAATAATAAGTGCAAAAAACAGAACAATAAAAATAGAAGAACAAGATAAATCATCATATATGACAAACTTAATACAAACAGATGCGACCATAAATCCAGGCAATAGTGGAGGACCACTAATTTATCCAAATGGAGAAGTAATAGGAATAAACACGGTAAAAATTTCATCAGCAGAAGGAATAGGGTTTGCAGTACCAATTAACATAGTAAAACCAATAATAGAAAGTTTTAAAAACACAGGAGAATTTGCAGAAGCTACAATAGGAATATATGCATATGACAAAGAAGTAATACCATACTTAAACTCGAGCAATTCAAGTAATGCAAGTATTTCCAATGGTACAAACGTCAACTTTGAAAAAGGAATATATGTAGCACAAATTACAAAAAACGGACCAGCAGATAACACAGAATTAAAAGAAGGAGATATAATTACAAGTATAGACAACATAGAATTAAACACAATGAACGACTTACGACAATATATTTACACTAAAAAGCCCAAAGATGAGGTAGAATTACAAGTAACAAGAGGAAAAATCACTAAACAAATAAAAATAACATTAGGCTAAGGTTACCCAATATGGATAACCTTATCAATTTTTAACTACAATGTAATACGTACAAAATATGTGAACTTGTATCATAAAAATATAATGTATAATAATAAAATTTTGCATATTTTTTTCCAAAATCCCTATTATTTTTATCATAAAGTATAAAATAATCATTTTCATCTATAATATTATCATTAAAATCATATTCTTCTAATCTATTTTGCACATTCATTCTTTCTTTGAAGTTATTATAATACAATTTTATTTCATCAATATTTTGATTATTAATCTTATTATATAATGTATTAAAATCAGTATCTTTTTCTGTCTGATAATAATATTTATAATATTCTAAATAATGTTGAAATCCATACTTGTCTCCATGTGTTTCTGATTTGAAATATCCGTTTATTATATTTTTATCACTTAAAAGATAGTTAAAAAATAAAATTATAAATATTAGCAGTATTATTATTAATAAAACAAATAAAATAATTTTTGTTTTTTTCATAATCAACCTTTCTATATATTGAATTACATTTCTTTAGACGATTTCAATATTTTCCAATATTCATTTTTACTAACACCAGTACGTTTAATTTTATACTATACTTTATTCTATACTTTATCCTGTACTTTGTCAATTATTTTTTATAAATTCTTAATTAAATTTTGTATTTATTATTTATCAATAATTACACCTGTCATACTATAATAAATTTCCCCATATAATTTTATGGGGTGTATTTTTTTGCTAATAAAATCATTTAACATAGGTAAAAAATCAATTATAATAATTATAATTTCAATAATTTTTGTGGTTTTAATATCAAGTATCATTGTTTTTTATTCATTTGCTAATAGTTCAAAAAATATCCAAACAGAAAACCAAGAAGAAACAAACGAAGCAAAAAAAGTAGAAACAACAGACAGCATAGAAAAAATAGAAGAAGCGGAAACACAAAAAAACTTTATCAAGTGGGTAGATTTCAATGTAACTAGTGAAGCTTTAAATTTAACTGCCAAAATGGATATTGATTCACACAATAATAACGAAGAAATTGTTTACAACTGGATTGAATTACTTGCCTATTTATCTTGCAAAAATGGTGGAAATTTTAAAAATTTCAAATCAAAAGACTTACAACCCTTAATTCAAGAATTAAAAAATGGTCAAACTATGGAAGACTTAACACAAAATATGAAATTCTATGATTATTATTATGAAAGTTACACTGCTGTTTTAGGAGGTTTTATTGGTAATTACTCTGTAGAAGTAGCCAAAGACGAAGATGGAACAAAAACTTTTGAAGATAGATATGGGCTAAAAGCTTTTTTGCCGATTGCTAAAAATTACTCTTTTAGTCATTATGACGATTTTGGCAACAGTAGGTCATATGGATTTAAAAGAACTCATTTAGGAAATGACTTAATGGGAAGTATTGGAACGCCAATTGTTGCAGTAGAATCAGGAGTTGTTGAAAATTTAGGATGGAATCAATATGGTGGTTGGAGAATTGGAATTCGTAGTTTTGACACAAAAAGATATTACTATTATGCACATTTACGAAAAAATCACCCATATAGTGAGGGAATGGAAGAAGGAATGACTGTAAAAGCAGGTGATGTCATTGGATATTTAGGTATGACAGGCTATAGCACAAAAGAAAATGTTAATAATATTAATGTACCTCATTTACATTTTGGCATGCAACTAATATTTGACGAATCACAAGTAGATAGCCCTAATGAAATTTGGATTGACGTATACCAAATAATAGAATTTTTGAAAAAAAATCGTAGCGAAGTATATATGGCAAACAAAGAAACAAAAGACTATGAAAGAAAATATGATTTTATGGAAAATAGCTTACTTGAATAACTATTTTAACCTGTCCCAAAAAGGGACAAAATGGGTACACTTGTGCCTGTCCCAGAACGGGACATTGACACCAAAGACTAAAAGGGTATATAATTTTTAACTGAGGAGATAGGTAAAATGTTAAATCAGTTTTCAAGAACGGAATTAATATTAGGAAAAGAAGCAATAGAAAAGTTGAAAAAGTCAAAAGTAGCTATATTTGGAATTGGTGGAGTAGGTTCTTTTGTAGTTGAAGGATTAGTAAGAGCAGGAGTTGGAAATTTCATTTTAGTGGATAAAGATACAATTTCTTTGACTAATTTAAATAGGCAATTAATTGCTACACATAAAACAATAGGACAACCTAAAGTTGAAGTAGCAAAGGCGAGAATATTAGAAATTAATCCAACTGCAAATGTAGAAATATACCAAGAATTTTTTATGCCGAATAGTAAGCCAATTATAGATGAAACCGTAGATTACATAGTGGATAGTGTAGATACTGTAACTGCAAAGATAGAATTAGTAGTTAGAGCAAATAAATTGCAAATACCTATTATATCTAGTATGGGGACAGGTAATAAATTAGATTCAACTAAATTTGAAATAACAGATATTTATAAAACTAGCGTATGCCCACTTGCAAAAGTTATGAGAAAAGAATTAAGAGCAAGAGGAATAAAAAGCTTAAAGGTGTTATACTCTAAAGAAGAGCCAATAAAACCAAAAATAGATGAAATGGATGGACAAGTAGAAGAAAATGTACCAGGAAGTGTATCTTTTGTTCCTTCTGTTGCAGGTCTAATTATAGCAGGAGAAGTTATAAAAGATATTTTAAAATAAGAAAGGGATGAATTTTATTATGAAAAAGATAATTCTATCTATAGATGGTATGACGTGTTCAGCTTGTTCAAATGGATTAGAAAAATACCTAAATAAGCAAGAAGGTATAAAAGAAGCAAATGTTAATCTTGTATTAGCAAATGCTGTTATTAATTATGACGAAAAAATATTAAATGTAGAAAAAATAGAAGAATTTGTTAAACAAGCAGGTTTTAAAAGTCTAGGCGAATTCAAAGAAATCAAAATGGAAAGCAAGCAAAAAAAAGAAAAAATAAAATTTATAATTTTTACAATACTTGCGGTAATACTTATGTATATATCAATGGGACACATGCTAAAATTACCAACAATTGAATTTCTTAACCCAATGACACATCCAACAAATTATATGATAAGCTTATTAGTATTAACAATAGCATTTATATGGTATGGTTTTGACATTTTAAGAAATGGTTACAAAAATTTAATTCATGGGACACCTAATATGGATACACTAGTAGGAATTGGCGTTATTGCAAGTTTGGGGTATAGTATTTATAACATAAACCATGTAATGAATTTATATTTTGAATCTGCCGCAATTGTTATATATTTTATAAAATTAGGTCGATATGTTGACGGAATCAGCAAAGATAAAACAAAAGAGGCTATTCAAAAATTAGTAGAAATAACTCCTAATACAGCTATAATAAAAGTAAATGGTGTAGAAAAACAAGTAACTTTAGATGAAATACAAAAAGGTGATATTGTAATAAGCAAACCAGGAGAAAAAATTGCAGTAGACGGAGAGATTATATTAGGTAGAGCTCATTTAGACGAATCTTTTATAACAGGAGAAAGTAAGCCAGTTGCTAAAGAAATTGGTGGCAAAGTTATGGCAGGAAGTATAAATTATGATGGTTACATTGAATATAGAGCAGAAAGAATAGGTAAAGAATCAACTATATCTGAAATTGTAAAAGCTGTTATAGAAGCAAGCAATACAAAAGCACCAATTGCTAGAATAGCAGACAAAGTATCTGGAATTTTTGTACCTGTTGTAATATTAATTGCAATTCTAACATTTTTTGCCTATCTATTATTAGGACAAGGAATTGAATCAGCACTTATAACATTTGTTACAGTTTTAGTAGTAGCATGTCCATGTAGTTTAGGTCTAGCAACACCACTTGCTATTGTAATATCAGAAGGTGTATGTGTAAAAAAAGGAATATTAGTAAAGAAAAGTGAAATACTAGAAAACGCACAAAAAGTAAACACAATTGTTTTTGACAAAACAGGAACATTAACTTATGGAAAATTAAAAATTGTTGAAATAATAAATTACAGCAATATAGAAAATAATAAATTAATACAAATAGTAGGTAGTATTGAAAGTCAATCTACACATCCAATAGGAAAAGCATTTGTTGATTATATGGAAGAAAATAAATTGGAAACTTTAGATGTAGAAAACTTTGAAAACATAGCAGGATTTGGGTTAAAAGCAAAAATAGGTCAAGACGAAATATTACTTGGAAATGCAAAATTGTTAGAACAAAATGAAATTGAAAATCAACATGTAGAAGATGAAAAACACTTAGCATCAAATGGAAACAGCATAGTATATGTTGTAAAAAATAAAGAAATTATAGGAATAATAGGAATTAACGATAAAGTAAGAGAAAATATAAAAGAAATTATATCAAATCTTAACAAAAATAAAATTGAGACAATTATGCTAACAGGGGATAATAAGCAAACTGCTGAAAAAATTGCAAATGATATAGGAATTACTAAAGTAATTGCTAATGTATTGCCAAAAGAAAAGGCAAATATGATTGGTGAATTAAAAAAGGAAAATAAGTTTGTTATGATGTGTGGAGACGGAATAAACGATAGTCCAGCTTTAACGGCAAGTGATATTGGTGTTAGTGTAAATTCAGGAACAGATATTGCAATGGATGCTTCTGATGTAGTTCTTACAAGTAATGATTTAACAAGTATTTTGCATTTAATAAATATAAGTAAAAAGACTATTAGAAATATTAAACAAAATTTATTTTGGGCATTTTTCTATAATTTATTGATGATACCAATTGCTATTGGCGTTTTGAAACCTTTTGGTGTTTCAATAAATCCTATGATTGCAAGTTTGGCAATGGTTTTTAGTAGCCTTACAGTAATTTTAAATGCGTTGAGGTTAAAGAAATAAATTTAAATAAAAGTTTAACATATTTTTTATTCATAACTCCCAGCTGCATAATAGACTATAAGGCAAATTTTATAATAAATCATAAAATTTGCTAACAGTCTATAATTTGCTGGTCCCCCCGAATTGTTATGAAAAAAAATATGTTAAACTTTTTTTATGAATATTGACGTTTTTTTAATTAAAATAAAAATGTATAAAATATTATTTGTAATACCAAAATATAAGTGGTATAATGCAAATAAATAAAAAAACGAAGGAGGAATTTTAGAAATGTCAGTTAAATTTGTTCTAAACGAAACAGCATATTTCGGAAAAGGGGCAAGAGAAGAACTAGCAGAAGAAATTAAAAAGAGAGGGTTTACAAAAGTATTTTTAGTAAGTGATGCTTCACTTGTAGAAGCGGGAGTAACAAAAAAAGTAGAAGCAGTATTAAAAAAAGCAAAAATACCTTATACTTTGTATTCAAAAATAAAGCCAAATCCAACAATACAAAATGTATTAAATGGTGTAACTTCTTGTAAAAGGTCAAAAGCTGACTTAATTGTAGCAGTAGGAGGAGGGTCAAGCATTGATACAGCAAAAGGTATTTCAATAATAATGACTAACCCAGACAGAAAAGATGTAAAATCTTTAAATGGATTATCAAACACACAAAATAAAGGTATGCCAGTAATAGCACTTCCAACTACAGCTGGAACGGCAGCAGAAGTAACAATAAACTATGTAATAACAGATGAAGATGCAAAAATAAAAATGGTATGTGTTGATCCAAATGATATACCATACCATTTTTATTTTTGCATCTTCAT
>CANQTU010000047.1 GCA_947626925.1 uncultured Clostridia bacterium | reverse complement strand
TGCTATATTTCCTTTTTCAAATGGTAACCCTGCATCAACTTTTGCTACTGCTGCATCATACTCTTCTTGACTTTCAATGTAACCAAGCTCTTGCATTTTTGATAAAACTGTTTTTGTTTTATTTTTAATTTTTTCAGTATTATCTTGTGATTCGTCAAAAGGATCATATGCATTTGGCGAACTGTTAATTCCTGCCATAAATGCACATTCTGCTAGGTCTAAATCTTTTGCACTTTTGTTGAAATAATATTGTGCTCCTAATTCAACTCCGTGTAAATTTCTAGAGCCAACAAATAGAATATTTAAGTATAATTCAAGTATTTGGTCTTTTGATATCATTCTTTCTACTTGGTAAGCTTTTGCCCATTCTTTTACTTTTCTTAAAATACCTGCCATTCCAGATTTTTCTTTATCTTGTGTTAAGTTTTTAACTAATTGTTGTGTAATTGTACTTCCACCATAAGAACTATTTCCCATTAATGTATTTACAATTGCTCCAGCTGTTCTTTTAAAGTCTACACCATTATGTTGGTAATACCTTTCATCTTCAATAGCTACATAGGCTTTTGGTAGATAATCTGACATTTCTTCTAATGTTATAATTTTTCTTTTTTCATCTCCACTTAAGTCGGCTATTACTTCATCTGTAGCCGCATTTTTTACAACAGAATTTGATGCTTTTATTTTTAATTCTTCTTTGGTTATTTCAAAGTCATCTCCAAATAAACCAAAAAACATACCTGCAACAATTCCTGCTCCAATTACGCAAAGTAATAAAAATAGCACAATAAATATTTTTATTGCTAACATCAATTTAGGATGTCTTTTTGAAAATTTATTTTTCTTGTTTTTCTTTCCATTTTGTGATTTTTTTACTTCTGGTCTTTTGTTATTTGTTGTTTTTCTTTTTTTATTATTTTGTACTTTATGTGGTCTAGCTTTTCCCCCATTATTACTTGGCATTTTATTACCCTCCTTTGTCAACTTTATAAAATTTTGACAGCTACATTATATTATATTTTTACTAAAAAGAAAAGTATTTCTGTGAATTTTTTTATTATTTAATAGTCGTATTAATTCCAATTAATTTACTAATTTCAACCTTATCCCTTTCAATCTGTTTCATACTATCTGCAAAAGTCTGCTTTTTATTAATATGAGATTCATAAACCTCACAGGCCTTATACTTATTTGCTTTATCATAGTCAAAATCTTCCAAATTTTGATAAGTGATATCATAACTATTAATGCTAATACCATTAAATCTCTTTTTAGAAATTCTAACATGTGTTTTAACATTCACAATAATAGCCTTTTCGTAGATTTCATATTTATTTACTAACTCTTGTGGAAAGTCTGCATTTAAAATCAACTTAGCCTTAGCAAGACCTTTGCGTTTATTATTGCCAACTGTTATCATAATGCCATCTTCCTCAAAAATTTGCTTTTCAATTTTTTTAAACTTTTCTATATGATTTGTTATTATATTTACACATTTATATTCTTTTGCCATTTGCCTTATATTTGCAAGCATATATTCTGTTAAATCATTAATTAAAATTGAAATTTGAATTTCTTCCTTCTTTGCATCTATTTTTTGAAGAATATAATCTAATATTCTACCTGAAAGTAATTCAAATAGCCATTTTCCATCTACAATATCAAAACCATAACTTTGTAATAAATTTACATATTCTTCTCTTTTTTTTATATTTTTACTAATCACAAGCTTTTTACTAATAGTTTTGTCTAATATTTTTTTAGTTTTTAAAGCTAACTTTTCTGTCTTTTTTAGAGATATTTGACTTTCTTCATTAATTGGCAAAATTATTTTATCTTCTTTATATGTAATAATATTAAATAAATTTGCTAAAATGCTAGGCTTGTCAGCTTCTTGAATATAATACAAAAAAATCACTCCCTATACCTTTAATTAAATATATGAAAGTGATTTTTAGTTTATTCTTTTATAAAATTATATCCCTTTTTAAAAGTCCTTGCGTTATAGTGCCTATTCCAATGAATTTTTTGTTGCAATAAATTTTATAAATTCCGTCTTGATTTTTTTTAGTTAATTGAACACCATTTAAAAATAATGATAATTTTTTTTCGTCTAAATTTATATCATTTTTGTCTTTAAATAATTGTTCTAATGTTATTAAATGCTGTAATATAAAGTTATTATTATCTATATTTTTTTCTAAATCTTCTACTGTAATTGCATTTTCAATTTTAAAATTTCCTACTTGAATCCTATTTAAACTTGACATATATCCAACAGTGTTTAATTTACTTGCAATGTTTTCACATAGACTTCTAATATATGTACCTTTTGAACAATGTACTTCAAATTGAATTTGTTTATTTTCTGTGTCAATTTTTTGTAATTTAATTTCATAAATTTCTATTTTTCTTGGCTTAATTTCCACATTTTGTCCTTTTCGTGCATATTCGTAAAGCTTTTTGCCATTTACTTTTATTGCAGAATACATTGGTGGTATTTGTTCTTGCCTTCCACAAAATGTTTGTAATATTTCTTCTACATATTCATTAATAAGACTTGTTTTTGGAACTTCTTTTTCTTCTATTATTTCTCCTTCACTATCGCCTGTGTTTGTTTTTTTACCTAATGTTATTGTAGCTTGGTATTTTTTATCATGATTAATTAAATATTTAGAAGCTAATGTTCCTTTTCCTATTAATAATGGCAACACTCCTGTTGCCATTGGGTCTAATGTACCTGTATGACCTATTTTTTGTTTGGTTAGTTTTTTTACTTTTTGCACTATGTCATGTGAAGTACATTTTTGTGGTTTATTAATAATTATTATTCCATCCATTTTTTTATTTCTTTCATTAATTTTTCTTTTACTTGTTCAATATTTCCTGCTATTAATGCACCTGCAGCTCTTGCGTGGCCACCACCACCAAATACAAAGCAAATATCAGATACATTAATATCATCTTCTGAACGTAAAGATACTTTATATAAATCTTCTTGTTCTTTTTGTCTAATAAATACTGATACTTTAACCCCTTCTATGTCTTTCCCAATGTCTACTAGACCTTCGTGATCACCTGGCTCAGCACCTACTTCAATTTCATCTTGTGTGGTGATATAAGTAAAAGAAACCTTTCCATTTTCTAATAATTCCATTCTATCTATTACTCTTTTTGTTAATTCGAAATTCGCTTTTGTTTTTGTTCTCATTGTTCTTTTATATATATCTGGAATGTCTACACCTTTTCTTATTAATTCTGCTGTATATTCAAAAGTATCTGGCGTGATTCCAACATGACTAAATCCACCTGTATCGGTTATTATTCCCGCCATAATACAAGTACCTATTTCTTTTGAAACATTTATGTTGTAGTAATCTACCATACTTGCTAATATTTCGCAACAAGCTGGAGATACTGGATTAACATAGTTTATGTCTCCATACATATTATTTGTTCCATGATGATCTATTACAATAGTTTTTTTAGCTTTTTCAAAATATTCGTTTTTAGCTAATCTTTTTAAATTAGCACAATCTACTGAAATTGCTAAATCATAATTTTTTATTTCAGAATCACTTTTTATGCTATCTGCTGATGGTAAAAAGTTAAACATTCTAGAATATTCTGGAATAATTACATCTGCATTTTTTCCTAATTGCTCTACCATTAACTTCATTGCTAAACTACTACCAACAGCATCACCATCTGGTGATTCATGTGTTAAAATTACAATTTTTTCAGCTTTTTTTATTTCTTTTAAAATTTCATCTAGTGTCATATTTTACTCCTCTTTTTTTGGCATTATTTCTTTTAAAATAGTATCTATTTTTGCTCCATATTCTAATGAGTCATCTAATTCAAAAATTAATTCTGGTGTGTTTCGTAAATTTACCCTTTTTGCTAACTCGCTTCTAATAAAGCCTGAAGCTTTTTTTAGGCCTGCTAGAGTTCCTTTTACACTTTTTGCATTTAATATACTAACATAAACTCTTGCATATTTTAAGTCATTTGTAACTTTTACTTTGGTTACACTAATTAAACCAGTTATATTTGGATTTTTTAGTTCATAACCAATAATTTGACTTAATTCTTTTCTGTACTCTTCGTCAATTCTGCCTAACCTTGCTTGATTATCTGGCATTTTTCACACTCCTATCTTTTTATTTCTTCCATAACATATACTTCTATAATGTCTCCTTCTTTAATGTCATTATAATTTTCAATTTGCATACCACATTCAAAACCTTTTCCAACTTCTTTTACTTCGTCTTTAAATCTCTTCAAAGTTGCTAGATGTCCATCATGAATAACAACATTTTCACGAATAACTCTTACTCCTGCATTTCTTTCAACTTTTCCAGATATTACATAACCACCTGCAATTGTTCCCACATTTGATATTTTAAATGTTTGTCTTACTTCTACATTACCAATTACTTTTTCCTCAAATTTAGGGTCTAGCATACCTTTCATAGCTGCTTCAACATCTTCAATTGCTTGATAAATTATTGAATATTGTTTAATTTCTACTTCGTCTTTTTCTGCCATTTCTTTTGCCATATTATCTGGTCTTACATTAAATGCTATAATTATTGCATTTGATACTTTTGCTAAAGTAACATCTGATTGATTAACAGCACCTACTGCACTATGAATAACTTTTACTTTAACTTCTTCATTTTCTAATTTTTCTAATGACTGTTTAACCGCTTCTACTGAGCCTTGTACATCTGCTTTTACAATTAAATTTAATACCTTTAAGTTTCCTTCTTCCATTTGACTAAATAAATTATCTAAGGTTACTTTTGTGTTGCTATTAATTGCTTGTTCTCTTTCTTGGCGTTTTCTTCTTTCAATTAGATGTTTTGCCATTTTTTCATTTTTTACTTCATAGAAAGTATCTCCTGCTGATGGCACTTCTGTTAATCCCATTATTTCTACTGGTGTAGAAGGTCCTGCAGATTTAACACTCTTTCCTTTGTCATCTTTCATTGCTCTAATTCTACCTATAGAAGAACCTACAACAATTGTATCACCTATATCTAATGTTCCTCTTTGTACAAGCATTGTTGCGATTGCACCTTTTGCCTTATCTAGCCTTGCTTCAATAACAGCTCCTTTTGCTTGTTTATTAGGATTTGCTTTTAATTCTAATACATCTGCTTCAAGTAATACCATTTCTAATAATTGGTCTATATTTTCATTGTTTTTAGCTGAAATTGGTACATAAATTGTATCTCCTCCCCATTCTTCTGGTACTAATTCATAAGCCATTAATTCTTGCTTTACTTTTTCAACATTAGCATCTGGTAAGTCAATTTTGTTAATTGCTACAATTATTGGAATTCCAGCAGATTTTGCATGGTTAATTGCTTCTATTGTTTGTGGTTTTACACCATCATTTGCAGCTACAACTAATATTGCAATATCGGTAATTTGAGCACCTCTTGCACGCATAGCTGTAAATGCTTCATGTCCTGGTGTATCTAAGAAAGTAATTTCTCTATCTTTAACTTTTACTTTGTAAGCACCAATTGCTTGTGTAATTCCTCCAGCTTCTCCTTCAATTACATTTGTTTTTCTTACTGCATCTAATAATGAGGTTTTTCCATGGTCTACATGTCCCATAACAACAATAACTGGTGGTCTTGTTTCTAATTCTTCTTCTTTGTCTTCAGAATCATCAAATAAGATGTCCTCCTCTGTTACTGTTTCCTTTTTTGTTGCATTTATACCAAATTCTTGGGCAATTAGGTAAGCTGTATCAAAATCAACTTCATTATTTATTGTAGCCATAATTCCATAACCTAGTAATTTTTTTATAACTTCTGCTGTTGTTTTTTTCATTTCGGCAGCAAAGTCTTTTACTGTAATACTTTCTGGAATTTCTATATCTGTTAATTTAAAGATTTTTTGTTTATTTCTTTCTTCTTGATTTTTATTGTTTCTCTTCTTACCTCTTCTACCACGCTCAGTAGTTAAATCGTAATAATCTAACATTCCTCCATCTTGTTCTTCAAACATGTTAGATAAACGGTTTGCTTGTTTTAAAGATTTTAATTTTCCTTCATCAAAATCATTTTCAGCATTGTTTCTTCTATTTCTATTCTTTTTGGTTGTTTTATTTTCATCAAATCTATTGTTTCTTTGCTTGTCTAAACCTCTATTATATTCCCTTACAGATTCTTTTTCTATTGTTTCTACTGCCATTATGTTTTTAATATTTTTTTCTATTCCTCTTTCGTCCAATGGTTTTTTGCCATATCTTTCATTATTATTTCGTGAGTTATTGAAGCGTTTATTAGAACCATTGTTGTTATAATGGTTTTTATTTTTATTTTCCTTATGTTCTCTATTTTCTTGAATTGGACGTGTTGATTTTTCTACTGTTTTTGCCGTTTCTTTTATTTCTTTTATTTCTTTTTTTACACTTTCTTCTGCTTTTGGTGTTTCTTCAATTTCTTGTTTTGGCTCTTCTTTTTTAAGCCCAAATAATTCGCTAACAGTCATTGGTTTATTTGGTTTATTACGATAAACAATATTATAGTCTTGGTTTTGTCTTCTTTGAACAAAGCCAACATTGTTATTTTTCTTTTCTTCCTTTTTTACCACTTCTTTTTTCTTTTCTGTTTCTTCTTGTGCAATAATTACTTCACGACGAATAATGACTGGTGCTTCTTTTTTCTTTCCTTCTTTTTTATTGTTAGATAATGCGTTTTCTATTTTCTTTGCTTCTTCTTCTTCGACACCACTCATATGACTTTTTGCATCAATTTTTAGTTTATTTGCTACATCTAGCACTTCTTTACTGGTTAAGCCTAATTTTTTTGCTATTTCATGTATCTTAATCTTACCCAATAAATTCACCCCCATTGTTTATTTTTGCTATCTCTGTTGCTAAATTAACGTCTTCTATTCCAATAACTGCTTTATTAGATTTTCCAATAGCTTTACTAATAGTTTCAATTTCTCCACCTATAATAATAGGTATTTTATATGTTTCACATAGTTTGTTGAATTTTTCTTTTGTTCTTGTTGATGCATCTTCTGCTACTATTACAACACTAACTTTTTTCTTTTTTATTTGTAGTTCTACACTATCTGCACCAAAACAGACTTTTCTCGCTTTTGCAGAAAATCCAATTAAACCTAATATTTTTTTATTTATCAATAATTACACCTCTTAAATTTTCATAAATTTCTTCTTCTATTTTTTGCTTAAATACTTTTTCTAGTCTTTTTGATTTTTGCAGTTTTTCTAAGCATTTTATATCATTGCAAATGTATGCTCCTCTTCCTTCTTTTTTGCCTGTTCTATCTATGCTAATTTCATTTTTATTATTTTTAACAATCCTAATAAAATCATTTTTATCTTTTTTACAATTACAACCCATACATGTTCTTTGTGGCTGACTTTTCATTATTTTGTCCTCCTTTTATTGTATGTTTTGATTTTCGTTTTATTCTGCTTGTGTAGGTGTTTCTTGTTGTGCATTCATTAACATTTCTCTAAATTGAGTTTCTGATTTTATATCTATTTTCCAGTTTGTAAGCCTTGCTGCTAATCTTGCATTTTGACCAGATTTTCCAATAGCTAATGATAACTGGTCATCTGGTACTATTACTTGTGCAAATTTTTCTTCTTCTTTTATATCTACTGCTAATATTTGTGCAGGAAGTAAGCTTGCTGCAATATATATTGATGGGTCTTCATTCCATTCAATTACATCTATTTTCTCGCCGTGTAATTCGTTTATAACATTTTGAATTCTTACACCTTTTTGTCCAACACATGAACCAACTGGGTCAATATTTGGATCTGGTGAAAATACTGCTACTTTACTTCTATAACCTGCATCTCTTGAAACACTTTTTATTTCAATAACACCTTCGTAGATTTCTGGTATTTCAAATTCTAATAATTTTCTTACAAAGTCTGGATGACTTCTAGATACTATTACTTGTGGTGCACCTTTGCTTCCTTTTTCAACATCTAAAACATATCCTTTTATTTTATCGTTTACATGATAGTGTTCAGTTGGAATTTGTTCCTTTGCAGGCATAACACCTTCTAGCTTTCCTAAGTCCATAACTACAATGTTACTATCAGCTTTTTGAATTAGCCCTGAAACAATTTCTCCTTTTCTATCATTAAATTCAGTAAATATAATTTCTCTTTCTGCTTCTCTTAATTTTTGGATAATAACTTGTTTTGCTGTTTGTGCTGCAATTCTACCAAAATCTCTTGGTACAATTTCTGTTTCAACCATATCCCCTTCTTTAAAATCTGGGTTGATTTTTTGAGCTTCTTTTATATTAATTTGTGTTTCTTTGTCATTAACTCTTTTCATTACTTTTCTTAAAGAATATACATGTGTAGCTCCTGTTTTTTTGTCCATTTCAACTTTTACATTTTCTAATGAATCAAAGTTTCTTTTATAAGCTGTTACAAGTGCTGTTTCAATAGACTCTAATAAATATTCTTTTTTTATTCCTTTTTCTTTTTCCAATTCCTCTAATGCTAAAATTAATTCTTTGTTATCAATTGCTGGTTGTTTCATTTTTTCTAATTCCTCCCTTTTTTATTATTTACTAATTTTGCCAATTGTAAATTGTTTTTATTTGTGATATGTTTTTTCGTTCTATTTTTGTATCTTCTAGTATAATATCTTCTTGTGTATATCCTTTTAAAATTCCTTGGTATTCTTTTTTTCCATTTTCATCTTTTTTAAATAATTTTATATGAATTTCTTTTCCAATGTTTTGATCTAAATGTTTATCCTTGCGCAATACTCTTTCAACACCTGGAGAAGATACTTCCAAAAAGTATGCATCTTTGATGTAATCAGCTTTGTCTAATGAGTCGCTAATTGCATCATTTACTTTTTCACAATCTGTTAAGTCTATTCCACCTGGTTTATCAATAAATATTCTTAAAAAGTAATTTTTTCCTTCTTTTGCATATTCAACATCATATAATTCATAACCTGTTTTTTCTATAATAGGTTGTATTAGTTTTTCTACTTTTTCTTCTATACTAGCCAATTTTTCTTCCTTTCTAATATTCAATAATTAAGAGTGGGATTTGTTCCCACTCTGCTGTTATTCTATGTTTCTTGAATATTATACCCAATTTTTGGCATAAATGCAAGCTTTTTTTGATTTTTTTTAAATTTTTTCTAATATTTCTATTTCTTGTTCTTGCTTTCCAGCATCACCAATTTTAATATCTCTAACATGGTTGATTTTCTCCCATGTTGTTTCACGTTTAAATAAGCACTTGAAGTTTATTAATAACCATGAGCCCATAAATAATGGATAGCATATTAATCCTTTTAACATTGGCTTTATTGGTCTTTTGTCTAATAACATTGCAATAACAGATGTTCCTATTGGCAATAAGAATGTTGGTATTAAATATCTTAATATATTAACTACTAATTCTGCCTCTGTCATACCATCTCCAGCATATAATAAGAAGTTTGTTGCTAGTAATACTAATGTTATTATAAACATTGGTATACTTCCTACTATATATAATAGACCATCAAAATTCATCATTGTTTTGTTTTCTTTTGCTGCAACAGCTAATTGTTTTGTATATTCTTTTATGCATTGCATATGTCCTACTGTCCATCTACTTCTTTGTGACCAACTTTGTTTAAATCCTACTGGTTGCTCGTCATATACAATTGCATCTGTTGCCCAGCCAAGTCTTTTTCCTTTTATAATTCTTTTTAGAGAAAATTCTATATCTTCTGTTAAAGTTACTGTGTCCCATCCTTGTGGCTTAATTACATCAAATTTTACCATAAAACCAGTACCATTTAATAATGGTGATAATCCTAAATTGTATCTAGCTAAATGATAAAATCTGTGCATAGTCCAATAGAAGATAGCATATCCTGCTGTAATCCAACTATCTGTTGGGTTTTTAATATCTCTGTATCCTTGAACTACATCTTCACCTTGGCATAATTTTTTGTTCATATTTTTTATAAAGTTAGGATCTACAATATTATCTGCATCAAATACAAAAAATGCATCATAAGGAGCATCTTCTTGGATTTTTTGTTGTAAAAACCAGTCTAATGCATATCCTTTTGTTTTTTTGCTTGCATGATACCTTTCATATACAATTGCTCCTGCATCTTTTGCAACTTGTGCTGTGTTGTCTGTGCAGTTGTCTGCAATTACATAAATATCGTATAAATCTTTATCATAATTTTGATTTTTTAAACTTTCAATTAAGTTTCCAACTACAGCTTCTTCGTTGTGAGCTGGTATTATTGCCATAAATCTGTGATTCTTTTTTACTTTTAATGGTTTGTCTTTTATTTTTACTAATGAGCATAAACTTACAATTATTTGATATAACCAAAATATGGTTATTGTCCATACAAGTGCTTCTCTTAGTATATATAAGTAATCCATTTTTCTACCTCTCTTTTGATTTAATAATATTTGTATATATTATTATGCTTCATTATTAATTATACTATGTTTGCCAAAATTTTGCAATGTTTTTTTGAAAAATTGCATAATTCTTCCAAACGCTTATAAAATCAGTATATTTAGAAATTGTATATTATTATTATACATAAAATTTTTAAAAATTTGCATTATATTTCATATAATGTTATAATTAATA
>CANQTU010000046.1 GCA_947626925.1 uncultured Clostridia bacterium | reverse complement strand
TTCTTTATTATAAGTGGTTCAGACTTTGTTGAAATGTTTGTTGGTGTTGGTGCTTCAAGAGTAAGAGATTTATTTGACCAAGCTAAGAAAAATGCACCATGTATTATATTTATTGATGAAATAGATGCAGTAGGACGTCAAAGAGGTGCAGGACTTGGTGGAGGACATGACGAAAGAGAGCAAACTTTAAATCAATTATTAGTGGAAATGGATGGATTTGCTGAAAACGAGGGCGTTATAGTTTTAGCAGCAACAAACAGACCAGATGTATTAGACAAAGCTTTACTTCGTGCAGGTAGATTTGATAGACAAATTGTTGTAGGTTTACCAGATGTTAAAGCAAGAGAACAAATTTTAGAAGTACATTCTAGAAAAAAACGTCTTTCAGATGATGTAGATTTAAAAGTAATTGCTAAAAATACATCAGGTTTTGCAGGAGCAGACCTAGAAAATGTATTAAATGAAGCAGCATTATTAGCAGCAAGAAGAAACCTAAATGAAATAGGAATGAAGGAAATAGAAGATGCCATGGTAAAAGTAACTATGGGTCCAGAAAAGAAAACAAAAGTAAGAAGTGAAAAAGAAAATAAATTAGTTGCTTATCACGAAGCAGGTCACGCAGTAGTAAGTCACTTCTTAGAAACACAAGACCCAGTACATCAAATATCTATTGTACCAAGAGGTATGGCAGGTGGATACACAATGTATAGACCAACAGAGGACAAATCTTTCATGTCAAAAACAGAAATGGAAGAAAATATTGTATCTCTATTAGGTGGTAGAGTTGCTGAAGCACTTATTTTAAATGATATTTCAACAGGTGCAAGCAATGATATAGAAAGAGCTACAAAAATTGCTAGAAGTATGGTAACAAAATACGGAATGAGTGAAAGAATAGGAGCTTTAATGCTAGGTTCTAACCAAGAAGAAGTATTCTTGGGAAGAGATTTTGCTCAAGCAAAAGAATATTCAGAAGAAACAGCAGCTATTATTGATGAAGAAACTAAGAAAATAGTTGATAATGGATATAATAGGGCAAAACAAATTTTATCAGAAAATATTGATAAATTACATCAAGTAGCAGGTATTCTTTTAGAAAAAGAAAAAATCGAAGCAGATGAGTTTGAAGCTATATTTGGTGAATAAAATTTTAAATGGATGCAAGAGATTGCATCTATTTTTTTGACATAAAACACGTAAACCTCTTGAAAAAAACACAAAAAACTGATATAAATAAAAAGAGCAAATTCATACTAAGGAAGTAAAAAAATGAAAGATTATTGGGAAGAAAAAATTCCAAAGCAATTAAATAAAAGAAAAATAATTTTAATAATAATTGCATCAATCCTATTAATAGCAATAATAGCCATTTCAGCAATTTATTGTAATAACAAACCAGCAAGAGAATGGATAGATAGATACATTTTTAGAAAAGAAGTTAAACAAGACAATGTAAGTACAATAGATTTAAAAGAAAGCGAAAACACAAATATATATGCATTTAACAAGTATATTGGAGTATTAAGTAAAAATGTTTTTGAAATTTACAACAGCACTGGAAGTGAAGAAAAAAAGCTAGAAATACAAGTATCTAATCCAATTTTTGATTCTGCTAATAGATTTTTAGCAATTGCAGAAAACAAAGGAAAAAAATTATATCTAATAACAGACAAAGACGTTAGCTGGGAAGCAACAGTAGATGGAGATATATCACAAATACATGTAAATAAAAATGGATATGTAGCAGTTGTAATTATAAATACAAGTTACAAAACAGTAATTGAAATGTATAATCCTCAAGGAAAAGAAATGTTTAAAACATATTTATCATCTACAAGAACAGCAGATGTTGCAATTTCAAATGATAACAAATACTTAGCCATTGCAGAAGTAGATACATCAGGAACAATTATACAATCTAACATAAAAATAGTTTCTATTGAAAAAGCAAGTAATGATCCAACAAATTCTATTGAAAATACATATAGAAGTGATGCAGACAAGTTGATAACAAACATAAAATATCAAGACAAAGATAGATTAGTTTGCATGTATACAGATGATATTCAAGTATTAGAAGATAATAAACCAATACCATTAATCACAAATGAAAATAGAAAAACAATATTCCAATCTATAGAATTAACAAATCGTGCTGTAGAAATTGAAGAGAAATCTTCTGGATTATTTACAGCAGACTCATTAGTACATATTATAAACACTGAAAACGGAAATCAAAAGGAATATACAGCAAATGCCATAACAAAAGAAATGTATACATATGGAAATATAATCGCTTTAAATTTAGGAACAGAAATAGAATTTGTTAATATTGACGGATGGTTAGTAAAACGATATATTGCAAATCAAGAAATTACTAAAATTGTAGTATCTGATAGTTTGGCAGGAATTATATATAGAGATAAAATAGAAATTATCAATTTATAAAAAGGAGAGTTTTGTATGGGAATAGTAGCTGACATAATAATTGTTGTAATTATTTTGCTATCAACATTTTTAGCTTATAGAAAAGGGCTTGTAAAGCTTGCTATTAGTTTATGTGCTTTTATTATAGCAATTGCAGTTACATTTGTTTTTTATAAACCAATTTCAAATTTTGTAATTAATGCAACTGGTATTGATGAAGCAATAGAAAATGGAATTTATGAAAAAGCAAATAGTATAATGGAAGAAAATAAAACAGATGATGATTTAACAAGTCAAGTTATAGAAACAACACAAAACAATATGCTACCAGAAACAGCAAGAAACCTAGCAATAGACATAGTAACAGGAGGAACAATTATAGTTTTATTTGTTGGGTTAAAAATTGGATTAAGATTTGTTACACTATTTGCAGATTTGGTAACTAAATTGCCTATTATTAAACAATTTAATAAAATTGGTGGTACAATTTATGGTGCAATAAGAGGAATTTTAATTGTATATGTTTTATTACTTATATTAGGAGTCTTTACACAAATAAATCCAAGCAATACAGCAAGCGAAAGTGTAGAACAGTCATACCTTGCAAAAACTATGTCTGAAAACAATATTTTGAATGTATTTTTTGCTATAAAAAGTTGATTTTTAATAACAAGTTTGCTATACTTATAACATGAAAATTTAGGAGTGAATAATTTTGGGAAATAAACAAATGAACAAAAAGAATATAAAAAATAGTAAAAATAACAATAAAAATAATAGCAAAAATAATAGTAAAAACAAGAAAAAAAATAAGAAAATTGGGAGAAAAATATTATTAATATTTTTATTAGTAATATTGATAGCAGGAGGAGTATTTGCATACAAAGTACATAAAAATGGTGGTGGTATGTCTGGAATGTTAGCAACTATGGTAGGGCATGATGAAAATACCAAAAAGAATTTAGGCGAGTTTAAGCTTTTATTATTAGGAATCAGTACAGACCAAGAAGGCGTAGAATTAACAGACACAATAATGGTAGCTTCTTACAATCCTAATACACAAAAAGCAACTTTGTTCTCAATTCCAAGGGACACTTACACAGGAAAAACACCATCAAAAGCAACCGCATACGAAAAAATAAATGCTCTATACAGCAGAAAACATAGACCAGATGAAACATTAGAAGCAGTTAATCAAATTACTGGATTAAACATTCAATACTATGTTGTAGTAAGAACAGAGGCACTTATAAAATTAGTAGATGTCATAGGAGGAGTAACTTTTGATGTTCCAATTGATATGGACTATGATGATGTAACACAAGACTTACATATTCATTTAAAAGCAGGAGTACAAAAGCTAGATGGGGACAAAGCAGAACAAGTTGTTCGTTTCCGTCACAACAATGATGGAACTTCTTTCCCAGAAGAATATGGAGATAATGATATTGGTAGAATGAAAACACAAAGAAACTTTATTATGGAAGTAGTAAAGCAAACAGCAAAACCAGAAAATATCTTTAAACTTGGCCAAATTTTAGAAGTAGCAAAAGAAAATGTTGTAACAAATATAGATTTTGGTGTAGCAAAAGACTACATACCTTATGTCGTAGAATTTAATACAGATAATTTATTAACATCTGCACTACCAGGAGTAAGCACAAATAAAAATTCATCAGGAACATGGGTATATTTATATGATGTAGCAGAAACTAAAAAATTAGTACAAGAATTATTCTTTGATAGAGATGTAGAAGAAACAGCAGGTGAAGATGGTCAAGAAGAAGGCTCAACAGAAAACACAACAGGAAATACAACATCAACAACAAGTAGCACAAACAAAAAAAATATAAAAATTGAAGTATTAAATGGAAGCGGAAACACTTCTAATTTAAAAAAAGTAGTAAGTCAACTAGAAGGTGCTGGATACAAAGTAGATAGAACAGGAAGCACTACAACAACTTCAAAAACCACAATTAATAACAAAAAAGACATAAGTGATACATTATTAAAAAATATGAAAGATGTTATTGGTAGTGGAACAATAGAAGAAAGTGAATCAAGTTCAAGTAAAGTAGATGTAACAATTGTAATCGGAAAAGATTATGAATAAAACAAAAAGGGGCATAGCTTCTATGCTATGCCCAAGTTATTATTTCTAAATTATTTAATTATCTAAAAATTAAAAATTTTTATCTTTATTCTTTTTCCTAAAAAATATAACATAAATAAAAATTAAAATCAAAATACCAGTTCCAATTTCAATTATCCAAAGTAGCAACTTGGATTTTTCTACAGAATGTGAAGCTATCAAATCAGCTTTATAAGAAACTCCATCAACGGTATAACTAACAGTTCCCAATTTATCACCTTGCTCAATAGGTGCTTTAATATCGTCTTTTAAAGTTATTTCAAAAGGGATTTCTTCTTTAGTTATATCATTATCCAATAGTACAGAAATTGAATTATTAGACAATAAATCTAAGTATTTTGTATCTTTTGTAGCATTTTTTATTTCTATTTGTGTTACTATATCATTTTCATTTAACAAATTTCTAATTGAATAATTATTATAACCAAATTCATACAAAAGCTTTGTATCTGTAAACCTTGTAGAAGTATCATCTATGGTTTTACCTTTTAAAACAACACATATTAACTCTAAATCATTTTTGTAACTGCAAGAAACTAAACAATCACCAGCTTGGCTTGTATAACCAGTTTTACCAGATGTTATATAAGGATAATAATTAGAATTATTAGGAATAATTAGTTCATTTGTAGAATTATAAGTTCTTGTACCATATTTATTAGTTGCAGGAATAGCACAAGAAGCACTGCCAGCTATTTTTCTAAAAGTTTCATTTTTTATACAATATTTCATAATAGTAGCTAAATCATGAGCAGTAGTATAATGATTTTCATCATGCATTCCAAAGCTATTTGTAAAATGAGTATTATTTAAGCCAAGTTCATGTACTTTTGTATTCATCATAGCAACAAAACTTTCAACTGAACCACCAACATATTCAGCTAGAACATTGGCAGAATCATTAGCAGAATGAACTAGCAAAACTTGAAGCAATTGTTCAACTGTTAATTGTTCACCAACTTGAAGAGAAGCAGAAGAATACCCATCTGGAATAGACATTACTGCATCATAACTAACAGTAACAACTTCATCTAAGCTACAATTTTCTATAACAAGAATAGCTGTTAAAATTTTAGTAGTACTAGCTGGGTACATCTTTTTATCAGCATTTTTGCTATAAAGTATTTTATCCGTTTTTGTATCAATTAAAAGAGCAGCTTTTGAAACAGGTTTAGGCTCTTCTGAAACTGCAAAAACAAAAGATGTATTTAAAAGAAATATTATTATAATAAAAATTGGTACAATTATTTTTTTAAAAGATTTTTGCTTCATTTTTATTTCTCCAATCTATTTACAATATAATATATCATTTCTATAAAATTTTCAATCAAAAAATAAAAATATAAGGAGGTTTTTAAATGTATAATTTAAATCAAAAACAAAAAATCATAGTAGGTATTTTAATATTCATTGTTGCTGGATTTCTATTCTATTATGTATATGCAAGAGGAAACAATACAGAAGAAATAGAATTACAAAATACCGTAGAAACAGAAGAAAAAACAGAAGACGAAGAATACAGCGACGAAGTAATACTAATTCATGTATCTGGTGCTGTTAACAAAGAAGGGATTGTTGAACTTAAAATTAATAGTAGAATTGCTGATGCAATAGAACAAGCAGGAGGATTTAGAGAAGATGCTAGTACAGAAGATATTAATTTGGCATATAAATTAGAAGATGGAATGAAAATATATATTCCAACCAAACAAGAAAAAGAACAACAAAAACAACAGCAAAATCAGGAACAAGGAAAAAATCAAAATAGTGACAATACTGAAAATTATGTAACAACATCAAGTGGTATTTTTACAGATGAGCAAAACTCAAATGCAAATCAAGAACAAAATCCAAAAGTTAATATCAATACAGCTACACAAACTCAGCTAGAAACATTACCAGGAATAGGTCCAGCGACCGCAAGTAAAATTCTTGAGTATCGAAAAGAAAAGGGAAAATTCAATTCAATAGAAGACATTAAAGAAGTAAGTGGAATTGGTGATGCAAAATTTGAGAAGATAAAGGATTATATTACTATAAAATAATATAAAAAAATACACCTCTAAATACTAAAAATGTAACATTTAGAGGTGTAAATATTATTCTTTGCCATATTGTTCTTTTATTTTATTAGCTTTTCTTCTAACTCTTGTTAAAGCAGTATCAACAGATTTTGTATTACAATTCATAAGATTAGCTATTTCCACATATGATTTTCCTTCATTAAAGTAATTTAAAACTTGTTTTTCTCGTTCACTTAAACTATTATTTATTTCATAGTACATTTTATTATAAAATTCTTTATTAGAAACACTCTCATATGGATCTTGACTACTTTCAGATTTAATAACATCAATAACTTTAACATTTTCATCATAACTAATAGGCGAATTAATTGATATTGCAGTATTAAAAATAAGATTTTTATATCTGTTAGCATTTTTAATTACTGTTATTAATCTTCTTTCTATGCAAAGATTAGCAAAAGTTTTGAAAGATACATGTTTTTCCTCATTATAATTTTGAGTGGCTTGATATAAAGCAATTCTACCTTCTTGAATAATATCACTTTTTTCAGAGCCTTTTGTATAAAATTTGCTTGCCTTACTTTCCACAAATTTTTCATATTTGTTGATTAAAAAGTCTAAGGCATTATTGTCGCCTGCTTTAATGTTTTTTAAAATTTCTTCGTCAGACATATTATTATAAATTGTTTCTTCGTTAAATGCCATTTATGGGTACTCCTAAATATGAATTTTATTTATTATTTCACTTTTTCTTTTGTTTTTCACATTAGTTATACCATAAAACTTCTAAAATAACAAGGAAAATAGCCATAATTTTGTAATAAACTTAAATTTTAAGAGTAATTTACACATATTTTTTCTATTTTTTCATATAATAGTAAACAAGTAATTGTCAAAAAAGCTTGACAAGTTTATATTGTAGTAGTATAATTAAAAATACCAATACATCGCGGGATGGAGCAGTTGGCAGCTCGCAGGGCTCATAACCCTGAGGTCGGTGGTTCGAGTCCATCTCCCGCAACCAAAGAATTAATTAGAGTCACAAGAAATTGTAGACTCTATTTTTTTAACCCAATTAGTATTAAATTAAATACTAATTTAGTTGACGTATAAGAACTAATATGATATTATAAGAAAAAGTTTTTCGGAGGAAAATAAATTGTTTAATTTGGAGATATTTACAAATGATAAGTATAAATTATTAAAATGGATTGCAGAAAATGAAGTGGAGTATAAGAAGGGAAAATATTTATCTGCTAGTCAGCAGGAAATTGCAGAAACATTACATTATTCTAAAAGTAAAACAAATAAATATGTAAATGAATTAATTGAATTTAATTTTATTGAAAGATATAAAAAAAATGGAAAATATTCAGTTACAAAGCAAGGTCATGATGCTATAAAAAGAATAGGAAGTATGGAGGAAAATTCAAAGTGAATGAAACGTCAATTATAAATTATCCAGGAAGTAAAAAGAAATTGCTGGATTTTATATATAAAAATACTCATAAATACATAGATAATAATAAATATGTATTAGATATATTTTCTGGCACAGGGTGTGTTGGAAATATGTTCGCATGTAATGGTTATAAAGTTATTAGTAATGATGCAGAAAAATATTCATATAATATATCTAACGCACTTATATGTAATCAGAAAGAAAATATAAATATAGAGAAAATAAAGAAAGAATACAGTAAAAATAGTAAAAGATTAATTGAACATTTTAAAGAAGAAATAATTGAAGAAGAAAGATTAATAAAAGAAAAATCAGCTAAAATTGAAAATTTTGATAGTAAATTAATAAAAATATGGAACATCAATATAAATACACCATACAAGTTAGAAGATTTCAAAATTACTGGGATTGAAGACTTAAATACTAATATAAATAATATTCCATTTTGCTTATTTACATTATACTTTTCAGGTTACTATTTTGGTCTAAAACAAAGTATTGAAATTGATTCAATTAGATATGCTATTGAAAAGTGTGATAAAGAGAATTCTTTATTATATACAGCTTTATATTATGCAATGAAAGAAACGGTATTTGCTAAAGATGGACACATGGCGCAACCATTAAATCATGCTAAGAATGCAAAAAAATTATTTGAAGTAAGGAATAAAAGTGTTTCTGAAATATTTTTTAATAAATTGAAAGACTTGAAATGTAAAAAAATTTCTATTGATAGTAAAGAAAGTAATAAAGCTTTTAATTATAAATTAGATGAACTTATAATGGATGATTTTATAAAGGATAATGTAGGATTTATATATGCAGATCCTCCTTATACTGATATGCAGTACTCTAGATATTTTCATTTGTTAAATACAATTTCTGATTATTATTATCCATTATTAACAATAAAAGATGGAAAAATAACTTCGGGATTATATACAGAAAATAGATTTCAATCACCTTTGAGCAACAAGAAATTTGCCCTATCTCAAATTGAAATGCTAATAAATTTTTCAAGTAAAAATAATATAAATTTAGCTATAAGTTATGCATATCCAAAAAATTTAAAGACTCAAAAAATTAATAGATATACAATGGATATTAACGATTTAATATTAAAAATGAAACAGTATTATAAAAAAGTTGAAGTTATAAAAGAGGAATACTCTCATTCTAATAATAGAAACAGTACAAGAAAAGATGTGTTTGAATATTTAGTTATAGGATATACTCAAAAAAAATATAGAATTGATAATAATATACAAAAAAAAGTAGAAAAATTTAAAGATGAAATATCTAATATGATAGCAACAAATAAAAATGATTTATATAATTCTATGCTTTATTGGTCGCAAAAACCGTACAATATATGCAACAAAATAATTGAATGTTTTTCAGACAATAATGAAATAATCATGGACCCTTTTATGGGTTCTGGAGTAACAATTATAGAATCAATGAATAAACTGTATAAGAGAAATGCAATCGGTGTAGACATAAATGATATTCCAATATTTTTATGTGATACTGTTTTAAAAAAATATGATATTGAATTATTAGAAAATGAAATAAGAAAAATATTAAAAGAAGTAAATCAAATAGAAAAAGAATATAACACAAAATGCATAAGATGTGGAAATGAAGGAATAATAGAAAAAGTATTATTTGATAGAATTCCTACGAATAGTATTAAGGAAATAACATATTCTTGTAAATGTAGTTGCAAAAAATTAACTAAAGAACCAGATAAAACAGATATTAAAAATTTTAATAAAAGAAGAAAAAGTATTTCAATTATGAATAAAAAGCTTATTGAAAATTCACGAATTGCAGTAAGAAAAAATGAAAATATTAGAGACTTGTTTACTAATAGAAATTTTTATGTGTTGGATCTAATAAATTATAATATTCAAAATATAAAAAACCAAAGAATTAAACAAATCATAAATTATGCATACTTATCTATTATTCATAAGTCAAAAATTGTAGATAAAAAATTTAGCTCACAGTGGCCTATGTGGATTCCAAAAGAAAATTGTATTGAGCGCAATGTTGTTGAACTATTTAAAAAAGCATTAAATCAAATAAAGAAAGCATTAATATATGCTGATAATAATTATTTTTTAGATAGTAATGTTAAAAAATTTTCTGACCTAAATAATAGTAAATATTTGCTAATAAAAGATGGAATACAAAATATTTCTAAAGATTGTATTCCAGATAATTCTGTTGATTTAGTTATTACTGATCCGCCATATTTAGGACAAGTTGCCTATTCAGAATATATGCAATTATATGAATCATTCTTGAATACAAAAATTGATTACTTAAATGAAATTGTTATTAGTAATGCTCCTGAAAGGAATAAAGATGAAGATATATATTGGCAAATGCTTTTAAAAGGATTTGAAAATATAAGTAGAGTTATGAAAAATAAAAGTTTATTATTTATGTATTTTCACGACTCTAACCTTTCAGTTTGGAATAAACTTATAGACATTTTACAATGCAATGATTTAGTATTTATATCTTCAGTACATGTTAATAAATCCAAATTAACATTAAAAAATATTATAGATCCTAAGAAAACAATGAATGGAGATGCATTATTGATTTTTCAAAAAATAGATAATAATAAATGGAAACAAAATGAAAAAGATTTAGAAACAATAATTGATGAAATAAAGGTTAAAGCTGAAAAAATGATAGCAAAATCTGAGGAAAAGAAATTATCATCAGCAGAATTATATGATAATGGAATATTAGAATTAATTATAAAAAATGATTATTTAAGTACTTTAGAAAAAAAATATAAGGATTTATTAGACATTTTTGAGAAATTTTTAATTTGGGATAAAGATAGTAT
>CANQTU010000045.1 GCA_947626925.1 uncultured Clostridia bacterium | reverse complement strand
ATCATGAAATAATTGTTATATAAAGGTTTAAGGGTAACCTTTTAAAAACCTAAATATATTATACAAGGAGGTTTCAGGAATGAGTCCATTAACAAAAATGTTATTCGATTTGGAATACAAAGGTTGGAAAAAAGGAGCAAAAGATGGAAAGAAAAATACAATGACTAATATTGTAAAAAATATGTTGCAATGTAATGAGCCTGAAGAAAAAATTATAAACTATATAGGTATTACTAAAGAAGAATTAGAAAATATAAAGTCAAGCATTTAATAACTGACTTTATATTTCAACATAATTTTCATTACATAAATTTACCAAACGATTCATAATTGCAATACCAAGTCCTTCATTTTTCACACCTTCAATTAAAATAACATCTGGATTGAAGGAAGCAGCTTTTCTTAAACTTGAAAATAGATTTTTAGAGTAATTTTCTAAGTCATATTTTGATGCAACAGTTACAACTGGTAAATTAGAATAATATTCTGCATTTTCAGTAGAAGAGACAATAACAGGTTTTTTATAATTTTGACACAAGTCTAAAATTTTATTAACCATTTTTTGAGTATCTTTATTAAAAAACAAAATCGAAGGTACATTTAATTGATAATGTGCCAAATTTAAACTAGGCAAATTAGAATTATTTTTTTCGCCTAAAACTACATTACCAGCAACATCTTTAATCTGTTCTGGTGTTATAGAACCTGGTCTTAAAATATGAGGGACTTCATTTATAACTTTAACAATAGTAGATTCTATTCCTAAATTAGTTTTTCCGCCATCAATAGCAAAATCCAAACTATTTGAAAATTTATCAATAATATCATTAAACTCTGTTGCACTTAATTCACCAGAGATATTAGCACTTGGTGCAGCAATTGGAATGCCAGAAAATTCTACAAGTTTTCTAGCTATTTCATTATTAGGCATTCTAACACCAACATAATTAGAATTTGCTGTTAAAACTGAAGGGACAATATCTTTTTTTTGAAGAATTATAGTAAAAGGACCAGGGAAGAGAGCTTTCATAAGCTTATATTCTACTGGTGAAATGTTATCTGCTAGTCCTTCCACCATTTTTAAATTATTAACCAATAAATTTATGGGATTTTCAAAACTTCTTTTTTTAACTCTATAAAGCTTTTTAACAGCATTATGGTCCAATCCATTTGTTCCAATTCCATAAACAGTTTCAGTAGGGAATAAAACAAGTCCACCATTTTTTATTATGGTTGCAATTTCTCTTAAACTTTCTTCATTATATCCATTTTTAGCATCTAAATATTTTTCCATTTTCAACTTCATTCCTTCGACATTTTAAAAAATTATATTCTTTCAAACTAAATCTCTTTAAATTTTATTATAATTATTATATAATCTAAAAGTGAAATTTTCAATGTTTTGTTACTTTTAACTTTAAAAAATTGAAAAATAGTGGAGAGGAAAAACGAAATGAAAGAAAAAGTGAAGAAGGATTTAAAAAATCTGGCAGATAAAAAATATAAAGAATTTCATAGTAATTTATGTCCAGGAGATAATAAAACAAAAAACATGATGGGAATTAGAGTCCCAGTTTTGCGAAATTATGCCAAGGAATTATCTAAAGAGTGTTCCATAGATACGTTGTTAAATGAACTTGACGACGAATATTATGAAGAAATTATGTTACAGGGAATGTTGATTGGATTTTTGAAGGGAGATATTGGAGATATACAACAAAGAATAGAAAACTTTGTACCAAAAATTGATAATTGGGCTATTTGTGATACTTTTTGTGCTGGATTAAAAATTACTAACAAACATAAAAAGGAAATGTGGGACTTTATACAAAAATATTTGAAATCTACGAAAGAATTTGAAATTAGATTTGCTGTTGTTATGATATTAAATTATTATATTGAAGAAGAGTATATAGAAAAAATATTCAAAATTTTTGATTCAATAACTAGTAATGAATATTATGTTCAAATGGCAGTGGCTTGGGCTATTGCAGAATTACTTATTAAATTTTATGATGATACTTTGGAATATTTAAAAAGGGCTGATTTAGACAAATTTACATATAATAAAGCCTTGCAAAAAGCAATAGAATCGTATCGTATAACGGAAGAACAAAAAACTATATTGCGAAAAATGAAAATTGGTCGCTTACGCGGTATTTCAAAATAATACATATTATAAGCTGTGAATTGTAACGTATCAACAAAAATAATAAGAAATTTTTTTAAAACAGTTCCATTAAAAAATAATTTATGATATATTAAATACAAATTAATTCAAGGAGTAAATAAAATGGGAAAAGGAAAAAGAGTAGAAGAAAAGCCAAAAAAAGTAAAAAGAAAAATGTCTAAAGAAGAAATAGAGAAAAAAAAGAAAATAATTACAAGAACGTTTTTCAGTTTAATTGCAGTTATTATAGTAATATTTGCACTATTAATATTAAATGACTATATTATTTTAGATAAGAACAAAAAAACAAATTTAGTTATAAACAACAAAAATATCACAACAAGTTTAAAAAATGATATTTTAATTGAAGATAGTGTTATATATCTTTCAAAAGCAGATGTAGGTAATTTCTTTGATAAATACATTTATAATGATAATGAGAGTAACCAAATAGTAACTACTTATGATAAAAAAATTGCATCAATTGGATTTGAAGAAAATAATATTATAATAAATGGTTCAAAGAAAAAAATATATGCACATGCTATTAAAAAAGATGATGTGGAATATTTGCCAATTTCAGAAATGGCAGATGTTTATGATGTTGAAATACAGAACATGGAGAACACTAAAGTCATTACAATGGATTCTTTAGATAGGGAACAAAAAAGGGCTATTGTATCTTCAAATTTACCAGTAAAATCTTCTACTAATTTTATAGCAAAAACACTTGACAGAATAAAAAAAGGCGAAAGTGTAATTGTTATATCTTCTGATAATGGTTATACAAGAATTAGAACAGATAGAGGAAAAATTGGATATATAAAATCAGATAAATTAGAAAATGAATATTTAGTAAGAGAGGAGATGCCACAAGATAAACAGGTAGCAGGAAAAATTAATTTAATTTGGGATTATTTTTCTACTGTGGGCTCAGCACCAAATAGAGATGGGACAAGTATTGATGGAATTAATGTAGTATCACCAGCATTTTTCTATTTAGATACAAATGGGGAATTTAAAGAAAATATTGGAAATAATGGTGAGGCTTATATTAACTGGGCACATAACAATGGATACAAAGTATGGCCTATGTTTTCAAATAGTGAAGCTGCAGGCGAAAGTTTAGCAATTACTTCAAAAATAATGAATAGCTATAAAGCAAGACAAGAATTAATAGAAAATGTAGTAGAAATTAGATGGAATAAATATAGACTTTGAAAATATGAAACAAGAAGATAAAGATATGTATTCTAGATTTATAATAGAACTAACACCAAGATTAAAAGAAATAGGTTTAGTTACATCAGTAGATGTAACAGCACCAGACGGTGGAGAAACATGGTCAATGTGTTTTGATAGACACGTAATAGGAGATGTTGCAGATTATATTGTATTTATGGCTTATGATCAATATGGTGTGTCTAGTAATAAACCGGGAACAACAGCAGGATATGACTGGGTAAAATTAAGTTTAAATAAATTTTTACAAACAGAAGAAATTAAATCAGAAAAAATAATATTAGCAGTTCCATTCTACACAAGAGTTTGGACAACCTCAGCAAATGGTGAAATATCTAGTAAAACAGTAGATATGAAAAATATAGACAAAGTAATACCAGAAGGAACAGAAAAACATTGGGATGAAGAATTAAAACAAAATTATGCAGAATACACAAGTGGTGGAACTAAAAAGCAAATTTGGATAGAAGACTTAGATTCCTTAAAAGAAAAAATATCATTAATAAAAGAAAATAACTTAGCAGGTGTAGGTTCATGGCAAAAAGGAATGGAAAATGATGATGTATGGCAAATGTTTAAAAAAGAACTGTTAGAAAACTAACGGTTCTTTTTTTGTATCTTATAAAATTTCTAGTATATATCTAATATATAAATGTATTAGGTTTAATTATAGATACATAAAATACAAATGCAGAAAATAATACTGTTAATATCAACACTATTATAATAATATTAAATTTAAAATTTCGTATTGTACTATACCTTTCAGAATTATTGTCTAAACTAGATATAGTATGGATTTTATCATTATGTTTTGATACTATTAACGAAACTATAAATATAACAGCAATAAAGATAATAATTCCGGCAATAAACATCATTGGATAATCAGTATTATAACTATTATTCGTCGTTGTTCTGTAAATATCAAAATCTACATGCTCAATTTCTTTATCTAATGCGATAAAAACAAGAGTGGCACATACAGACAAACTACCTCCATATGTATGAAAATCATCTTTAATATTTATTGTTCCATTTGAACCATTTGCAATAACGCTAACTATAGAATAACTATGATGTGATGATGATGCATCGTACATTTCTATTGCTAAATTATAGTTTTGAAAAAAATCATTGTTAAAATATTCAGTAATTGTTTTTTTTCCATTTTGACTTTCGATATAAACAGAATCTGTATTAATACATTTAGATAAAAATAATTTTAGTTCATCATTTGAAGTAACAAATATATTATCTAATTGTGTTTTTGGAGAATAATTTGAATGTACATATACAGAATAAGTGTTATATTTAGTATTAGAAGTTGTTGGAATATCTTTTTTTGTATCCGAATATATTGTTGTTTTACTTGTTAAACCTGTAGATGATGTAATGCTACTAGATGGCGTCATTATAAGATAATACATAAAAAACAATATTCCAAATATTATTACTAGAATTAAAAGAATAAGTAAAACAGTTACTTTAAAACTAATTTTTATAGGTTCCTTTTCTTTCAATAATTTCACCACCTTAAATCTTTTAAAAAACGTAAGTTGGGGCTTCCAACGGGAATTGAACCCGTGACCTCAGCCTTACCAAGGCTGCACTCTACCTACTGAGCTATGGAAGCATGTGAAATCATTATACAATAACAAATAAAAAAAGTAAATAAGTTCTATTGACTTTTTCAAAAAAGTATACTAAAATTATAGTCATAAGTAAAAAAAATACTTATGGAACCGTGTAAATATAGACTCCTATGGGTAATAATATAATTATCCAAGGAGTGTTTTAATATTAGGAGGGATTTTTATGATTAAAGTTAGCTTAAAAGATGGAAGCATTATTGAAATCGAAAAAGGAAGTTCTATATTAGAAGTAGCAAAAAAAATTAGTGAAGGTTTAGCAAGAAATGCTACTTGTGGTGAAGTAAATAATGAGATAAAAGATTTACGTTACAAATTAGAAGAAGATTGTAATTTAGTAATCCATACATTTCAAGAAAATGACATAGAAGGTAAAAAAGCATATTGGCATACAACATCACATATTATGGCACAAGCAGTAAAAAGATTATTCCCTAATGCTAAACTTGCAATAGGACCAGCTATTGATGAAGGGTTTTATTATGATTTTGATGTTGAAACACCTTTTAATGATGATGACAAAGCAAAAATAGAAGAAGAAATGAAAAAAATAATAAAAGAGGATTTAGAAATTGAAAGATTTTCTATGCCTAAAAAAGAGGCTTTAGAATTAATGAATGATGAACCTTATAAGCAAGAATTAATAGAAGATTTAGCAGAAGGCGAAGAAATTAGCTTTTATAAGCAAGGAGATTTTACAGATTTATGTGCTGGACCTCATTTGAGTAGTACAGGAAAAGTAAAAACTGTAAAAATTTTATCATCATCAGGTGCATATTGGAGAGGTAGCGAAAAAAATAAAATGTTACAAAGAATTTATGCAATTTCTTTTCCAAAAGCAAGTATGTTAGAAGAATATTTAAGACTATTAGAAGAAGCAAAAGAAAGAGATCATAGAAAAATAGGGAAAGAACAAGAAATTTTTATGACACATCCTTTAGTAGGCTCTGGACTTCCAATGTATTTGCCTAATGGTGCAACTATTAGAAGAATTTTAGAAAGATATATACAAGATAAAGAACTAGAATTAGGATATGAACATGTTTATACTCCATCACTTGCAAATGTTGAGTTATATAAAACAAGTGGACACTGGGATCATTATAAAGAAGATATGTTCCCAGTTATGCAAATGGAAAATGAGCAAATGGTGTTAAGACCAATGAATTGTCCTCATCATATGCTAATATACAAAAATAAATTACATTCATATAGAGATTTACCAATAAAAATTGGAGAACTTGCACATGACTTTAGATATGAAAACAGTGGTAGTGTATGTGGACTAGAAAGAGTTCGCCAAATGTGTCAAAATGATGCACATTTATTTGTTAGACCAGACCAAATAAAAGAAGAAGTTGGAAAAGTTTTAAATTTAATATTTGAAGTATATCAAAAAGACTTCGGTTTTCCATCATCAGCATTTTCTTTTAGATTATCATTGAGAGATAAAAACAACAAAGAAAAATACATTGACAACGACCAAATGTGGGAAACTGCTGAAGAACAATTAAGAGCAATATTAAAAGAATTAAAAATTGATTTCTATGAAGCAGAAGGAGAAGCAGCATTTTATGGACCAAAAATTGATATTCAAATAAAAACAGCATTAAATCATGATGTAACTATTCCAACATGTCAATTGGATTTTGCCTTACCAGAAAGATTTGACTTATCTTATATAGGAGAAGATGGAAAAGAGCATAGGCCAGTAGTTATACACAGAGCAATTTTAGGCTCTTCTGATAGATTTATATCTTTCTTAATAGAAGAAACTAAAGGGGCATTTCCTACATGGATTGCACCAGTACAAGTGAAGATACTTCCAATTACAGATAACCAACATGAATATAGTTATAAATTAAAAGAAGAATTTAATAAAAATAAAATTCGCGTTAGTGTTGATGATAGAAACGAAAAAACAGGATATAAAATTCGTGAAGCTCAATTAGAAAAAGTTCCTTATATGCTAATTGTAGGTCAAAAAGAGGTAGAAGGAAATTTGGTTTCAGTACGTTCAAGAAAAGAAGGAGATATTGGAACAATGAGCATAGAAGAATTTAAAAACAAAATTTTAGAAGAAATTAACAACAAGACAAAATAAATAGTTATTAAATTATGGAGGAATAAAGTATGAAAATAGGAATTGTAGGATTACCAAATGTAGGAAAAAGCACAATGTTTAACAGTATAACAAAAGCTGGTGCAGAATGTGCCAATTATCCATTTTGTACTATTGAGCCAAATATTGGAGTTGTTGGAGTTCCAGATAAAAGACTAACAGAATTAACAAAAATGTATAAACCTCAAAAAACAACACATGCAGTAATTGAATTTGTTGATATTGCTGGACTTGTAAAAGGGGCAAGCAAGGGGGAAGGTTTAGGAAATAAATTCTTATCACATATTCGTGAAACAGATAGTATATGTGAAGTAGTAAGATGTTTTGAAGATTCAAATGTAGTTCATGTAGATGGAAAAGTTGACCCGATTAGAGATATAGAAACAATCAACTTAGAATTAATTTTTGCAGACATTGAAACTGTAAATAAAAGACTAGATAAAGCAAAAAAGAATTTAAAGGCAGATAAAAAATTTCAATTTGAAATTGACTTATTGGAAAAAATTAAACAAAACTTAGAAAATGGAATATCTGCAAGAGCTATCGACTATAATGAAGAAGAACAAGAATTAGTTAAAGACATGTTTTTACTTACAACAAAGCCAATTTTATATATTGCAAATATTTCTGAAGATCAAATTGAAAATGCAGAACAAGACGAAATGGTAAAAAAGGTAAAAGAATATGCTGCTAAAGAAAAGGCAGAAGTAATTCCATTATGTGTAAAAATAGAAGAAGAATTATCTGGGCTAGATGATGATGATAAGAAAGAAATGTTAGAAGCTCTTGGATTAGAAGAATCTGGATTAGATAAAGTAATAAAAAAGAGTTACGACTTATTAGGGCTAATGTCATTTTTAACAGCAGGAGAGCCAGAAGTAAGAGCTTGGACTATAAAAAAAGGAACAAAAGCACCACAAGCAGCTGGAAAAATCCACTCAGATATTGAAAGAGGATTTATTAAAGCAGAAGTTATATCTTATGAGGATTTAATGAAAGCAGGGTCAATGGTTACTGCTAAAGAAAAGGGATTGGTACGTTCTGAAGGAAAAGAATATATTATGCAAGATGGTGATATAGTTTTGTTTAAATTTAATGTATAATATATGTAATAAGCTTGTAATATAAATGTAAAATCAAAATTTTAAAAAAAGTATTGACTTATTTTATTTTTAAGTTTAAAATAAAAATGTAAACGAAAGAAATTTTTAATATTTATGTATTTTTTGTCAAAATCACTTGAAATATACATAAAAAAGAGGTATAATTAGTAGTGATTGTAATAATACTAATAAAAAATATATAAAAGTAAGGAGTATGAATATGAAAAAATCAAATTTAATCAAATTATCTTCAATCTTATTAATTGCTGTAATGCTAATTATGTTTGCAACAAGTGTATTTGCTGTTGACACTATTGATTTAACAAACAGCTTAACAGGAACAAATAATACAAATACTAACAATACTAACACAAATCTTAGTGCTACTACAAATACCAATACAAACACAAACACTAATACTAATACAAATAATTCAAGTATTTATAACAATAATACAACTAACTTACCAAAAACTGGTATAAGTGATTCAATTCCAGTAGCAATGCTTGTAGTAGTATTTGGTATATCAGCAGTATATGCTTATAAAAAAGTTAAAGAATATAAAAACATATAATGTGATTAAATAAATTATATATAAAATAAGATTTTCTATAAAAATAGGAAATCTTATTTTTGTTTTGCTTTTACAATAATACGATTCTTATTTAGATTATTACATGTTATTAAAGTTAATATTTTTTCATTTTGATTATAAGTAAAAATAGGAGATAAATCAGTTTCCTCTACTTCATAAGTATCATAAACAATATATACATATAAATTTTCTTGAGAGTCATAAAAATTAATTTCGTCATTAGGCACTAAATTTGATATTTTACTAAAGAATAGAGAATTATCGTAATTATGTCCAGCAATGCAAATATTACCATTATTATTTGGACTGTCACCATAAAACTTACAAGGAGAAACTTTTAATAAATCCTCAGTTAAACTTGAAAAAACAGGATAATATAAATTAATTTTAGGAATTTCGATAATACCAAATACTCCAATTAAATGAGATTCTATTTTATCATTAGAACTACTATATAATTTAGAAATATTATAATTGCTTATTAAATTATTTGACAAATTTGCTTTTTTCTGTAAACTATTTAAATAAAAAAATCCACCAACTAATAATGCAAATACACTAAAAATAGAAAAAGCAAATTGAAACTTAAACCATTTTCGCTTTTTACTGTTATTAATATTTTGATTAAGTGTTGTAGATAAAATTTGATTCATAACAAAATTAGTGTATACTAAAAAATAAAAAAAATACCTTAAAATGCAAAGGTATCTTTTTTTCCTATTTTGGTTATTTGTGGCATAATTTCAAATTTAATTTCAAAGCATTTAAAATCGTCTAATTCATTCTCATCTAGGCAATCTAAATAAATATCTAATTCATTCAAATTTCTGCAAGCTGCAATTATAACTGGATTTAAGTTATACTTAAACATAAGTTCCAATCCTAAATCTAAAGCTTGAGTAATTTTTCCTTTTTCCTTTTTGCGGATTAAATTAAATGCTTCTCTAAATCGTGAGATAGAGGAATTTTTAAATCGAGATAGGGGAACAATATATAAGTTTTCTATAACATCTTGCAAAGTTCTATATTTATTGTTTGAATTATTATATATATCAACTATTTCTGAATAGAAAAATGGTAAATAAGCTTTTTGTTCTTTTTCTGAAATAGTTAATACATTATAATCGTTTGGATTTGATTCTATATTAATTTTTGATGAATTAATAGTTTCCATTGAGTTATTAGCAGAATGAGGAATAGCAGTATTTATAATAGATGTATTTTTATTTTCAAATTCTATAATCTTTTCAGATAATTCATCTCTTTGCTTATTAAATTCAACTAAATTAGCTTTTATTTCTTCTTCATAAAGTTCTAAATTTTTATCACATAAAGAAATTGTAGAATCTAAATTTTCAATTAATTTGTCAATTAAAAGTAAAATAGCATCAATATCTAAAAAAGAATTTTTTAATAATGTAGCTGTTTTTCTAAAATCTTCTATTTTATTTTTTTCTATGTTGTCTGTAAATTCAACCAAATTATCTGTAATAGACAAAAAATTAATTTTTTTATTACTATATAAAGTTTTTAGTTGAATAAGATTATCTTGTTCTTTTTTTATATTTGAAACTAAATTGTTATTTATAAAATCTTTTAAAGTATCAAAATTATAAAAAAGCATTTTATCCTCCCAAAAATCTTTTGTACTATCTATATTATAACAGAAAAAACAATAAAAAATATTACATTTTTGTTACAGATTAATAATATTATTGAAAAATTTAAAAAATATGTTATAATAAAAAAGAAAAGTTAGAAAAGAGGAGAACAAATGAAAAAAATAATGGCTAAAACCCTTGGGGCTGTACACACACACACACACACACACCTTATGTTTACTAAATAGAAAAATAAATAAAATGGAAATAGAAAAGATAGTAGATAAGACCTAGAAATAGGTGTTATTTGCTATCTTTTTTGTGCTCAAAAAGTTTTTAAATTTAAAAAATATAAAAAATTAAAACAAGAGGGGAATGAGAAATCATGAAAATAAAACACAAAAAAGAAATAAAATTACAAAAAGGTATAACCTTAATCGCATTAGTAATAACCATAATTGTACTTTTAATACTAGCAGGAGTAAGTATAGCAACGTTAACGGGAGATAATGGAATACTAACAAAGGCACAAACAGCAAAGGAAGAAACTCAAAAAGCAAGTGAAGAAGAACAAATAAAATTGGCAGCTATGAATGCGGCAATGAATACACAAGGTTA
>CANQTU010000044.1 GCA_947626925.1 uncultured Clostridia bacterium | reverse complement strand
CATAAAAATTACACGATTTTGTGTCCAAAAACTTGACATAGATTCAATGTAAGAGATATAACTTATGTAGAGAAACCTGTATCAGAAACAGCATATGATGATGAAGAATATCTACCAGAAGGGATAGAAAATGAAACTGATACGGTGATAAATGCAAAGGGATTTTATATATCAAGATATGAAGCAGGAGCAGACGGTGGAAAATTAGAAGAAAATAAATGGACAGAAACACCAACGCTTGTAAGTAAAAAAGGAGTAACAGTATGGAATTATATTTCACAAAACAATTGTAAAATAGAAGCAAAAAAATTTATAAATAATAGTAATGTAAAAAGTGCGTTAATATCAGGAATACAATGGGATGTAGTAATGAAATTTATAGGTAATAATAAAAAAGATGGAAATGGTAATAAATTTGATGTAGAAGTATATGATAACAGTAGACATACTGGAAGTAGAGCAAAAACAGGACAAAACTTAGCAGATAAAGTATGCAATATATATGATTTAGAAGGTAATTGTCGAGAGTATATAGCCGAAAAAAATAAAAAAGATTCTAGTCTTCAGTATGTGCTTCGTGGAGGCAGTTATGACATAAATGGACATACTCCTGCGATGACGCGTCATGGAGATTATAGTTTGGAATGGGTGACTTTTTCTTTTCGTTTTGTACTTTATGTATTATAGATAATATAAAAATGTATAAGTACTTGCAAAAAGAAAAAACATAAGGTATAATTAAAACGTAAAAATAAAGAAGAAGGAATGGAACAAATGAAAAGAATAGAAGCTAGAAATCTTGCGGCTGTACACACACACACACACACACCTTATGTTTACTAAATAAAGAAAATAATAAGAAATTCAATAAAATAGAAATAGGAAAGATAGTAGATAAGACCTAGAAAATAGGTGTTATTTGCTATCTTTTTTGTGCTTAAAAAGTTTTTAAATTTAAAAATATAAAAAATTAAAATACAAGGAGGCATGATAAATCATGAAATTGAAACGCAAAAAAGAAAGGAAATTACAAAAAGGTATAACATTAATCGCATTAGTAATAACAATTATTGTTTTGCTAATACTAGCAGGAGTAAGTACAGCAACATTAACAGGAGATAATGGAATACTAACAAAAGCACAAACAGCGAAAGAAGAAACTCAAAAAGCAAGTGAAGAAGAACAAATAAAATTGGCAGCTATGAACGCAGCAATGAATACAGAAAGATATAATTATAAAGTAGAAGATGGAACAGTGCCAATTCCAGCAGGATTTGCACCGACGCAAATAGAAGGGCAAAATTCTATAAAAGATGGAGTAGTAGTAGTAGACGAAAAGGGGAATGAATTTGTTTGGATACCATGTATAGCAACAGATAACGAACAAGAAAGTACAGAAGTTACTACTGAAGAATATATCAATTACAATCAAAAGAGAAATCCAAATTGGGCAAAAGATAGTTATGAAAAAACAAATGCTACTTGGACAGATACGCAAACAAGTGAAACAGCTATACCTAGCATACAAAAATATAAAGGATTTTATGTTGGGAGGTATGAAGCAGGAATACCAAAAGAAGCAGATTTCTATCCAAATGAAGAAAATAATTACAAATATTATACAGGAACAGCAGGAGAAGATGGAATTACAAAAGACACAACTAAATATGTTCCAGTAAGCCAAAAGAATTATCCAGCATGGAGTTTTATAACACAATCACATGCAAAAACAGTATCAGAAAATATGATAAAAAATAATGATATACAAAGTTATTTAATAGATTCAAAAGCATGGGATACAATATGTAGAGTGATAGAACAAAAAACAGATAAAAGCATAACGAGTTCATCATCATGGGGAAATTACGTTGATAATCAAACTATGCAAAATAAACAATTATATTCATTATATGCTATACATACGAATAATAAAAATTATTCTCCAGTTCCTTCAGAAAATTATGTAAAAGGATATGTAACAGTGAAACCAGAAGGCGGTCAAAATGGGAAAGTAGTAGAATTATCAACCGGATCCAGTGAAGAATTTAAAGCATATAATATATATGATTTTGCAGGAAATATGTGGGAAATGACAACTGAAATCTGTTCAGATTCTAGTTTCACAATACGAGGTATAGGCTTCCACAATGCAGGAACAGGAGGTGTTACAAAGACTGTTAGTATGGGTGGTACATATTGTTATGAAGGTTTTAGAGTTGTATTATATTTAGAATAATGATGTTATCAAAAAAATTTGTATTTCCTTAGTGAATATGATTAAGATAAAAATATTACAATCCTTTAAAAGAATAACCTTACAAAATCGTAAGGTTATTTTTTACGTTATATGATATAATAAATTCAACCGATTTAAATGGGAAGGAATGAAAGTAAAAATGGCAAAACCAGAAAAAATACTAATAGTAGAAGACGACGAAAAACTAGGCAATGAACTAAAAATATTTTTAAACAACAATGGTTACCAAGCAGAAATACTAAAAAAATTTGAAAATGCAATAGAAAACATTTTAAATAAAAAGCCAAATTTATTACTACTAGATATAAACTTGCCAGAAGTAGACGGAAAATACATTTGCAAAGAAATAAGAAAAAAATCCAATTTACCAATTATCATTATAACAAGTCAAGACAACGAAATAGACGAACTATTAAGTATAAATTATGGAGCAGACCATTACATTACAAAACCGTTTAATATTCAAATACTTTTAGCAAAAATAGGAGCAGTATTACGAAGAACAAATGCCATAAGCCAGCAAGAAATACTAAATTGTAACCAATTTAGCATAAACATTTCTAAAAATACAATTATCAAAGAAAATAAAGAAATAGAACTAACAAGAAACGAATTTAAAATATTAAAATATTTAGTTGATAGAAGAGAAAAAATTGTATCAAGAGAGGACATCATGGAAGAACTATGGGAAAGTGAAAGTTTTATTGATGACAATACTTTAACTGTAAATATAACGAGGTTAAGAACTAAACTAGAAGAATTAGGGCTAAAAGAATTACTCGAAACTAAAAGAGGCCAGGGGTATATTTTAAAGTAGAAGGGAAAATATTATGAATTTTGCTAATTTTTTAAAAGACAAATTACTACAAATTAGTTTATTACTATTTGGAATTATTACAATAGAAATATTTTTGATGGCTTGTAGCGTTGGGACTTTTATCAAAATATATACTGTTGCAATAATTTTAGGTCTTTACTTAATTTCTATACTTGTTGAATATTACAAAAAGAAGAATTTTTATAAAAATATTGTAAATTTATTAAATGAATTAGAAGAAAAATATTTAATTACAGAATTGATAAAAAATCCTAATTTTTTAGAGGGTGAACTCCTAAAAGATATATTGGAACAGGTTGACAAATCAATGCACGAAAATGTTAATAAATATAAATATTTAATGGAAGACTATAAAGAGTATATTGAATTGTGGATACACGAAATAAAAACACCAATTGCAACTAGCAAAATGATTATAGAAAATAATAAAAATGAAATAACAAAAAGCATTGATTATGAATTAAACAAAGTAGAAAACTATACCGAGCAAGCCCTATTTTATGCTAGAAGTAACACAGTAGAAAAAGATTATTATGTTAGAAAAAGTAGTTTAAATGAAATAGTAAATGAGGGCATTAAGAAAAATAAAAATGAGTTAATACAAAATAAAATATCAATTAACACACATGATTTAGAAAAAACGGTAAATACCGATAGTAAATGGATTTTATTTATTTTAAACCAAATTATTCAAAATAGTATAAAATATAAAAGTACAGAACTTGAAATTTATGCAAAACAAGGCAAAGAAAATGTGGTTTTACTAATTAAAGATAATGGAATTGGAATAAAAGAAGGAGAAATTTCAAGAGTATTTGAAAAAGGATTTACAGGTACTAATGGGAGAATATCAAATAAAAAATCTACAGGAATTGGCTTATATTTGTGTAAAAAATTGTGTGATAAACTGGGAATAGCAATACAATTAAATTCTGTCGAAAACGAGGGAACAGAAGTGGAAATAATATTTCCTAATAGTAGTTATATAGATATGACCTAAAACCTTACGAAAATGTAAGGTTTTTGTAAGGTAAATCGATGGCAACAGCATTTATTGTAGTTTATAATTTAGACAAGAAGAAAGGGGAGACTATGTATGGAAAAGATTTTAGAAGTAAAAAATATTGAAAAATTTTATGGAACTAAATCTAATTTAAGTAAAGCAATAAACAACATAAGTTTTGATGTAGAAAAAGGCGAATTTGTAGGCATAATGGGTGCATCAGGCTCACGGAAAAACAACACTTTTAAATTGCATATCTACAATAGATAAAGTAACAGCTGGTCACATTTTTGTTAATGGAGAAGATATTACAAAATTACGAGGAAATAAATTAAACAAATTTAGAAGAGAAGAACTTGGTTTTATTTTCCAAGATTTTAATTTATTAGAAACACTAACCTGTTATGAAAATATTGCAATTGCTTTAACAATACAAAAGGTAAATACAAGAGAAATAGACAAAAGAGTAAAAGAAATAGCCAAAAAATTAGAAATAACAGACATATTAAGTAAATATCCATATCAGGTATCAGGAGGGCAAAAGCAAAGAGTTGCATCAGCAAGAGCAATTATTACAAATCCAAAACTTGTGCTTGCAGATGAACCAACAGGAAGTTTGGATTCCAAGTCATCAAGACAACTTTTAGAAAATTTAGAATATTTAAATGGAAAATTAAATGCAACAATTTTAATGGTTACACATGATGCTTTTACAGCTTCTTATGCAAACAGGATTCTATTTATTAAAGATGGTAAAATTTTTAATGAGTTAATAAAAGGAAATGACACTAGAAAACAATTCTTTGAAAAAATAATAGAAATTCAAACACTTCTTGGAGGTGATTTGAACAATGTACTTTAAACTATCATTAAAAAATATGAGAAAAAGTATAAAAGATTTTGCAATATATTTTTTAACATTGGTATTAGGTGTTTCAATTTTTTATATGTTTAACTCAATAGATAGTCAGCAAGCAATGCTTAAAGTTTCAGAATCTACAAGAGAAATTATTAAACTTATGATTGAATTGTTGAATTATGTATCTGTGTTTGTAGCAGTAGTGCTAGGTTTACTTATTGTATATGCAAACAAATTCCTGATAAATAGAAGAAAAAAAGAATTTGGAATATACATGACATTGGGAATGGGTAGAAGACAAATATCAAGAGTTATTTTATTAGAAACTGTATTTGTTGGAATTATTTCACTTGTAGTTGGCCTAGTTATTGGAATATTTGCATCTCAATTCATGTCAATATTAGTTGGCAAAATGTTTCAAGCAGACTTAAGTGAGTATCAATTTGTATTTTCAAAAGATGCTTGTATAAAAACATGCATATATTTTGCAGTAATGTATTTGGCTGTAATGGTATTTAATACAATTACTGTTTCTAGATATAAGTTAATTAATTTATTAAATGCAAATAAGAAAAATGAATCAATAAAAATAAGAAATACATTTTTAGTAGTATTAATATTTATTTTTGGTGTAGGTATTTTATCTTATGCATATTGGAAAGTAACTGCAGATGTTAAATCTTTAAGTGAAGCAACAATGATGTTACCACCAATTTTAATGGGAATTATAGGAACAGTAGCAATTTTTTGGTCGCTTTCAGGGCTAGTTTTAAAATTTATTCAGAATATAAAAGGCATATACTTAAAAGGTACAAATATGTTTGTACTAAGGCAAATTAATAATAAAATTAATACAACAGTAATTAGTATGAGTATTATATGTTTAATGCTATTTTTAACAATTTCAATTTTATCAACAGCCTTAGCAATAAGGAACACAATGGAAAAAGAATTACAAGAGACAACTCCTGTTGATATCAACTTATATAAATCTGTAAACTTGCCTGAAACTTACCAAGATATACGTGGAAATGAAATTGCATATACTCAAGCAGCAAGAGAAGATTCGAAAAAAATGTTAAGTGAAACATTAAAAGAAAATGGTGCAGATATGAGTGTACTAAAAGATATAATTGAAATTCCAGTTTATTCGGTAGATAATTTAACTTTAAAAGATTTTCTTGCAGATAGATTCGCAGAATGTGTTAACAAATATCCATTTTTAATGTATAACACAAAAGAAGATATAGTAAAAATATCAGATTACAATAAAATTGCAGAACTTTATGGAAAAGAAAAATATGAATTAAAAGATAATGAATATGCTGTAATTTGCGATTTTAATAATTCAATAAATATGAGAAACCTTTCTTTGCAAGATGGAACAAAACTGCAAATTGCAGGGAAGGAATATTCACCAAAATACAATGAATGCAAAGACGGATTTGTTATGATGGTTGGTAGTCATTCAAATCCAGGTGTGATTTTAGTTCCAGATAGCTGTAATTTAACTAAAGATTTAACAAAACAATACGTTTTAGCAGCAAACTACAATGCTACAACAGATGAGGAAAAAGCAGAAATAGAAAATGAAGAATCAGTATTAATTAAAAATATAGAAGAAAAAGGAATATTTATAGACGGAACAACCAAAATATTACTTGTTGAATCTTATGTAGGAGTGGGAACAATAATAACATTTATTGCAATATATTTAGGAATAATATTTTTAATTGCAAGTAGTGCAATTTTAGCATTAAAACAATTAACAGAAAGTTCAGATAATAAACAGCGTTATACAATTTTAAGAAAAATTGGCTGTGACGAAAAGATGATAAACAAGTCTTTATTTAGGCAAATTGGAATATTCTTTGCATTACCACTTGCTCTTGCAGTAATCCATTCTGTATTTGGAATTAAGTTTGCATTAGCTATTATGTCTGAGCTACTACAAGCAAAAGATTTATTACCATCTATAATTGCTACTGCTGTTGTAATAGGGGTTATATATGGTGCATATTTCCTTGCTACATATTTTGGAAGCAAGACCATTATTAAAGAAGAATAAAAATATAAAAAGCCATTCTTTTGGATGGCTTTAATATTTATTAAAATAAAACATGATAAACCAAAGTAGTAAACATACAAATTATAATACCGCAAATAGTTGGCAAAAGAAAACTAATAAAAGTCCATTTTAAACTACCAGTTTCCTTTTTAATAGTAAGTAAGGTAGTAGTACAAGGAAAATGTAAGCAAGTAAAAATCATAACATTAATTGCAGTAAGCATATTCCAACCATTTTGCATTAAAATTTGACCAATAGTTGCAGTATCTTCAAAATTCACTAAGGATTTTCCACCTAAATAACACATCAAAATAATTGGTAATACAATTTCATTTGCTGGAATTCCAAATATAAAAGCTGTTAATATATATCCATCTAAACCAAGAAATTGAGCAAATGGATTTAAAAAATTAGCAACAATAGATAGCAAGCTTTGACCATTTATACCAAGGTTAGCAAAAAGCCAAATTACTAAACCAGCAGGTGCAGCAACACTAATTGCTCTACCTAAAACGAATAAAGTTCTATCAAAAATAGAGCGGAATAAAATTTTACCAAATTGTGGTTTTCTATAAGGTGGTAGTTCTAATACAAATGATGATGGCATTCCTTTTAAAATGGTTTTTGATAATATTTTAGAAACTACCAAAGTTAAAACAATTCCTAATAATATAACCAATATTACACTTAAAGTTGCAATAATAGAAGATCCAAACCCAGAAACTGTACTAGCTATAAATACGGTAGCAACTGTAATTAAAAAAGGAAAACGACCATTACATGGTACAAAGTTATTAGTTAATATGGCAATTAGTCTTTCGCGAGGAGAGTCAATAATTCTACATCCAACACAACCTGCTGCATTACAACCAAATCCCATACACATTGTAATCATCTGCTTACCGTGTGCAACAGCATTTTTTAAAAAATCCATCCATATTAAAAGCCATTCTAGGCAAATAACCCAAATCTTCTAAAATTGTAAAAAGAGGGAAAAATATTGCCATAGGGGGAAGCATAACCGAAATAATCCAAGTTAAAGTTTGGTAAACTCCAGAAATAAGCATAGAAGAAAGCCATTCTGGACAATGTAAATATTGAGCAAAAAGAACAAGCTTATCTTCTATCCAACCAAACATACTAAACAAAGCTTGTGATGGATAATTAGCACCTACAATTGTAATCCAAAAAATAATTCCCAAAAACAAAATCATTATAGGAATACCAAATATTTTGGAAGTAAGAATTTTATCAATTTTTCTATCCCTTTTAGAATAATTTTCATCTTCAAAAGTACAAACTTTTCCACATATTTGCTCAGATTTGTGCATAATATCAGTTACAATATAATCTTTTAAGTTATTTTTTGTTATATTTGATTTTTGCAAATTTTTAGTTGCTTCTAATAAAGTTTCTTGTATATTATCATTATTTAATAAATTGATATCAAGATTAGTTTCAATAGATTTTAAAATTTTTTCTTCTCCATCTAAAAGCTTTAAGCTAATCCAACGGTATAAATTATTAGAAAGTGTAAATTCCTTTTTTAATACTTCTTGAATATTATTTAATTCATCTTCTATTACTTTTTTGTAAATTATTTTATTAGGTTTAGGCACGCAAGTTCCGTTCGCATACTTCTTTTATAGTATTCATTAATTTATCTAAAGTTTTCTTTTTCCTAGCAATAGTGCCAACAACAGGGATACCTAGCTCCTCAGATAATTGTTTTAGATTTATATTAATTTTTTTCTTTTTAGCTTCATCTAATAAATTTACGCAAACAACAATACGATTAGTAATTTCCATAGTTTGAAAAACTAAATTCAAATTTCGTTCTAGGCAAGTACCATCAACTACAATGACTGTACAATCTGGATTTCCAAAACAAATATAATCTCTAGCAATTTCTTCTTCTTCGGAATTAGACATAATTGAATATGTACCAGGAATGTCAACAAAAAGGAAATTTGTATTTTGATAAATACAATTTCCAGTAGCATTACTAACTGTTTTTCCAGGCCAATTGCCAGTATGTTGATGCATTCCTGTCAAATTATTAAATATGGTAGATTTTCCAACATTAGGATTACCAGCTAAAGCAATTACATAGTCAGAATTATCTTTTAAAAAAGCTAAATCACTTACTAATAAGTTACTTCCAGTAGAAGATTTTGTAAGTCCCATAGGCAACCTCCAAAAATCATTATTTCATGTTACATATTATGAAATAGAACTAGAAAAGTGACAGTTAAGTACAAATATAAATTTGATTTGCATCTTCTTTGCGAAGTGCAATTAAAGTACCGCGAATAGCAAAAGCACGAGGCTCTGATGAAGGACTTGATAAAACTGGAGTAATACATGCATTTTCTACAAATCCTAAATCTAATAATCTTCGTTTAATAGTTTCGCTACAATTTAATTTTTTTATATATCCTTTTTTATTTAAAGGTAGTTGACTTAAAGTAATTTCATGTTGCTTCATATTATAATGCCTCCTATTAATATAATCATTATTTTTTATTTATAACAATTGCTCACTATATTATATTTTGTCGAAAAATAAATGTTACATATTGACAATCAAAGTCTTTTATGAAAAAATAAGGAAGGAAAATATAGTTATATGTCTTCCAAGCAAAAAGGGAAAGGAATGAATAAAATGGAAAAAATAAGAGGATTTGAAATAGCAAAAGGATTTGAAAACAAAGAAATTAATTTACCAGTTAGAAAAACTAAATATTCAGCAGGATACGACATAGAAGCTGCTGAAGACACCATAATACCAAGTTTCAAAAAAGGAATGAATCCAACTTTAATAAAAACAGGATTAAAAGCTTATATGCAAGATGGTGAAGTTTTAATGTTATATAATAGAAGCTCTAACCCAAAAAAGAAAGGATTAATTTTGGCAAATAGTGTAGGAGTTATTGACAAAGATTATTATGGAAATCCAGACAATGATGGACATATAATGTTTGCATTCTACAATATAAAAGATGAAGATACTGTAATAAAAAAAGGCGAAGCTATTGGGCAAGCAGTATTCCAAAAATATTTTGTAACAGATAATGACAATGCACAAGGAGAAAGAATGGGAGGATTTGGTTCAACTAGCAAGTAATAAAATAAAAAAAGTTTAAAAATTTTTATCCTTACAGACTAAAGGGATAAAAGGAGAATATACATAAAAAAAATTTGGTAAAGGCTTTGACTTTTACCAAATTTTGTTGTATAATAAATATGGTTAAAAAATCCAATAAAGTTATTAAATAACATATCTATTTACATAACTTTATTATCTTTTTTTCGCCGAATAGATAAAATACTGAAAGGAGTTGGCTTACATGTTCAATGTAGGAGACAAAATTGTGTACCCAATGCATGGTGCTGGGGTAATAGATGCAATAGAAGAAAAAGATATTTTAGGAGAGAAACAATCTTATTACATATTGAAAATGCCAGGTGAAGTAAAAGTAATGATACCAACAGCAAAGGCAGAAACAGTAGGTGTAAGAAATATTATAGATAAAAGTTCGGCAGATAAAGTAATTGGAATACTAGAAAAAGATGAAACAGAAATGGATAAAAATTGGAATAAAAGATATAGAGACAATATGGACAAAATGAAAAGTGGAGACATATATGAAGTTGCTGATGTTGTTAGAAATTTAAGCTTTAAACAAAAAGAAAAAGGTCTATCAACAGGCGAAAAGAAAATGCTTAATAATGCAAAACAAATATTAGTAAGCGAATTAGTGTTGGCAGAACATGCTACACAAGAAGAAGTAGAACAACTTGTTGAAAATAAAATAAATACTTCATTTATGATGTTTAAGGCAGAAGAAGTAAAACCTGAAAGTGTTGTTAATAAATTTATACCATTTGATGGCACAGGAACAAATGATTAAAAATATGTCTAGTTGATTTTGCTCAACTAGACATGTTTTATATGTTAAACTTGTAATTAATACAACAATATGTTCTAGAATTTTCACTAAATTTGGAAAAATGTATTGACAAAAAAATAACTACATATTATAATAACTATTGTTGTTAAACATAGCCAGTTCAATATATTTATTTATGCAGATGTGGCGGAACTGGTAGACGCACAGGACTTAAAATCCTGCGGTTGAATAAACCGTGCCGGTTCG
>CANQTU010000043.1 GCA_947626925.1 uncultured Clostridia bacterium | reverse complement strand
CATTATCAATTTGATTATCTGTTAAATCATTAGCTATATAACAAATAGGTTTAAACATAATTCTAATTTTTATATTGCTTATCTTTATATAATCAAAAAACAAATTTATTATTTTCATATATTTATCTAAATATCTTTCTGTAACTTTGGACCATTTTATTTCTCCAAACAAGTTTAATTCTTGTTTCTTGTTATTTAGAACACTATTTAGTTCATCAATTTGTTTTGCATTTACTATAGCGCCACCATAAAAATTGCCAAAATATCTTCCTTTTTTAGCTGACTCATCACAATATATTATGTATTCTTCTTTCAACTATTTCACCTCGTTGTTTAAAAAGTAAATATATTATAGCACATTAGCAAAAATTACACAATAAAAAACGAAAAAATGTTTGAAAAATTCAAAATAAAAAATCACTTTGAATTTAGAAATAAATTCAAGGCGATTTTTGGAAATTATAGAAAAGATTATTAATTTATAAATAATAAACTAATTTCAATAAGTAAACAAGGTTTAGTAATGATGCCCTAAAAAAAGAAATTTAGAACATCATTATTTTTTTATGGCTGACTAGTAACCATGGGATGAAGAATTTAAAAAATAATAATGAATAATTTTGTAAAACTATTGAAAAATATTAGTAAATATGTTATAAATAAAATAGTAAATATGTAATAACAATGTTACATAAAACAAATGAGGAGGAAAAATTAGATGTATAAACAAAAAGTAAAAATTAGGCAAAACAGTAAAGGTATTACATTAATTGCGCTTGTTATAACCATTATCGTATTATTAATTTTAGCAGCAGTAAGTATTGCGACATTAACAGGAGATAATGGGATATTAACAAAAGCAGACACAGCAAAAACGCAAACAACAGAGGAGCAAGAAAGAGAAGAAGTAAAATTAGCATATGGAGCAACAGTAACAGAAAAATTATCAAAAGGAGATACTTCAAATGTAACAGCAGACGAATTAAATATAGAGTTGAGTAAGCAAAATACACAAGCAACAGCAACAGCCGGAACAACAGAAGGAGATATTGACGTAACATTTAGTGAAACAAATCATAAATATACAGTACATCAAAGTGGAGACGAAAAAGGAAGTATAACAGGACCAGAAGAAGGAGAAGTGCCAAATCCAAAGGAACCACCAAAAACAGCAAAAGAATTATATAATGGGTATAATAACCCAACAAAAGATGGAGAAAATTATGATGAAAATACAATGCATATAGGAGACTATGTAAATTACGACGCAGGAAATTGGAGTGAAGGAAAGGCAAAGCCAACAGAAGATTTTACATTTGGAGGATATGGGGATGATCAAAGTAGAAATACCAATGCAACAGGAGGAGATGGAGGAGAAAGTAAATATTCAGGATGGAGAATATGGGACATAACAGAAGAAGGCGCAGTAACATTGATATCAGCAGGATGTCCAGAGTTATACTATCATCCATATGGAACAAATTATGCATATATTAGTGAATATATTTTAACAGAAAATATAAATGAAAAAGCAACAGATTTAAATTTAGGATTAGGTAGTGAATATATGCCAAGAGATTGGAGTATGTATAAAAATGGACATGAATATGTAAAAGAAGCAAGAGCAATGAAAAAAAGTGATTTAGATGAATGGTATAATAAATATATAGATGATAATATAACTGATTCATATAATATAGATTCTTTTCCAGCAAACGATACAGATAAATTAATTTCAGTAGTAGAAAATGGAATGTACTATTGGCTTTGCTCTGCCCACGACGCCATCGACGTGTGTTGCGTGTCTGTTAGCCGTCGCTGTGTGAGCTGCGCCGACGCCGTTGCGCATGGAGTTCGTGTCCTAGTTACTCTAAATTCTGAAGTCAAATATGATAAAGCAACAGAAAGTGAAAAACATGATGGTTTCACATACAATAAGTGGAATATTATAACAGAATAGTAGAAATTTCCCAAAAAGGTTTGCATTTTAGAAAATTATGTGTTACAATATCAAAGTATTAAAAAGAGATGCAAACCTAAGGGAGGAAAATAAATGGAAATAGCAAAAGGAATTTTAATAGTAATATATTTTTTGGTAGCCATACCATTAATTATATTAACACTAATACAAGCAAAAGAAGATGCAGGACTATCATCAACAATAACAGGTTCATCAACAAGTAATTTCTTTGAAAAAAACAAAGGTAGAACCAAAGAAGGAAAACAAAAAAAATGGACTATAATATTAACTGTAGTATTTGCCATATTAACTATTGCATTAGGTATTTTATATATGGCATAGAAACGGAGCAAAAAAGGGGCAATTTTATAAATTGGCTCTTTTTGAATTTATAATGGAGGATTATTTATGGACGAACAAGAACTGAAAATTTTAGAACTTATGAAAGACAAAGACTATGTGCCTATGAAGGCAAAAGAAATAGCTATGATAATGAGAGTACCAAAACAAGAATATAGAGATTTTTTAGAAAAGCTAGGAAACTTGGAATTAAACTTTAAAATTCAAAAAAATAGAAAAAATAGATATAGATTAGTGGAAAAAACTTATTATGATGGTATTTATAGAAAAAATCAAAAAGGTTTTGGTTTTGTTAGATTAGAAGACCAAGAAGATGAAATATACATTAGCAAAGAAAATTCTTTAAATGCTTTAAATGGAGATAGGGTTTTAATTGAAATATTGGAAGAAGCAAATAAAGTAAAAAATGCAGAGGGAAAAGTAGTAAAAATTCTAAAACACGAAAAGGATACAGTTGTTGGGATTTTCCAAAATAATAAAAACTTTGGTTTTGTTGTTCCAGATGATAAAAACTTTGGAACAGATATTTATATTGCCAAAAAGGATATGGGAAAAGCAAGAAACAATCATAAAGTATTGGTTAAAATAACAAAATATCCCAATCAAGGAAAAAAAGCAGAAGGCAAAATTATAGAAGTACTAGGAAATGTAAATGAAGCTGGTGTGGACATGTTAGCTATAATTAAAGAAAATAAATTGCCATCTACATTTCCAGAACAAGTTGTACAAGAGGCAAAAAAGTTTGAAAACAAAGTCGATAAAAAAGACATTCCTAACAGAGTTGATTTTAGGTCAAAGGACATTTTTACAATTGATGGCGAAGATGCTAAAGACTTAGACGACGCAGTACGAGTAGAAAAATTAGAAAACGGAAATTATCAATTAGAAGTACATATAGCAGATGTCAGCTACTATGTACAAGAAAATAGTTTGCTAGACCAGGAAGCATTATTAAGAGGAACCAGTATCTATATGTTAGGTAGAGTAATACCAATGCTTCCACGAGAATTGTCAAATGGAATTTGCAGTCTAAATGCCAATGAAGACAGATTCACACTATCTTGCATAATGGAAATAGATTCAAAAGGAAATGTAATATCTTCAGAAATAGTAAAAGGAATAATAAATGTAACCGAAAGAATGAGTTATACTGATGTACAAGCAATTATAGATAATTCAAACAAGCAAACAACAGAAAAATACAAACCATATATAGAACAATTTAAGTTAATGGAAGAATTAGCAACTATTTTAAAAAACAAAAGGTTAGAGCAGGGGTACTTAAACCTGGATATACCGGAAAGTAAAATAGACTTAGACATGGACGGAAAAGTAACAAATGTTAGTAAATATGAAACCACATTTGCACACGAAATTATTGAACAATTTATGCTAACGGCAAATGAAACAATAGCAGAAAAATTCTTCTGGCTAGAAGCACCATTCATTTACCGTGTTCACGAAAATCCAGACCTTGAAAAAATACAAGAACTTAACAAATTTTTATTCAACTTTGGATTAAAAATAAAAGCCAACAAAGATAACATTCACTCAAAAGAATTTGCAAAAATATTAGAAGAAGTAAAAGGCAAAGAAGAAGAAAAAGTAGTATCAAACTTAGTATTAAGAACCTTAAAAGTAGCAAGATACGAAGCAGAAAACAAAGGTCATTTTGGAATAGCAAGCAAATACTATTGCCACTTTACATCACCAATAAGAAGATATCCAGACTTATTCATACATAGAATGATATCAAAATACTTAGAAAACAATTACAACATTCCTGAAAAATGGCTAGAAGAACATAAAGCACAAGCAGAAGAAAGAGCAAAGCAATCATCAGAAAGAGAAAAAATAGCAACCAAAGTTGAAAGAGAAGCAGAAGATTTGAAAAAAGCAGAATACATGGAAAACAAAATAGGAGAAGAATACGAAGGAATAGTATCTTCAGTAACCTCTTTTGGAATCTTTGTAGAATTAGAAAACACAGTAGAAGGGTTAATTCGATTTGAAGACCTTGGAGATGAATACTTTATATATGACGAAGACAAAAAAAGGCTAATAGGGGAAAGAACTAACACCATCTACAAAATTGGTGATAAGCTAAAAATAAGAGTAAAAAACGCAAGCAAAATACTAAAACAAATAGATTTCGAACTTGCATAAAAAAATGCGAAAATTTGCCAAAAGGCACGGTCCTTTTTGGCAAAATTTTATGCTCGTTTGCCCGTTTTGGGACAGGCACGAGTTTACATTTTCTGCCGGTTTTGGTACAGGTCTATAAAAATAATAAATAACAGATTATTAACTTTATTCAAATAAGTCTGACCTGTCCCAAAAAGGGACAAAATGGGTACACTTGTGCCTGTCCCAGAACGGGACACATTAGTTAATCCAAACAATTATGTTGGCAAAAGCCACCACAATTATTGAAAAGGTAATTACAACAATGCCGCCATATTTATTTTTTATAGTATTTATTTCATATAAAGCATATCCAATTGACCTCAATAAAATATAGAGACTAATTATACTAAACAGCAGATGATATATTAAATTTGACAAATTGCTTCCTCCTTTATAAATGATTTTTATAAACTATTTTCGTGAACAATCTAATTAAGTTTCTGTAATTAACATACCAGACTTGATTGAAGTATTTACATCCACATCAAAAAAGCTATTTTTATAATTTGTAGGCCAACCATATGCATCAAAGTCTTGGGTGGTAAAGAAATTTATTGCTGCTTGTCGCCCAAAACCTGTTATATCAGATTCCAATTCTTTTGCTGTTTTATATAAATATTGTGAAAGTTGTGATTCCAAGTATTTATTGCAAGTTTGTGATATTAGGTTTAAAGTATCTGGTGACAAATATTTTGAATTACTAGACATTGAATAAATTCTACCAGTAAATTCTGTTTTTATTTTGATATATGGTGAGGAAGAAGAGGTGTCAACGTCTATGCTTACAGAACGGCTTGGGCTTAAGAATATATCTAGATAATTGTTAGAATCAGTAGGATCAGGTATTGAAACTAAAAAACGGTCTATTTTATTTTTAATAACCAAAAAAGATATTGTTTCTAAAGCTGATAATTCTCCAACTAATCTATCTTCCTTAAAAACAGCAATACCAAAATTTTCAGAGCCATTTTCTCCTTCGATAGGAGCTTCATTTGGTTTGATATTATAATTTTCTTGAATATCCGTATCTCCCTGATTGTTTGCTTTTTCTGCTGTTAATCCACCAAGAATTGCAGAAGGCTCACAGGTTTTGCAAATAAGTGCATTAAAGAAATCTCCAATTGTAGAATCAGGCATAAAACCAATATATTTACTAGAATTAGTAAGTACTTCGTAATATTTTGAAATTAAATTTTCAAATTCAGGAGAAGTCTGTTGTATATAAGTTTTTGCAGAGCATTTGCTAACAACAATATTTGCAGAAGGTCTAACTTGGGTATCATTAATTAAAGTATAAATTTCGTTTGAAATACCTTCTTGTGCAAGTTCTTCAGAAAATATTATAATTTTGCAATGTGACATATTAATTTGTTTTCCCATATATGCATTTATTAGATTAATAGCTGTACTAATTGAAGAAGCTTCAACAGAATTAGTCATAGTTGGCGTTTTTTCAGTTGATCCAGCTTCTGATGCAGGTACAGTGGTAGAAAATTGAAATGTAACTTCTAAATCATTTTCATTACCTTTGTCAATACCAATTGCAAGTACATAAGCTAAATTGTCAATACTAAGTGACATATAGGAACTAGAAAATGCACCTATAAAAATGATAATTAAAATAAATATAAATAAGTTTCTAATTATTTTTTTCAAAATTAAACTCCTTTCTTATAAAATTTAATTATTTACTTGCTTTTTCTTTTTCATCCAACTAGCTAAAATTAAAATACTTAAACCTAAAACAAACACAATTCCTAACACTAAATATGGATAAATTTGTGTTTCAAATTTATCTGCAATTGCATAATTTTTAGGAAGTAGGGAAATTCCCAATATTAATATTCCAAATATATCAATTAAAGGTTTTTTTGTTTCAATGTTAGTAAGTTTTTTAAAAATACTCATAGCAAATTTACAAATTATACTTATATAACATGCAAATGCGATAATCCATATTAATAAAAAAGCAGATTCTAAACGCTGAAAGAAATTCCCAAATTCTATATATCTAGTAGTATTATATAATGGAGAAATTTCATTAGCATCTATAAAAAATGAAAACATAAATAGCAAAGCAGCGGCACATAATATTATATAAATAGAAGATAAAATAACTGATATAAATGCTATTTTTTTCATTTTTTCTGGCTGTTTCAAATAAGGTGGTAAAAAATATAAAAATATAATTCCACCAAAACAGCCTAAATTACTAAGTCCTAAAACAAATGTGTCGAAAAGACCATTGCCAAATATAGGAAAAATTCTTTCAGGAATAAATTTATTCATATTTGCAAAAAACAAAAACACCATACTAGCTAAAACAAGAGGTAAAATTAATAAATTTGTTTTTAAAGAAGCATTAAAATCTAATCTGTTTGCAAAGCAAATAGCAATAACAAATAAAGCAATAATAAAAATAATATTTGTCATAGGGTAGTAAATAATATTTAAACTTTCACAAAAGCTTCTAAGTAAAAGAGCAGAAGTAATTATAAAATGAGCAATAAATATTATTCCAACTATATTTTTAAAAATTTTTCCACCCAAATATTCTGAAATGTCTATTATGTCACAACCAGGGAAATTTTTTAGTAATCTAACAATAAAATAAGCAACAATGATAGTAATAATAGTAACATAAACTAAATTAAGAATAGTAGCAGATTTTCCTATTTCTAATACTTGCCTTGGAAGAGAAGAAACCGTACGTGCAACAATAACAGTAAGTATAAGCATAATGGCTTCAACAGTACCAATTTTTGATTTTGTCATAAAAAATTCATTCCTTTCCCTTATTTATGAAATTTCCACTTCATAGAAAATTTTTCTTGATCTTTTTCTTTTTTAGGAGAAACATATGCAGGTCTGTATTCTCTTTTCCAAATAGGATTAAGTAAATATCCATTTCCTTTGGAATTAGTAGCAGGAGCAAATGGTGTAGTATATGAAACTCCAAAAGACCTTAAACTACAAACAAGACTTATATATACAAATAAACCTAAGCTGATTCCTAAAAATCCTGCCATAAATCCAAGAAGCACAAAAGCAAAACGGAAAAATCTTAAGTGAAATCCAAAAGAATAATCAGGAATTGCAAAAGAAGCAATACCAGTAATAGCAACTACAATAATTAAAATAGGGCTTACTATACCTGCACTAACAGCAGCTTCACCAATAACTAAGGCTCCTACAATTCCGTATAGTAGAGCCAATAGCATTAGGAACTCTTAAAACAGCTTCACGAATTAATTCAAAAGATAATTCCATTAAAAGAATTTCTAAAATAATTGGAAAAGGCACATTTTCTCTAGAAGCTAAAATAGAAAATAGTAAACTTGTTGGAAGAATTTCTTGATGAAAGCTAGTAATTGCAACATATAAACCAGGCAAAAGTAAAGTAATAAAAGCTGCAATAACTCTTAAAACTCTTAAAAAATTTGCAAAACTAACTTTTAAATTAGTATCTTCAGGGGAAGATAGAAAATCAATTAAAATTGCAGGCATAATAACACCATAAGGTGTACCATTAACAATAACAACAACACGACCTTTTAACAAATATTTACTTGCTTTGTCTGGTCTTTCAGTTGCCATCATTTGAGGAATTCCCAAAACATTGGAGTCTGCTACTAATTGCTCTAATTCGCCCGCAGATAATAAAGAATCAACTTCTAAATTATTCAAACGATATTTAACTTCATTTACTAAGTCTGAATTAGTAATATTTTGAATATAGCAAACAGCACATTTTGTTTTTGTAATTTTTCCAACTTCCAAATTTTCTATAATTAAATTTTCATTATTAACAATTCTACGAAGTAAAGAAGTGTTAGTCCTAATATTTTCAACAAAGGCTTCGTGGGGTCCTTTAATAACAACTTCATTTTCTGGAGTATCTACACTTCTTTGTTTAAAACCCTTTACTTCTATATCAAAAGCAAGATTTAAAGTATCAACAAATAAAGCACAATTACCGTGAATTTATACCATTTGCGACCTCATCAAAATCCGTAACTTCTTTCACAGCATTTTGTGGCATTAAGCATCCCATTAAATAATTTGACAAGTCAAATTTTTTTACCTTTCTTACAGTAATATTGTTAGCAACTGCCTCAGAAATAACTTTACTTTGAGTACCATCAAACAAGTTGTTTTTATTACGCAACATTAAAGGCTCTAAAATAAATTGGTCCATAATTTTGGAATCTACCATTCCATCAATATATGCAATAAAGGCATTATATTGCTTACCTCTAGCATTTATAGTAAATTCTCTTAATATGATATCACTATTAATTAAAAGATTATATTTTGTTCTCATGTATTCTATATTTACATTAAGGCTAGGAAATATTTTTACTTTTTCTTCGGCCTCGCAATTAGCCTTTGCTTCTGGCATTGATGTGCTTGAATTGCTTTCAGGCAAGCTAAAACTGTAGTCTACAGGTGGCTTGTATGCAAATAAAGAATTAAATAGATTTTTAAAAGTCATAAAGTTCTCCATTTCTAAATTTTGTTTTTATTTATTATTTCTAAAAAAATGTAAAATATGCAATATTTATATTAATAAAAAAATCAATTGTTTTTTGCTATTAGTTATGCTATAATAAAAAAGAAGTCGAACAAAGGAGAAAACAATGAAAAGTAGATTAGCAACTTTTATTATAACAATAGTTGTCTTTTTAATTATTAGTGTGTTTATTCTATTTGGAATGATTTTATGGAACGAGCTTAAAAAAATGGAAACATCAGTAGAGCCAGAAAATGCTAAAACTACAACATTTGAGGAAAGAAACACAATTGATGAAAGCATAAAAACACCAAAAGTTCAAGAAAATCCACTTGATAATATACAAGACAATGGAAAAAATCAGCAAATAGACTATTCTAATATAACTGTTAACAAATATTTTTTTAATCAGTTAGAACCATATTCACAAACATTTTATAAAGCATTTGAAGCTAACAAAGAAAATATGAAAACAGGGACTTATCAAATTGAATTAGGTAATTCATTTACTTCTTTATTAAATCAAAACAATGGAAGTGACGAATTAGGGAAATACTATCAATCTGCTATTGAAGCATATACATATGATAATCCAGATGTATTCTATTTAAGTCCTAACAAAATGTATTTAAACATTGAAACTACAACAAGAGGAGACAATGTAAGTTATAATGTATTTGTTAATAGTGGAAATGAAGCAAATTATTTAATTAATGAATTTTCATCAAAAGAACAAGTAAATGGTGCTATACAGCAAATTGAGCAAGTAAGAGACATTATTTTGCAAAATAGAAAATCAAATACTTATGATAACATTAAAATGGTTCATGACTATTTAATAGAAAATGTAGCTTATGACACGAGTATTTCTAAAGGTAATATTTACAATATATATGGTGCTATGGTTAATAAAGTAGCAGTATGTGAAGGATATGCAAGAAGTTTTAAATATTTGATGGATGCACTTGGAATACCATGTACTTTAGTAATTGGTAAAGGAACAAGTCCAGATAATAGAACAGAAAATCATGCATGGAATTATGTGCAACTAGGAAATAATTGGTATGCAGTAGACACTACATGGGATGACCCAGTTACCAATGGAGGAAGGGTAAGTGAATCTAGCAAAGTGAGATATTTTCTAAAAGGATCTAATGATATGTCAAAAGACCATACACCAAGTAATCAATTTACAGAAGGCGGAAAGATATTTAATTATCCACCATTAAGTGCAATAAATTATTAGTAAAATTAAAGGAGGTTATTTATGAAAGCATTAATCAGTGTATCTGACAAAACAGGAATTGTAGAATTTGCAAAAAGACTAGAAAAACAAGGAGTAGAAATTATATCAACAGGTGGAACGTACAAAAAATTAAAAGAAGAGGGAGTTTCTGTAATGGAAATATCAGAATTAACAGGTTTCCCAGAATGTTTAGATGGTAGAGTAAAAACCCTTCATCCAATTGTTCATGCAGGTATTCTTGCAAGAAGAGATAAACCAGAACACCAAAAACAATTGAAAGACCTAAACATAGATACAATCGATTTTGTAGTAGTTAATTTATATCCATTTAAACAAACAATTTTAAAAGATGGAGTAACTCGTGAAGAAGCAGTAGAAAACATTGATATTGGTGGACCTACAATGCTTCGTAGTGCAGCTAAGAATTATCAAGATGTAACAGTTATTACAAACCCAGAAGATTATGAAATAGTATTAAAAGAATTAGAAGAAAACGGAAAAGTATCACTAGAAACTAAGTTTAGATTAATGCAAGCCGTATTTGAACATACTGCTAACTATGATGCAATGATTGCAAATTACATTAAAGAACAAAGAAATGACGAAAGTTTGCCAGAAAAATTAACATTAACTTATGAAAAAGTACAAGATATGAGATATGGAGAAAATCCACATCAAAAAGCAGCTTTATATAAAGAAATTGGAAAATGTGAAGGTTCTTTAACAACAGCTACACAATTAAATGGAAAGGAACTTTCTTTCAATAATATTAATGATACAAATGGTGCATTAGAATTATTAAAAGAATTTGAAGAGCCAACAGTTGTTGCTTGTAAGCACGGAAATCCATGTGGTGTAGGAAGTGCAAGTGATATTTATGAAGCTTGGCAAAAAGCATTTAAAGCAGATAAAACATCTATATTTGGTGGAATTGTTGTTGTAAATAGAGAAGTAAATGTTAAAATGGCTCAAGAAATGAAGGAAATCTTTTTAGAGGTAATTGTAGCACCATCTTTTGAACCAGAAGCTCTAGAAATTCTAAAGAAAAAGAAAAACGTAAGAATATTAGAACTTCCAAGTATTTGTGTAAAACAAAAAGAAAATGCTTATGATGTAAAGAAAATAAATGGAGGAGTTATTGTTCAAACTATAGATTCTAAATTATTAGATGAATATGAAGTTGTAACAGATACAAAGCCAACTCCAGAACAAATGGAAGATTTATTATTTACTTGGAAAATAGTTAAATATGTTAAATCTAATGGAATTGCAATTGGTAAAGATAAACAATCAATTGGAATTGGACCAGGACAAGTAAATAGAATTTGGGCAACAAAACAAGCAATAGAACATAGCGAAGAATTAATTGAAAAAGGAATTACCCAAGGTGCTGTTTTAGCATCAGATGCATTTTTCCCATTCTCAGATTGTGTTGAAGAAGCGCATAAAGCGGGGATTAAAGCTATTATCCAACCTGGTGGCTCAATTAAAGATCAAGATTCTATTGATAAATGTAATGAATATGGAATTGCAATGGTATTTACAAAAATGAGACATTTTAGACATTAAAATATTGACAAAATTATAATTGTAAATTATAATTGTAATATAAAAAGAAAAGGAAGAAACAAATGAAAAGAATAAAAGCTAGAAGCCTTGAGGCTGTACACACACACA
>CANQTU010000042.1 GCA_947626925.1 uncultured Clostridia bacterium | reverse complement strand
AATAATAATAACAAAAACAATCAAATTTATTGAAATTTCTAATAAAAAGTGCTAGAATATATAATATTTTGAAATATATAATATTAGATTGTGGATAGTAGCAATTAAAGGAGAAGGTATGTTTATAGATTACACAAAAATAATAATTAAATCTGGAAATGGAGGAAATGGAGCTGTTGCTTTTCGTAGAGAAAAGTATGTAGCAGCTGGTTGGACCAGATGGTGGAGACGGCGGAAACGGTGGGGACATCTATTTCCAAGTAGATAAAGATAAAAATACTTTAATTGACTTTAGGTATAACAAAAAATTCAAGGCTCAAAATGGTGAAAACGGAAGCGGTAACCATTGTAATGGAAAATATGGAGAGGATTTATATATTAAAGTACCAATTGGTACTGTTATTAAAGATGCCGAAACAGGAAAAATAGTAGCAGATTTATCAAATCCAAATCAAACAGAGTTAGTCTTAAAAGGTGGAAAAGGTGGAAGAGGAAATTCACATTTCAAAACATCTACAAGACAAGCCCCACGTTTTTCAGAAGATGGCGAAAAGGGAGAAGAAAAAGAAATTATACTAGAATTGAAATTACTAGCTGATGTAGGACTATTAGGTTTCCCAAATGTGGGAAAATCAACATTCTTAAAAGCAGTAACAGATGCTAAACCAAAAATCGCCAATTATCATTTCACCACATTAGAGCCAAACTTAGGTGTAGTAAAAACAAAAGATGGAGATGGCTTTGTAATAGCAGACATCCCCGGAATTATAGAAGGTGCAAGTCAAGGTGTAGGACTTGGAATTCAATTCTTAAGACATGTTGAAAGAACAAGACTATTATTGCACTTTCTAGACGTATCTTCACAAGAATGTATAAACCCAATAGACGATTTCTATGCAATAAATGAAGAATTAAAAAAATATAGTGAAAAGCTATCAAAAAGAAAGCAAATAATAGTTGCAAACAAAATAGACAGTATGCAAAATGAGGAAACTTTAGAAAAAGTAAAAGAATTAGCCAAAAAAGAAAACCTAGAAATATTTGCAATATCAGCATTTACTAAACAAGGCGTAGAAGAATTAATTGACTATGTATCAAAAACATTAAAACAATTACCAAAAGAAGACCTAATAGAAACAGAAGAAAGAGTAGTCTACACTCTAGAAGAAAAACAAGACCAATGGACAATAAAGGAAGAAGACGGAGTATTTATAGTATCAGGAAAAGCAGTAGAAAGACTAATGGGAAGAATAAATATAGAAGACAATGAATCAATGTATTACCTACAAAAAAGCCTAAAAAATATGGGCATTGAAGACAAGCTAAAAGAAATGGGTGTATGCGAGGGCGACACAGTAATAATTGCCGGTTGGGAACTAGAATGGTACAACTAAATGTCCTATTTTGAGACAGGTCAGTCTTATTTGAAAGACCTGTCCCCAAAAGGGACAAAATGGGTACACTTGTGCCTGTCCCAGAACGGGACACATCACAAATTTTTTTGCATTATATAGCCGTTTTTGTCTTGATAATAGTTTTTGCGTAATCCAATTTGTTCGAAACCAAAAGATTTATATAAATGTATTGCAGGATAATTTTCTTCCATAACTTCTAAGCTTAAAGAAGTTAGTTTTAATTCTTTACATAGGTTTATCAAATTATTTAGGAGTAATTTTCCAACTCTTTGATTTCTAAATTGTTTTTTTACAACTATATTCATAATGTCAGCTTTATCTATTAACATTTTAATTCCAGCAAATCCAATTATTTGAGAGTTGTATTTTGCAACTATGTATTTTGAGTTTTCAGAGTTTAATTCTCCTTTTAAAATATCGTAATTCCAAAATTCATCAAAGTCTGTAAGCAATTGTGATGAAATAGAGTTTAAATCTTCTAATGTCATTGGAGTTATTTCAATGGTATTTAATTTTTCTTCTAATTGTCTTTGAGCTTGAGGCTTTTTTAAATATAAAGGTAACACATCTTCTAATTGATTTTTCTTAAATTTATCTAAACCTGCTAAAGCCAAATTATAAGAGTCTAATTTAGAAAAAGATTTATCTGCTAGTTTTGCATTATTAAATTCAGTACAAATAGCATCTTGATATATTTGAGTGCCATCACCTACAAAAGTTATAGAAACATTTTCGTAATTAGATGATATATGGTTTTTGCATAGTGATAAAGCATTTTTAACTGTGTCTGCTGATGGTGGAATTAATTCTATGTAATTAGAATTTTCTAATTTATATAAAGCAAAATAACAGTTATCGTTTTTGCAATCAAGTATACTAAAAATTAATCCATCTTTTTTAATTGAATATGCTAAAACTTCTAACGAAGTAACTCCAACACATGGAATGCTTAAACTATCATGGAAAGCTTTTATAGTTGCAACTCCAATACGAATTCCTGTAAATGAGCCAGGACCTTTATCACAAACTAATAAATCTATGTCTTTTAAAGAAAGTTGTGTTTGATCAAAAGCTTGTTTAATCATAGGCATTAAATTTTCAGAATGTGTTTTACAAGTTTCAACATCTAATTTGATAATTAAATTTTTATCTTCTAAAATAGAAACACCACAAATATAACTTGAGGTATCAATACTTAATATTTTCAAAATAATCCTCCCATCTATTAATGTTAGTATTTATATCTAAAATTCTAGTATTTTCATTTTTTATATCTCTAGAAAAAGTAATATGAACATAATCTTTTGGCAAAGCTTCTAAAATTAATTCACCCCATTCAATAAGGCAAATTCCATTTTCTAAATATTCTTCTCCACCAAGTTCATAAAATTCAGAAACATCTGCTAAACGGTAAACATCAAAATGATACAATTTTAAATTTTCTTTTTGATATTCATTAACAATTGTAAAGGTAGGGCTAGAAATTTCATTTTCTAAGCTAAAATAACTTAAAATACCTTCTGTAAATTTGGTCTTACCAGAACCTAAATCACCAGAAAGCACAATAATATCATTTTTATTAAGATGTGAAGCTAAATTTTTAGCAAATTTTTTTGTATTATCTTCACAAGTTGAAATAAATTGAAAATGACTCATAGGTACCTCCTACATTAATCGTATAAAATTTTAATTTATTTTTTCTTCATAACTCCCAGCTACATAATAGACTATAAAACAAATTTTATAATAAATTATAAAATTTGCTAATAGTTTATAATTTGCTGGTTCCCCCGAATTGTTATGAAGAAAAAATATATTAAACTTTTTATTATATAATTTGTAACTATTATAATATAAAAAATAAAAAAATTCAATTAAAAACCTTGCTAAATTACAAACTTTGTAATATAATTGTAACGTAATTGTAACAAAAAAGAAACAAAACCTAACAAGAAGGGAAGATAAACATGTTTAAATTTGGTTTAGGACAAGATATTGGTATCGATTTAGGAACAGCTACAGTTATTGCCTATGTAAAAGGAAAAGGCATTGTATTAAGAGAGCCATCAGTTGTGGCAGTTGATAATAACACTGGAGAAGTACTAGCAGTAGGGCAAGAAGCAAGAAGAATGCTTGGTAGAACTCCAGGAAATATTGTTGCAACAAGACCATTAAGAGATGGTGTTATATCTGACTATACAGTAACCGAAAAAATGTTAAAACATTTCATAACCAAAGTATGTGGCAAATCGTTATTTGCACCTAGAATTATGATATGTATCCCTTCACAAGTAACAGAGGTTGAAAAAAAAGCAGTTATAGATGCAGCATCACAAGCAGGAGCTAGAAAAGTCTATTTAATAGAAGAACCAATAGCAGCAGCCATTGGAGCAGGAATTGACATATCAAAAGCCTGTGGAAATATGGTAGTAGATATTGGCGGAGGAACCACAGACATAGCAGTAATATCTTTAGGTGGTTCAGTAGTGAGCTCATCTTTAAAAATAGCAGGAGATAAATTTGACGAAGCAATTGTAAAATATATAAAGAAAAAACACAATGTAATGATAGGAGAAAGAACAGCAGAAGACCTAAAAGTAAACATAGGTTGTGTTTTTCCTAAAATACAAGATACAGAAATGGATATAAGAGGAAGAGATTTAATAACAGGACTTCCAAGAAATTTAACAATACACTCTAGTGAAATGTTAGAAGCATTAATAGAGCCAGCAATGTTGATAGTAGATGCAGTACATTCCGTACTAGAAAGAACACCACCAGAATTAGCAGCTGACATAAGTGACAAAGGAATTTACATGACAGGTGGAGGTTGTTTAGTAGATGGATTAGACAAACTATTACAAGAAAAAACAGGTATCAATGTTATGATAGCACAAGATACAGTATCATGTGTCGCATTAGGAACAGGCAAAGCATTAGATAACTTAGATACTCTAGAAGGCAAAGCAAGATAATGTGCAATTGGAAATTTTTCCTTTTGCACATTTTTTGTGTCCCGTTCTGGGACAGGCACGAGTTTACACTTTTTGCCCGTTCTGGGACAGGCACGAGTTTACACTTTTTGCCCGTTCTGGGACAGGCACGAGTATACATTTTCTGCCGGTTTTGGGACAGGTCTATAAAAATTTGATAAAGTATTGTACATAAAAAATAGAAAAATTTATTACAATTCTGTAACAAGTATTGAAATAATGCAAAATATTGGTTATACTATGGATAACAAATTAGAAAGAGGAAAACGAATGAAAAAAATAGAAGCTAGAAGCCTTGAGGCTGTACACACACACACACACACACACACCTTATGTTTACTAAACAAAGAAAATAATGAGAAGATAAATAAAATAGAAATAAGAAAGATAGTAGATAAGACCTAGAAAATAGGTGTTATTTGCTATCTTTTTTGTGTTTAAAAATTATAAAAATTTGAGGTATTAAAAAAGTTTTTAAGTTTAAAGAATATAAAAATTAAAATACAAGGAGGAATGAGAAATCATGAAATTAAAACATAGAAAAGAAAGGAAATTAAATTCAAAAGTTGTGAACACAAGAGAGAGAAATCAAAACTATCAAAACCCAAATAACAAATTGCAAAAAGGTATAACCTTAATTGCCCTAGTTATAACAATTATCGTTTTATTAATTTTGGCTGGGGTAAGTATAGCAACATTAACAGGAGATAATGGAATACTCACAAAAGCAAGCAATGCAAGTGAAGAGACAAGGGGAGCAAGTGTAGAAGAAGCAGTAGAGTTATGGAAAACAGAGCATGAAATAAATAATTATGGTTCAAGTATAGGTGCACAAGATTTAAAAAAACTAGTAGATGATTTAATGGAACAAAAATTATTGACAGAAGAAGAAAAAGATAAAATATTAGGAAATACAGATAAGGAAATAGAAGCAAGTTACCAAATAAAAATAGGAAAAAGAACAATAAAATTTGCAAATGACAATTGGGATGGAGAAAATAAAATAAATGCACCAGTATTAAAAAAAGGAATGAAACCAGTATATTGGGACGAAAATGGAAATGAAATAAAGCAAGGTGATAACAATTTTGATGAAAGTAAATGGTACGAATATAAAGCTGGAAATAATACAGTAGACAGTAAAGATAGTAAATGGGCAAATGCTATAACAGAAGACGGAAGTTATTGGGTATGGATACCAAGATATGAATATAAATTAACTGATAGAGCAGAAACAGAAGAAGCAGGAAAAATAGAGGTAAAATTTATACCAACAACAGTAACAGAAGCAGATACAGAAGGCTATTTGATACACCCAGCATTTAAAAATGGAACTAATAATCATTATATGAATGGAGAATGGGATAAAGAAATCTCAGGAATCTGGGTAGCAAAATATAAAATGAGCATGGAAGAAAAAAATGTGGAAAATCAAAATTGGGAGCCAAAAAATCCAACAAATGCTACAATAGGAGAAGTGTCAACCTCAAGTACAATAAGAGCAGTAAGCAAACCAGGAGTACAATCATGGAGATATATAAGCATAGGAAAAATGTATTATAACAGTTACAATTATGATAGAAGTAAAGAAAGTCATTTAATGAAAAATAGTGAATGGGGAGCAATAGTATATTTAGCACATAGTGAGTATGGAAGAAATAGAACAGAAATAACAAAAAATGGCGATTCAAGTTTTTATACAGCAGGACAAGAAAAAGCAACTGCATCAACTAATAAAGACCAAAGTACAACAGGAAATGAAAATGGAATATACGACCTAAGTGGAGGATCATGGGAAAATGTAGCAGGATATATAGCAAATGGAAATGAAAAGTTAAAATTTGGAATAACTGATGTATCATTTCCATTAGTAGCAACATTAACAGAAAACATAGATGCATACAAATCATTAAGCACAAAATATTCAACAGTATATCCATTTGTTAGCAATAATACTGATAATAATACACTTAACTGGAGAGCATATAATGATGCAAGTAGTGCTGAGATAAATTATGGATATGGAGATGCAATCTTAGAAACAGCGACTGATGGAAGGTATGAAACTAGCTGGTTCGGAGATGCCTCTTGGTATGCAATTTATACGTCTCCATTCATAACGCGAGGAGGTACATATAGTGGAGGGAGTGGTGCTGGATCTTTTTCATTTGGTGCAACTGATGGGGATCCTGAAGTGGCGAAAGGATTCCGTATGGTACTTATATGTGAGTAATGGCAGAAGGGACATTTTCAAAAATATTTGACAAAATTATAAAATAAAAACGTCTATAACTTGAAAAAGCAGCAAAAATATGGCATAATAGAAAGGTAAATCAAAAAACATACAAGGAGAAAAACATGAAAAAAGTAGCATTTATCACACTAGGATGCAAAGTAAACCAATACGAAACCAATGCCATGGCACAAGCATTTCTTCAAAAAAAATATGAAATAGTCGAAGCCACACAAAAAGCTGATATTTATATTGTAAATACTTGTACAGTAACCAATATGTCTGACAGAAAATCAAGGCAGATGTTAAGAAAAGTAAAAGAATTAAATCCAAAATCAATTGTAGTAGCATCTGGATGTTATGTACAAGTAGCAAAAGAAGAACTAGAAAAAATCGAGGAAATTGACTTAATACTAGGAAATAACGAAAAAAAGGAAATTGTAGAAACAGTAGAAAAATACATAGAAGAAAATAAAAAACAAACAAAAATTGAAGATGTTATGCATCAAAAAGAATATGTAGAATTAGGAGAGGTAACTTATACAGAAAAAACTAGAGCAGTAATTAAAATCCAAGATGGTTGTGACAGATTTTGTACTTACTGTATTATACCGTATGCAAGGGGAAGGGTAAGAAGTCGAAAACCAGAAAATGTAATAGAAGAAATTAAAAAAATTGCAAAAGCTGGAATAAAAGAAGTAGTTATAACAGGAATTCATATAGCATCTTATGGAAAAGACTTTGAACAAGATTATGCTTTAATTGATTTATTAGAACAAATAAATAAAATCGAAGGAATACAAAGAATTCGATTAGGCTCAATAGAACCATTACTGATGACCAAAGAATTTATTAGTAGGCTTTCAAAATTAGAAAAAATATGTCATCATTTTCATTTATCATTACAAAGTGGATGCAATGAAACATTAAAAAGAATGAATAGAAGATATACCTGTGAAGAATTTGAAGAAATAGTAAAAATACTTAGGAACCAATATGAAGATGTAATTTTAACAACAGACATTATAGTAGGTTTTCCAGGAGAAAGCGAAGAAGAATTTGAACAAACCTATCAATTTTTGGAAAAAATTAGATTTTACAAAATGCACATATTCAAATATTCTGAACGAAAAGGCACAAAAGCAGCACAGTTACCACAACAAATAGACGGAAAAATAAAAGAACAAAGAAGTCAAAAATTAATACAACTATCAAATGAAAATCAAGAATTTTATAATAAAAAATATATAGACAAAGAAGTAGAAGTGTTATTCGAAGAAGAAAAAAATGGATATTATCAAGGTCATACAAGAAATTATATATTAGCATTAATGAAAAGTAAAAAAAGCCTAGAAAATGAGGTTATAAAAGCAAAATGCAAAGAAGCAAAAATTGAACATATATTGTTAGAAAACCATAATGCGTAATAAAAATGTAACAAAACCGTAACAAATATTTAATATAAAAAACAAGGAAATCACTTGATTATTACGAAATTATATAGTATAACTAGAATAACAATTTGTATAAGAATACGAAGGAGGAAATAAAAATGGCAGATTTAGGAGAAGAAAACAAAGTATCAAGTGTTTTTGGAGGAGCAGAGATAGAAAATATTGGAAATGAAGAGGCACAAGCAAATGCCGGAACAATCCAACAAGTAGGAAAAAATTTACCAACAAAAGCAGGATTCTGGAACAAATTTAAGGCATTCTGGTTACAAGACATAGATTGGAATAAAGAAATAAAAGTAGAATTAACTCCTTATCAACAAAAAGTAGAAGATGAAATCAATGAATTCTTACACCAAGATATTACTTGGGCAAAAGTACATGATTTCTTATTCCAAGAAGTTAGCTTTAGAAGCAAAAGATAAAATTAATTGAATAAAAAGTATAGCAAAAATATAAAAAATATGCTATACTTTTTTTGTTTTCGTAATTATAAAATAAACAGAAAGGAGGAGGGAGATGTATCCCCAATTGCACAAAAATGTGCAAAAAGAAACGTCCCCAACTGCAGATGGCTAAAAGTAAAACGATTTTTGTTTGTAATGAATGTGGTAATGAGTCTAGTAAGTGGCTTGGTAGATGCCCGGCTTGTAATAGTTGGAATAGCTTTTTCGAGCAAAAGGTTGTAGATAGTAAAAATAGTAGTTTAAAGCAAAAAGATGTTAAAAGCAATATACCACAAAAACTTAATTCTTACGAGGCTAAAGAGACTATTAGAACTGAAACTGGTTTTAAGGAATTAGATAGAGTTTTAGGTGGCGGATTAGTGAAAGGCTCATTAGTATTATTACGGTGGAGAACCAGGTATTGGTAAATCTACATTAATTCTTCAAATTTGTGATAAAGTAAAGGGCGAAGGCAAGGTCTTATATGTTTCTGGAGAGGAATCTGCAGAACAAATAAAAATGAGGGCAGATAGATTAAATATTAATAATGAGGATATTTTGTTTTTAGGAGAAACAGATATTGATGTTGTAAACCAAGCAATTATAGATGTTAATCCTAAACTTGTTATTATAGATTCAATACAAACAATGTATTCTGAGGAATTATCAGCAGCTGCAGGTAGTGTAAGTCAAGTAAGAGAAATTACTTCACAAGTTATGAGAGTCTGCAAATCTAGAGCTATTACAACAATTATTATTGGTCATGTAACAAAAGAAGGAAATATTGCAGGACCAAGGGTACTTGAACATATGGTAGATACAGTTTTGTATTTAGAAGGAGAGAGATATTTTTCATATAGAATTTTAAGAGGTGTAAAAAATAGATTTGGTTCAACAAACGAAATTGGTATGTTTGAAATGAGAGAAGAAGGAATGTGTGAAATTACAAATCCATCTGATATATTAATTTCAGAAAGAGAAGATAATCCTTCAGGGTCATGTATTGTTTCAAGTATGGAAGGCACAAGACCAATTTTAGTTGAATTGCAAGCATTAACAGCGCAAACTATATATGGTTACCCTAAAAGAACAGCAAATGGTATTGATTACAATAGATTAGCCTTATTGATAGCGGTGCTAGAAAAAAGAGTTGGACTTATGTTGGGTTCACAAGATGTATATTTAAATGTGGCAGGTGGTTTGAAAATAAATGAACCGTCTATTGATTTAGGAATTTTAATGGCGACAGCTTCAAGTTTTAAAAATCAGCCTATACCTAAAGATATGGTAATTATGGGCGAAGTTGGACTAACAGGAGAAATAAGAAGAATTAATTTAATAGAAAAAAGACTTAAAGAAGCAGAAAGATTAGGCTTTAAATCTTGTATAATTCCAGAAAATAACAAAAAGGACTTGAAAGAAAAGTATAAATTAGATATAATATGCGTTAGGGATATTGGAGAAGCAATGAAAAAAGCTTTAAAATAAATGAAAGGAGAATATTTTTGAGGCAAAGAAAAGAGGATAACATTACAGAAATTTTGAAATTAATAGCTCCAGGAACACCAATAAGAAATGGATTAGAAAATATATTAAGAGCCAAAACAGGTGCTTTAGTTTTAATAACAGATAGTAGCCAAGTTTTAAGAGAAATTGTAGATGGTGGTTTTACAATTAATGAAGAATATACATCTGCTAAATTATATGAACTAGCAAAAATGGATGGAGCGATTATTTTAAGTGGAGATTTAAAAAGAATTCTATATGCAAATGCACAACTAATACCATCAAGAGAAATTATAACAAAGGAAACGCGGAACAAGACATAGAACAGCAGAAAGAACAGCAAAACAAACAGGAGAATTAGTTATTAGCATATCACAAAGAAGAGGAATAATAACAGTATTTAAAGGTGATGACAGATATGTTCTAGAAGATACAGATGTTGTGTTAAATAAAGCAAATCAAGCAATACAAACACTTGAGAGATATAAAAAAGTATTTGACAATAAATTAAGTCTATTAAATGAATATGAATTCAATGATATTGTAACATTAGAAAATGTATTAGTAGCAATTCAAAGAGCTGAAATGGTAATGAAAATTGTAGAAGAAATACAAAGACAAATATATGAATTAGGTAATGATGGTAGACTAGTTAGTATGCAATTGGAAGAATTAATTGGAGGACTTGAAAAGGAAGAATTACTAATAATAAAAGACTACATGGTATCTAATAAAAGAAGACAAACACCAGAAAAAATACTTGAAAAATTAGAAAAACTAGAATATGAAGAATTATCAAATGAAAATACAATTGCTAAATTATTAGGATATGAAAATTTTGATAATTATGACGAAGTTGGTGTATACACAAAAGGGTATCGTATTTTAAATAAAATACCAAGAATGCCATCTAGTATAGTTGAAAATCTAATAGATTCTTTCAAATCATTTCAACATATATTGGCAGCTGATATAGAAAGCCTAGATGACGTTGAGGGAATTGGAGAAGTAAGAGCAAGAGCAATAAAGCAATCTTTAAAAAGAATGCAAGATCAATTTATGTTTTAAATTATAAAAAGAAAGGGTAGATAAAAATGAAGGCAAAAAATATAATATGGATAATTGCGTTAATTTTGGTAATAGTATTAATAGGAGTAGTTGCATTTGGATATTATCAAAAATTGACAAAAGAAGTAAAAAATCCAATTGCAACAATGGAAGTTGAAAATTTTGGAACAATAAAAATAGAGTTATACCCAGAGTTAGCACCACAAACAGTTGCAAACTTTGTAACTCTTGCAAATAGAGGATTTTATGACGGATTAACTTTCCACAGAATAGTAAAAGACTTTATGATACAAGGAGGAGACAAAGCAGGAACAGGAGAAGGTTCTGCAACTATAAGCGATTTGAAAGATGATGGAGAAGATACAGAATACTCAATAAAAGGTGAATTTATAGCAAATGGTGTAGAAAATAAATTAAAATTTGAAGAAGGCGTTATTGGAATGGCAAGAGGAGACTATACTGCTTATTCATCTGAATTAACAGAAGAATCTTATAATTCTGGTAGTTCACAGTTTTTTATTGTAACAAAAGCTAGTACGTCATTAAATGGATATTATACAGCATTTGGAAAAGTAATTGAGGGGTTAGATGTTGTACATCAAATAGAGCAAGTTGAAGTAAAAGCAGCAGATAATGCTGAAGAAAGTGGAAATACAGAGGTTAGCACACCAGTAAATCCTCCCAAAATTACATCTTTAAAAGTGGAAACTTTTGGCGTAGATTATGGCTTGCCAGAAACTTTAACACCTTTTGATTATATGAGTTGGATGTATCAACAATATGGAATTGATCCAAGTTCATTAGGACAATAAAATTAATGAAAATCAAAAAATACAAAAAATAGGTTGACAAATGGGGTAAAGATAGGGTAAAATAGATAATGTGTCAATCATAAGTAAAAGACACAAATGGTGGATGTGGCGTAGCTGGTTAACGCGCCAGTTTGTGGCACTGGAGATCGTGGGTTCGAGTCCCATCTTCCACCCC
>CANQTU010000041.1 GCA_947626925.1 uncultured Clostridia bacterium | reverse complement strand
AACCCGCGACCTCTGCCTTGGCAAGGCAGCGCTCTATCAACTGAGCTATTCCCGCATTTCCTTATTAACTATATTCGCATTCAATTTGTTTTATTACTAAATGCAGTTATAATAATACCAAATTTGCATGCAATTGTCAAGTGATTTACAGGTAAAAAGTAAGAGATACCTTGGCTTAGAACACACCCTTGTCTCTTACTTTTTATTTACTTTTTTTTAGTTCTTCTTTTAGTTGTTTTTCTTGTTTTCTTTGTTGTTTCTTTTTTAAATTCTGCTGTATCTTCTGAATTCCATTTTTCACCTTTTTTTGGTTTATTCCAAGAAATGTAATCACAAGAAGCTGGATTATTTTCACAAATATAATAATTTCTTTTTCTTTTTGTTTTTCTTACTTGTACTGTTGCACCACATTTTGGACATGGTACATCAATAGTTTCTACTATTGGCTTTGTATTTTTACACTCTGGATATCCAGGACATGCTAAAAATTTTCCATATCTTCCGTATTTATAAACCATCATTCTTCCACATTTTTCACATTGTACATCAGATACTTCATCAACTAATTCTACATGTTCTAATTCTTTTTCAACCTTTTTTATTTCTTCATCAAATGGTCCATAGAATTCACGAATCATTTTTTTCCATTCTTCTTTTCCGGTTTGCTATTTCATCAAATTCGTTTTCTATTTTAGCTGTAAACTCTACATTAATAACATCTGTAAAGTTTTCTGTTAGTAATTTATTTACTATTTTTCCTAAATCTGTTGGTGCCAATTGTTTTTGGATTTTCTCGATATATCGTCTTTCTAAAATAGTTGTTATTGTTGGTGAATAGGTACTTGGTCTTCCTATATCTTTTTCTTCTAATGCTTTTACTAGACTTGCTTCTGTATATCGTGGTGGTGGCTCTGTAAAGCTTTGTTTTGGTTCAATTTTATTTAATTTTAATTCTTGTTTCTCTTTTAAGTCTGGTAACATTCCTTCAATTTCTTGTTCTTTTTGGTCTGTTCCTTCTACATATAATGTCATAAATCCTTTAAATTTAAGTGTTTGACCATTTGCTTTAAAAGTATAACCATTTGCATCTATAGAAACAGCCATAGTATCATAAACTGCTGCTTTCATTTGACTAGCCATAAATCTATTGTAAATTAATTGATATAATTTGTATTGATCTTTACTTAAATAATCCTTTATTGTTTCTGGCTCTAAATCTGCATAAGTTGGTCTAATACCTTCATGTGCGTCTTGCGCATCTTTGCTAGTTTTATAATATCTGTTTTCGTAATAATTTTCTCCATACGTTGCCACTATGTGTTTCTTTGCAGCACTTCTAGCTTCTTCAGAAATTCTTGTAGAGTCTGTTCTCATGTAAGTAATTAAACCTACAGAACCTTTTTCTGGTATTTTGACTCCTTCATATAAACCTTGTGCTATAGACATTGTTTTCTTTAGAGTAAATCCTAATTTTCTTGAAGCTTCTTGTTGCATTGTACTAGTAGTAAATGGTGGAGCAGGATTTCTTTTCTTTTCTCCTTTTTTAATTTCTTCTACTATGTATTTTGCTTTTTCCAAATCTTTTAGTATTTCGTTTGTTTCTTTTTCTGAATGAATATCTAATTTATTATTTTCTTTTCCATAAAATTTGGCTATAAATTCTTTTTTACTTTCTTTATCTTGTAAATGAGCATATAAATTCCAGTATTCTTCTGGTTTGAAGTTTTCAATTTCTTCTTCTCTGTCTACAATTAGCTTTACAGCAACAGATTGCACACGTCCAGCTGATAAACCTCTTTTTACTTTTTTCCATAAAACTGGACTCATTTTGTATCCTACAATTCGATCTAATACACGTCTTGCTTGTTGGGCATCTACTAAATTGATGTCTATATCTCTTGGCTCTTTAATTGCTTTTTGAACAGCACCTTTCGTAATTTCATTAAAGGTTACTCTTGTTATTTTATTTTTTTCATCTTCTAAAATTGTTGCTAAGTGCCAAGCAATAGCTTCTCCTTCACGGTCAGGGTCAGTTGCAATATATATTTTTTTAGCTTCTTTTGCATCTTTTCTTAGTGACTTTATTAAATCTCCTTTCCCACGAATATTAATATATTCCGGCTCAAAATCGTGTTCTACATCAACACCTAACTTTGATTTTGGTAAATCACGTACATGTCCCATAGATGCTACTACTTTCGTGCTTCCCCCTAAGAATCTTTTTATAGTATTGGCTTTGGCTGGTGATTCTACTATTACTAATTTATCTGCCATGTAATCCTCCTTATATTTGCTTACTTATGTATTCTAGAACAATTTTATACAATTTGCAAGTCTTTTATATAAAATTTAATATTATATTAGTAGCATTTGCTTAGAAAAATCACTTAATACATCATTAATAGCTATTGGCGTTACTTCATTTTCTTTTAACTTAATTAAAATTTCTTCTATTTTCTTTTCATCATTTGATACGTATTGTACTTGTTTATCTTCTACTTTTATATCATTTTGTATATATTCAGTTTTTATAACATGAATTCCAAATTTTGCTTTATTTCTATTAATAATTTCGTCTTCATTTATTACTTTATAATATTCTAGCTTTATTGGATGAAAAATACCTGCATCATTTAATGCTTCTTTATTAATAAATGTACTGTTGAAAAAAATTTTCATTTTTATCTCACTTCTCCTTTGTGTCTCGCTTGTCTATAATACTATGATTTAGTGGAGTTTGCAAGCTTTTTTCATCGCATTTTTCTATACAATTTGATGTTAAATTATATAATTCGATATTATTAGATATTTTTCGTGTTTTTCCCGCATTTATTTGCAATAAAACAGTACTTATATAGTACTGTTTTTTAATTATTAATCTACATCTTTTAATTTTAAAATGTTACCTATTTTCATTTTTCCTGCTCTTGTTATAGAATTATACCCATATTTTTGTTTTACTATATCAATTGCTTTATCTAATTTTTCTTGCTTTTTATCTTCTTCATTTTGAAATAAAGATAATTGTTGTTCTTGCTTTTCAGTTAAATTATCAACTCTTAAACCTACTAATCTTATTGGTACCCCCTTTTGATACATTTGCTCTAATAATTCTTTTGCCTTTTGATAAATTTCTTTTGTAGTTGATGTTGGTAGTTTTAATTTTCCTTGATGTGTTGTGTCTTTAAAGTCTTTTGTTCTTAATTGTACATTTACAGTATTAGCTAGTAAACTATACCTTCTTAGCCTGTATGATACTTGCTCAGCTAAAGCTAATAAAATTTCTTCTATTTTTTTAATATCTGTAAGATTTTGTGGTAGTGTAACTGAATTTCCGAATTCCTTTTGGTTTTTCTTTTTTATATTTTACTTCTGAATCGTCAATTCCATTTGCATATTCCCACATCATTTTGCCGTGTTTACCAAATTTTTTCTCCAAAATTGTTTTATCTGCTTTTGCTAAATCTCCTATTGTTTTTATTTGCATATTATATAATTGTGGTACTGTTTTCTTCCCTAACATAAATAAATCTGAAATTGGTAATGGCCACATTTTTTGAGGGATTTCTTCTTTGTATAATGTATGAATTTTATCTGGTTTAGTAAAATCAGATGCCATTTTTGCTAGTAATTTATTTGGTGCTACACCTATATTTACTGTAAATCCTAATTCTTCTTTTATTCGTTTACTTATTTCCTTTGCTTTGTTTAATAAAGAATCTTTCATAAGATATTGTGTCATATCTAAAAAGCACTCATCTATACTGAATCTTTCTATTTTGTCTGTATATTGTAACAATAATTGATATAAATTGTTTGAATATTTTTTGTAAATTTTATAATTTGATGGATAAATTTTTAAGTTAGGACATTTTATTTTTGCTTGATAAATAGTTTCTGCTGTGTGAATTCCAAATTCTTTTGCTTTCATACTTTTAGCAAGTACTATTCCTGACCTTTTTGTTTCATCTCCACCAATGATTGCTGGTATTTGGCGAATGTCTATTTCACTACCATTTTTCAACATTTCTACTGCTGTCCAACTTAAAAAAGCATTATTAACATCAATATGTAATATTTGTTTTTCCATAATATCACCAGTTTTATTATAGAATGTTTGTTTGTATTTGTCAATACGAGTTTTATAATTTCCTTTTTTGAATTCTATATGTTATTTGGCTAATTAATGGTGCTGGTGATAATTTTGCTCCTATTTTTGCTAATTTAATATCTAATCCTGGAACAATATAAAATTTTCCTTGTTCCATTTTTTTTATTGCATACTTTGCAACAGACATACTGTTTGCTTCTCTTGCATGAAATTTTACATTTGCAACTTTATTAAAATTAGTACTAACTGGTCCTGGACATAAAATACTAATTTTTACATTTGACTTTTCTTTTTTTAATTCTTCTCTTATTCCTTCTGAAATTCGCACAATATATGCTTTTGTGGCATAGTATGTTGACATTAATGGACCTGGCATGAACCCTGCTATTGATGCTACATTTAGTATTTTTCCGCTTCCTCTTTTTTGCATATCAATTAAATACAATTTCATCAAAACATGATAAGCAACAATATTAGTGTTTATCATATTTATTTCTTTATCTAAAGAAGTTTTTGTAAAGTTTCCACAATCACCAAAACCTGCATTATTAATTAAGATATCCACATCTTGTACTTTTTTGTGGATATCTTTGCAATTTTCTACTATAGATAGGTCCATAGATATTGTTTGTACTTCAATTTTATTTTTTTCTTTTAATTCATTTGATAAATTCTTTAGAGCTTCTTCATTTCTAGCTACTAATACTAAATTATATCCCTTGCTAGCAAGTACTCTTGCCATATCTCGTCCTATTCCTGAAGATGCACCTGTAATTAACGCCTTCATGACGCATCCCACACTTTCTTTAATCTTTTTTAAATTTATTTAAAATAATTCCAACAGCATGTACAATTGGAGTTGAGTGACTATTTGCAATTCCCTTTCCCAAGGCTTTTCCACCAACTGTTAATGCTGCTACTAATGCACTTAATATAAATTGTAAATTAAAATTTAAATGCATTTGTTCAGTAATTTTTATAGCTATTAATGCACTAATAGCACCACTTAATACACCACAAATATCTCCAATAACATCTGCACATATATTAGCTACTTTTGGTGCATTTTTAATTAGCTTTAACGAATCTTTTGATCCTTTTACTTTTTTTGTTGCTTTTGCATGAAATTCATGTTCATTTGCAACTGTTACTGCTACTCCTATAATGTCAAAGAAAATACCAATAGCTATAACGAGTATTAATATTAGTATAGCTGGAATTATATTTAATTTTGATACTCCATTGGTTGATATATATGAAAAAATAATAGATAATATAAAGGTTGTTATAAATATTTGAATAAACCATTTTAGGTTTGAATAGTCTTTTTTATTATCTTTATTTTCTTGATTATTATTCATATTTTTCTCCTTTTTTAAAACAAAGTGACAGGTTATACCTATCACTTTTGTTTCTTTTTGTTTGTTTAGATGGTAAAAGCCTAAGTAAATTTTACAGTTTAGGTCTGGTTGAATTTCTCTATTTCCCGCTTAGCATTACTGCTAGAGCCGTTTCCGTTTAAGGGAAATATCTATTTTATTTAAAATAGACACCAGATCGCCACTTAAATCTGTACCTTAATCCCTAGACCTTCTTAGCTATTTTGTATAGCAAACATTCTAGAAGTTTTCCTTAACATACATTTGTACTTTACTAGTCTTTTTTGCAAAAGCAATTTCATAATCCAAAAATAAAATTAATTTGGCCTAAATTGAATTTTATTTCTATTTAGATAATCCCAATACTTTCACTCAAGACAGGCTACTCTATGTATTTTGTGTCTTGGCACTCAACATAGGTTTCACTTAAACATTATCTGTCTAAGTCTCAGCGAAACTAGGGATTCTTATGTATGCCATTACACAATACCCTAATTTCTTTACTCCCTGCTAACACGCAAAACTGGCATTTCGCGCAAAAACAAGAAACTTCAACGATGTGCCCTTTAGTGGATTTTTAGCCCCACCCTCGTAAAGTTTGTATGACTAGAATAATGCACCATCAATATATATTATAACGTTTTTGGATAAATATTCCAAATTTCATTTAAGTTTATGAAATAATTTCCATTCTTATTTTTTCTTTTTATTTTTCTATTATCTCTTCTTATCTCCGTTTTTCTCTTTTTTTCTTCTGTTTTTATTTATATGTGTTTTTTTATTTCTTCATATATTTCTTCATGTATATCTTCAATGCTTCTCATTTCATTTTCTTTAACACATTGTACTTCGTACCAATTATAATCTTTAGCCACATTACAAGCCGCATTATAACTATCTATAAGATGTTGTTCATCTCTTTCATGAATATCTTTTTTGGATTCGTGTGTAAATTTATTTTCTCTATTCTTAATTAATTCTAGAGATTTTTCGACTGGCATATTTAAGAAAAATACTTCTGTTGGTACTGGTAACCCATATAAATTAAATTCAAAATCCCATAACCAATCTAAAAATTTTTTTCTTTCTTCTTTATCTTTTATTTTTCCTGCTTGATGAACCATATTAGCAGTTGTATATCTGTCAGCTAATATAATTCCGCCTTTGTCATAGTAGTCTTTATAACCTTTTTTAAATGTTGCATATCTATCAACTGCATAAAAAGTTGAAGCTATATATGGTGTTATTTGTTTTGGATCTTCTCCAAATTCTCCAGACAAATACATTTTTACTAAAGATGAACTTGGGCTATCATAATTTGGAAAACTTACTGTTTTATAAGCTATTCCATCTTTTGTTAGTCGCTCCTGTAATTTAGTAAATTGAGTTTGCTTGCCACTTCCGTCTGTTCCGTCAAGTACAAATAGTTTTCCTTCTTTTTTATTAGCCAACATTTTATTTATAGATGCTAAAATATCTTCAGAGTTTTCTTCATATTCGTCTTTTACTAAATTAAACATTCTTTTTTCTCCTTTTGTTACTTGTATTTTGTAGTCATTATATAATACCATGTTTGATTTTGCAATAAGTAGATATTTTTATTTATAAAATCTGTTTAATATGATTAATTTTACAACTTTTTGTAATGTATACTTCTACTACGTCAATTCGAATAGGTATATTCTTTATAGAATTTTTATAAATATAATATTTTATTGCATGTACCATATGTTTAGTTTTTTCTTTATTAACACTGTCTGCTGGATTTCCATATTTAAAATTTGAGCGTGTTTTTACTTCTAAAAAGACTAATTCATTTTTATTTAAGTCTTTAGCAATAATATCAATTTCGCCTTGTCTGCAATAAAAATTTCTTTCTATAATTTTGTAATTATTTTTTTCCAAATATTCACATGCTAGGTTTTCTCCCCATATTCCTATTTCTTTTCTAAAATACATTTATATCCTCCTACTACTTTTTCTATATAACCTTCCAATTCTAGCATAAATAAAATTTGATTTATTTGAGATATATTTTTATTAGATTTTTGTTTGATTTCATCAATAGAAATTGGCTCTTGTGTAATAAATTTATAGATTTCGTTATATTTTCTATTTTTACATATTTTCTTATTTTCCTTAATTATCATTTTTTCTTTTTCTATTGGCTTTTTAGGCTTTTTATATGTTAAAAATGGGAATTCTTTTATAATATCTTCTACATCTGTTACAATTTTTGCACCTTGCATAATTAGTCGATTTGTTCCAACTCCATGTAAATCACTTACTTCATGTGGTAATGCAAAAATTTTTCTTCCTTGTTGCTTTGCGAATTTAGCAGTTACACTTGTTCCGCTTCTATGTGCTGCTTCAACAACTAAAATTCCAAGACTTAAACCACTTACAATTCTATTTCTTTCTAAAAAATTCTTTGATTTTGCTTTTTCATCTGGAGGATATTCTGTAATTACAAGCCCTCCATTTTCTATTATTTCTTGATATAGTTTAGTATTTTCTTCAGGAAAAATGTGATTAAAGCCATTGCCCAATACTGCTATTGTCTTTCCTTTTTCTTGCAAAGTAGTTTTATGTGCAATTGTATCAATACCAACAGCCATACCACTTGCAATAGTAATTTGCTGATATACCAAATCTTTTGAAAATTGTTGAGTTAATCTAACTCCATTTTCTGAACATGCTCTTGAACCTATTATTGATATTATATTGGTTTGCAATAACTCTATATTTCCTTTTATATATAGTTTCTTAGGTGGATTTTTTATTGTTCTTAATTGTTTTGGATATTGTTTATTATCTATTGTTATGATTTCTAATATAATCACCTCTTTATTTTTTGTCATACCAATATTTTCTGTCTAAACTTCGATACTGAATGGCCTCTGCTAAATGTTCATCTTCTATTTTTTCACATCCATCTAAATCTGCAATTGTTCTTGCTAATTTCAGAATTTTAGTATATGCTCTTGCACTTAGTCCTAATTTGTTAAATGCAATTTCTAACATTTTTTTACTAGTTATATTTAAATTACAAAATTTTTCAATTAATTGTGGTGTTAATTCTGAATTTGAAGATATATTATATTTTTTATATCTTTCTAATTGTATTTTTCTTGCCCTATTTACTCTGTTTCTAATTGTTTGTGAAGTTTCAGCTTTTTGTTTATCTTCTAATTGTTTATATTTAATTTGATTTACTTCTATATGAATATCTATTCTATCTAAAAGTGGTCCACTAATTTGGTGAATATACTTTTTTATTTGTTCAGGTTTGCAAGAACACTTTTTTTCTTTGCTTCCATAATATCCACAAGGGCAAGGATTCATACTTACCAATAACATAAATTCACAAGGATATGTAACTGTTGTATTTAGTCTACTAATTGTTACTCTTCTGTCTTCTAAAGGTAATCTTAAAGTTTCTAAGCTACTTCGATTAAATTCTGGTAATTCATCTAAGAACAAAACTCCTAAATGTGCCATGCTTATTTCTCCGTGGCTTTGGATTTACACCACCTCCTATTAATGAAGTTGGTGTAATGGTATGATGTGGATTACGAAATGGTCTTTGAGTAATTAATGGTTTTTTCATTGAAGTTAGACCTAATATACTATAAATTTTTGTAACTTCAAGAGCTTCTTCTAATTTTAACTCTGGCATAATTGTAGGTAATCGCCTAGCTAACATAGTTTTACCCGAACCAGGAGGTCCGAATAAATAGACAATTGTGCCCTCCACTTGCTGCTACTTCTAATGCTCTTTTTACATTTTCTTGACCTTTCACTTCTGCAAAATCAATATCATATTCACTATCAAATTTTAAGTTTAAATTTGACATTATTTGTGAACCAATTTTCTTTTCACCTTTTAGATATTCTATTACTTCTTTTAAATTGCTAACTGGTAATATTTCAATATCTTTAAGCATGCTTACTTCTTGTGCATTTTGCATTGGTAATATTATTCTTTCCATTCCTAATTTTTTTGCTTCAATGCAAATAGGTAAAATTCCTTTTGTTTTTTCTATATTTCCGTTTAGCGATAATTCACCTATAAAAATAGTTTTTTCTAAAATTTCTTTTAACTTTGGATTTTGAATATTCTGATTCGCAATTAAAATTCCAATTGCTATTGGTAGATCAAACATTGACCCTTCTTTTCTTGTGTTTGCTGGAGATAAATTTACTATAATTTTACGACTTAAAAATTCTATTTTTGTATTTCTAATTGCTGTTCTTACTCTTTCTTTTGATTCTTTTACACTTGCATCTGGCAGGCCTACTATTTGAAAGTCTGGTAAACCATTAGAAATATCTACTTGAATTGATACTAAATACCCCTCTAGTCCTTGTAAAGCAATGCTTTTTGTTATTGCTAACATATACTCCTTTCTACTTATATAGCTTAAACATCTGAGGCCATTTAGGGATAATAATTAAGATGATGTGGAGTGTTAATTATAACTTTTAGGGGGTTATGTACGAAATAAATATACTTTAAAATTTCGGATTACAATAAAGAATGACCTCAGATGTTTAAACTATATAAGATTTTCAAAATTTTGATGATTTAAATTTTTATTTTTGAATTTTAAAAATTTTTGATCGTTTTGATAATTAAAATTAATTGTTTGGATTTAAATTCTTTTTTTATTATAATTCAATTTCCATTTTTTGTCAATAGTTTTTGGAAAATTTTGTAATTTTTTGTTTTTTATTACTGTTCAGACTTGATTATATATGATATTTTTAAATATTATCAATATTGCTTATTGTTGTTGTATTGTTAATATTTTAATAGATTTTCCTGTTTTAATACTTTAGTAAATAGCTCTCTTGTATTATCATATGTAATTATTTCTAATGCATCTTCAAATTTTAGCCATTTCATTGATTTTATTTCACTTTTTTGATATTTTTCATTTCCTCCTATTTTCTTAGCAATAAATAGGACAACTTGCTTATTTATTTCTTTATTTATAACATATTCCATTGTGTATCTTTTATCTGCATTTATTTCTACATCTAAGTTTGTTTCTTCTTTTACTTCTCTTATTGCTGTCTCTATTTCTGTCTCACCAGCTTCCATATGACCTTTAGGAAATCCCCAATGTCCTTCTATTTGTTGAATTAAAAGTACTTTTCCTTCTTCTATAATTATGCAACCGCATGCTTTTTCTTGTTTTAAATTATTCATTTTATAATCTCACTTTCAAAGTATTGTTATTGAAAACTTTTATAAATTCTTTTTTACAATATGTTATATTTTATTATGTTTTTTATATTCTATCACATTTTATTACTAAATTAAACTCTTTTTTAACTTTTTTATAGAATATACTTGTTGTAACTTATTGTCTGTAGTAATATTATTATTTTTTGTATACAATAAGTTTCGAGGTGAAAAATATGGATATTTGCAATTTATTTGGTAAAAATGTCAGAAAATATAGAAATGAATCTAATCTATCACAAGAAAAATTAGCTGAATTAACAGGATTACATAGAACATATATTAGCGATATTGAAAGAGGCTTACGTAGTATATCTCTTAATAATATCGAAAAAATATCTAAAGCATTAAATGTAGAAATATACAAATTATTTATTTTTGAGGAGTAATTTATGAAAACAATTTATAACAAAGAAAAGATTTATACACTAATTAATAAATTAAAAGATATTCAGCATATCTTTCTTAAAGAATATGATATCAATGATATTTTTTCGAATTCAAAATTTTATGAAATAATAATTGCTAACCAATTAAACCATATACCAATTCCTGGACATTCAGGTTCAAGAGATGCTAGAGATCCAATTACAAACCAAGAATTTGAATATAAACATTTTAAAGAAACCAGTTCAAACCATAGTTGGACTTTTAATGATTATACTAACAATACTATAGAACATTTGAAAAGTTGTACTGTTTTATTTACTCATATAAATGATAAGGATTTTAAATATCCTGGCATAATGGATTGGTTTTATGAAGTTCCTGGCGTTGAAATATCTGATTATTTGAAGGAAGCTACTAAAAAAATAAAAAATACTAGAAAGATGATTAATGTTTCACCTTCTCAATTAGACAAACTCGGATATGTTCCTCAATTAATTGATACAGATAAGCATTTGAACTATCAAGGTAGTTTTCAACATCTTTTATATGGAATATCTAATATATCAGAGGAACTTGAAAATATTACTAATATAGAAAAAATTCTTACTAGTAATAAAATATGGGAACTCATTGTTGCTTTAGAATTGAACCACAAAGTTAATGCTGAACAAGGAGGAAGATTAGGCTCATATGATGCAATAGATTTTTCAGGAAATACCTTTGAATATAAAGTTTATAAAACAAGGAATTGGAATTTTCAAGATATTTCAGAAAATGTTTTAAATAAATACTTAACTGATAAAGCAATGATTTTGGCTGTAGTAAATAAATACGAAATGAAAGTAAATGAAATTTATTCAATTTCTCCAGAAGATGCAGTAAATAAATTAAGAGAAAAACTAAATAAAAAAATTGATAACTTAAAAAAGCAAGGAAAAGAAATTAGAAGACTTCAAATAAATCTTACACTTTCTGATATAAAAAATATGAAATCTTTTAAAAAAATATATTAAAAAGAAGATTATTCATCTTCTTTTTTCCATTTCATACTATCTTTATCCCAAATTAAAAATTTCTCAA
>CANQTU010000040.1 GCA_947626925.1 uncultured Clostridia bacterium | reverse complement strand
CAACCAATTTTGAATTACATATATATCCTAAGCTTTCTAAAATATAAAGGAGGTGAAAATTTTGGATTATAAATCTGAAAATATATTGAAAAATATACAAAAAGGAGCAAACTATCCAACACTACTTGAATTTACTGATGAATGCAATCCAGATGGTCAAGAATTGCTTAAAGATGGATATTTAGAATATTTTAACGGAAAAATATCTCTAACATTAAAAGGTATAAAATACTTAGAAAGTAAAGAAAAATAAAATGTTTTGCAGTCAATAGCTAGAGTTGTAATTAATGTCTTTAGCTATTGACAACATCATGGTACCCATTCTTCTGTTCCAATATCATTTAATATAGCCTTTGATTTTTGATCAGGCATACCAAATTTTTGTGAAAGATATCTTAAAGAAGCAGCAAGTTCTCCATCAGGTCCTCCATATTGAGAAATAATTACTTTAGCTAAACGAGGATCTGTACACTTAATATTTATTGGATATTCTAATGTTTTATTATAAGTCCACATTAATAATTCCCCCTTTCCCATGGCCATGGCTCTTCTAACCATCTCCACTTATTGCAAGGGTAATTAATGGTAAGAGGTCCATATACTTTTTGATATTTGTCTTCAAGTTCTTTTAATTCTTTGCAATATCTTTTATGCAAGCAAAGTGCTTTTTGATCCTCAGGATGAGTATCCAAATATAAAGCCAATTCAATAATTCCAAATTGATAAGAACGTATTTTATTCATCATATCTCTTCTAAGGTCGCAGTCAACTGTTCTTTCTTCCTCACATCCACAACCATTAAAATTGTTTGTAACAGTAACAGCATCATTTAAATCATTATTATTATTTCCGCAACCGCAATTTCTATTTTCTTCTAACGACATTTATTACACCCCTTCCCTATTTCATTTGTTTCTTTAAGGTATTTCATTTCTTCCATAGATTGACCAGGAACATATGGACTAACTAATTCTGGATAAATAGTTCCCATTTTTAAGCCAACAGATGGTTTAAAAGTTTTATCCATATACTGATATGGAACATAGCTTTGAGCTAGCATTGGATTTTCTGGGAATACACTATATTCTTCATCAAAACCGCAACCACAGCCATCTTCATAGTCTTCATAAGAAACAACATTGTTACATTGTGTTTCCATGATATCATTTTGTGATTCGCATGAATTATCATAACTATTGTTCATGCAATGACATTTTCTTCTAAACATTTTATTTCCTCCTTTTATAACATAATATGACAGTTTTCTACAGTTTGACACAAAAAAAGAAACCAAAATTAATTGATTTCTACTTAAATTATGAAAATGTGTCCCCAATTGCACATTAGTTATCTTCTAACACTTTTATAAATATTATATCTTGTATTATATTTATTATAGAATAGATTATAACTGTAATTCCTATCATTTGTATTACAGCTCCTGTATTTGCTAAAATGTATATCCCTGCTGCCATAGTTGCTATTGCTAGTAAAAATGTTAGTAACCATATTCTTGATTTATAATCTTTCCAAATTATTGTTGTTTGCAAGTTTATTACACCGCTATATATAATCCAAATTGCTATTAATATTCTAAAAATTGAAATTATAATGTTAGCACAAAACATAATTATAACTCCAACAATAATCATTGCAATTGATATTGCTAGCAAATAGTTATTGGTTTTTCCATCAGCGAAATAATCTATTCCTTTTAATATTCCTGCTATAATGCATATTACTCCTAATATAATTGAAATCATTGACATTACTAGTTCTGGCCTAGATAGTGCTAATACTCCAAATAAAAAGAATAAGAATGATACAATTATATCTGTCCAATTTGACTTTTTCAAAAATTTTTCCATATAAATTCCTTCTTTATTTTACATTACGCATTTTCTGTTTCTTTTTTAGCAATAACCTCTTTTCCATCATAATATCCACAGTTTTTACAAACTCTGTGTGGCATTACTGGTTCATGACAATGTGGGCAACTTGAAAATGTTGGTTTTTCTTTTTTCCATGTTGATCTTTTTGAGTGTGTTCTTGCTTTTGACCATCTTCTTTTTGGTTGTGCCATTCTAATTCCCTCCCTCGCTCTAGATATAGATTTATTTTTTCGTTATTTTTAGTCACTATACGATTATACAAGGATTTTCCAATTTTGTCAATAGTTTGGTTTGTATTATTCACAATATTTTCTGTATAATTGTTTAATATTTTTCTTTGTTAAAGTTTTATCAATTCCTTTTTCAGCAACTTCTGTCATAACAGCTGTTACAAATTGTTCTGTTTTTGGATTTACTTCTATTTTTTCTTTTTCTCTTTCCCAATAAGATAATTCAAATTCTTTGGTCCATTTTTTACCTTGATATACAATTCCTGCTGCCAATTTATCGCAAATCATTTCTGCTACATATTTGTATGGAATGACAGGAGTAGAATCTGGTGCTTCATGGTCTACCCAATAATGTGTATGATGTCTATTTCTTCCTCTATGATGCAACCAAGCTTTAGAATATCCTTGTTGCTTTTTTGCTTCTATAATTGGAGAATATTCTCCTTTATAATATTTAACTCCTTCGAAAAATTCTGTTGGTGAATATTTTGATATATCATGCATTAACCCTCTCCATGGTTCACCTATTTTGCAACATAATTTGAATACAACCCATTTATGATGTGTCACTAATTTGAAATGTTTTAGTGCATTTTTTAGATACATTTTATTACCTCCGTGTTTAGTCTACTACAACTTTTTTGGAAAATCAATAAATTTTATTTTATTTTTTGCATACAATATAAAAATAAAATTAATAATATATTATTTGGAGGTTATTATGTGTGGATTTGTTGGATTTGCTAATCTTAAAGAAAATATAATACAAGATAAAAGTCTTATAAAAGCCATGAATGAAACTCTTTCAAAAAGAGGTCCAGATGAAGATGGTTATTACATAAATAATCACATTTCTATGGGGCATAAAAGATTAATTGTAATTGATCCAGAAGGTGGCAAGCAACCCATGATAGAGAAATATTCTTATGGAGAATTTGTTATTTGCTATAATGGTCAAATTTATAACACAAAAGAATTGCGCGAAACTCTTTTAGAAAATGGTTTTTCTTTTTCTGGTCATTGTGACACAGAAGTTTTATTAAAAAGTTATATTCATTATGGCTATGATGTTGTTAACCATTTAAATGGTATCTTTGCATTTGCCATATGGGATAGCAAAAAACAAGAAGTTTTTTTGGCGCGTGACCATTTTGGTGTCAAACCACTTTTTTATACAATAAAAAATAACACTTTGATTTTTGCTTCTGAATTAAAAGCAATTTTTAAATATCCTAATGTTGAAAAAGAATTAGATTCACAAGGAATATCTGAATTATTTGGTATTGGTCCAAGCCATACTCCTGGAACTACTATTTTTAAAGATATTTTTGAAATTAGACCTGCTCATTTTGGAATTTTTAATTCTTCGGGTTTACATTTAAAAAGATATTGGAAATTAACTTCTAAAAAACATACAGATAATTTTAAACAAACTTGTGAAAAGTTGAAATTTTTGCTGAATGATGCTATTACAAGGCAATTGGTGTCTGATGTACCTTTGTGTACTTTTTTATCTGGTGGACTTGATTCTAGTATTATTACAAAATTTGCTGCAGATTACTGCAAAATGCAAGGTTTACCTCCATTAGATACTTATTCTATAGATTATGTGGATAATGATAAAAATTTCGTAAAAAGTGATTTTCAACCAAATTCTGATAATTATTATATCAACTTAATGAATAGAAATTTATACACAAAACATCACAATATTGTAATTGACACACCTGAACTTGCATCTTATTTGGAAGATGCAGTAATTGCTAGAGATATGCCTGGTATGGCTGATATAGATTCTTCTTTATTATTGTTTTGTAAAAATGTAAAAAAAGAAATGACTGTTTCTTTAACTGGTGAATGCGCAGACGAAATTTTTGGTGGCTATCCATGGTTTTTTAGAGAAGATGCTTTAAATAGCAATACTTTTCCTTGGTCAATTGCTCTGCAAGAAAGACAAGAAATGTTAAACCCAAAAATAAGCAAAGAAATTAATTTAAAAGAATATATTGATTTTAGGTATAACGAAAGTTTATCTGAAGTAGAAATTTTAGAAGATGATTCTCCAGAAACTGCTGAAAAAAGAAAAATATCTCATTTAACTTTAAATTGGTTTATGCAGACTTTATTAGATAGGTCTGATAGAATGGCTATGTATAGTGGATTTGAACTTCGTGTTCCTTTTTGTGATTATAGATTAGCTGAATATGTATGGAATATTCCTTGGGAATGGAAAGCTTTAAACGGCCGAGAGAAAGGCTTGCTTCGCTATGTTACAAAAGATTTCTTGCCAAGTGAAATTGTTGATAGGAAAAAATCTCCTTATCCTAAAACACATAATCCAACATATTTAGCAAAAGTTAAAGGAATGCTAGCTGATATTATGAAGGATAATAATGCTCCTATTAATAATTTATTAAATCGTGATTTTATTTTAGATATTTTGAATACTGATGGTAAGGCTTTTTCTAGGCCTTGGTTTGGTCAGTTAATGACTGGTCCACAACTTATGGCTTATCTTTGCCAAGTTAATATGTGGCTTGAGAAATATCAGCCTAAGATTGAAATATAATTTATTTTTAAAATTTATATAAATTTTTCAATTATACTAGACAATTTAAAATATTTTGTGGTATTATATGAAAGAACAAAAGAATTAACCAATTTGGTTTTTAATGGAGGTAAATAATAATGAAAACAAAAAAATTAATCTCTTTTTTAACAATATTAATTGCTATGTTATTAATGTGCACTTTTTCTTATGCAGTAGATTTAGATATGTTAGATGATGACAATTTAGATTTAACAACAAATACTTCTACAAACAATCAAAACTCAAATTCTGATATTAATAATATGACAACAAACACTTATGTTACTGATACAAATTCAGTTGATGATTTTACTGAAGATGAAAATTCAGATTTATCTACTAACACTAATACCGAAGATATAGAAGATTCTGATGATTATACAACAAATACAACTTCTAGCCCATCTGCCACTGTAAGTAGTATAAATTCAACTTCAAATTCAAGTTTACAATTATCTACAATTATCAATATTTTATTAATTGTAGTTGGTATACTTTTAATATTACTTGCAATTGCAATTTTAATACGTTTAAAAAAATAAATTTTTAAAACTCTCACTTTGAGAGTTTTTTTTTTGAAATTTTTGTATGTATATTTTATATTCTTTTTTTTAATACTATAAATAGTATTTAATTTTCATATTTTTATATATGAAAACTAATAAGCTTATTAAATTAAAATAGGAGGATAATTTTATGTACAAAAAATTATTAATTGCAAGTTCTATTCTTATTATTACCATTTTTTCTTGTTCTATTTGTTTTGCAAATAATGGTTTACAAGATGCAGCTGATGATGTTAGAAATGTAGTTGGTGGAGCTGAAAATGCAGTTGAAAATGCAGCTAGAGATATTTCAAATGCTTCAAAAGATGCAACTGGAGATATGACTAACGATGCTAATAATATAGGAAGTACAATGATGAACAATGGTGATAATAATAATACAAGAAAAGATACAAATAATAATACAACAGATTATACTGCTACTAGAACTTCAGCAACAGATAATACTTTTATGGGTATGAATGCAACAGCTTGGACTTGGCTTATTATCGGTATTGCTGGTATTGCTATTGTAGCTTTAGTTTGGTATTATTCAATGCAAATGCGTTCTTCAAATTATGACGGAAGAGAATAATTTTTAAGTTGTTAAGAGGTTTATCCTTTTAACAACTTTTTCTTTTATTTCTAAAAAATATATGATATAATAATTAAAATTTAAATTGAGGTATAAAAAATGAATAATAAATTAATTGCTAAAAATCCGACTGCCTATCATAATTATAATATTGAAGATAAACTAGAAGCTGGTATTGTTTTGACAGGTACAGAAATTAAATCTATACGAAATGGAAAAGCTAATTTAAAAGATTGTTATGCTTACATAAAAAATAGAGAAGTTTACATATGTGGAATGCATATTAGTCCTTATGAACAGGGAAATATTTTTAATAAAGATCCCTTGCGAGACAGAAAATTATTATTACATAAAAAAGAAATTGATAAATTAATTGGTCTAACCAAACAAAAAGGATATACTCTTGTACCAATTAGCATTTATTTTCAAGGCTCATTAGTTAAAGTAGAATTAGGTATTGGAAAAGGTAAAAAGCTTTATGATAAACGCCAAGATTTGGCTAAAAAAGATGCTCAAAGGCAAATCGAACATAATTTAAAATCACTTAAACATTAAAGAAAGATGAAAGGCATTTTCTACCTTTCATCTTCTTCTATTTCATTATTCTTTGACATTCTTTGTCTCTTTATTCTAGCTAATTGAATTTCATTTTGTGTTAAAATACCTAATTCAATATATTTATCCATTCTAATATTCATCTGTTTTAAAAAGATTGCCTTATTAGAAGTACTAGTTTTACCAATAGATTGTAGTATTTCATCAAATGTATAACCCTGCTTTAATTTTTCAATTTCATCTCTATTTTTATATGTCATTCTTCTCTTATTAATTCGTCTAGCTAATTCTGTTCTTTCTTCTTGAGATAAACTATTTTTAAAATTTCTTCTAACATTCCTTATATTTAGCGTTCCAATTTTTTCAAATATTTTTTCTTTCTCGAATAATCTTCTTATTTCCCAGTCAGCATATCCTAACTTTATATATTCAATTATTCTTTTTTCATTTTCTAATGATAATTCAATTCTAGGCATTGCCATATCTATATTTCCTCTTTTAGTTATATTTTATTACTTGATCCAAAAACATCCATCATTTTATGTTTTACTGTTTCTTTAATTAACTCTCTTGCAGGTTTTAAATATTTTCTAGGATCAAATGCATTTGGTTCTTCAACAAATACTTTACGAATTCCAGCTGTCATAGCTAAACGTAAATCTGTATCTACATTTATTTTAGAAACACCAGAAGTACTTGCCTCTCTTAATATTTCGTCTGGTACCCCTTTTGCACCTGGAATATCTCCTCCATATTTGTTACACATATCTACCAATTCTGGAATAACTGTAGATGCTCCATGCAATACAATTGGTGTATTAGGAATTCTTTCTTTTATTTCTTTTAAAATATCAAATCTTAATTTTGCTTCGCCTTTAAATTTATATGCACCATGACTTGTTCCAATTGCTATAGCTAAAGAATCACAACCTGTTCTTTCTACAAATTCTTGTGCTTGTGCTGGATCAGTATACATAGCTTCTGAAGAAGCTACATTAACATCATCTTCAATTCCTGCTAATTTTCCAAGTTCCGCTTCTACTACAACACCTTTGCTATGTGCATAATCTACAACTTGTTTTGTTAATGCTACATTTTCTTCAAAATCATATTTAGAACCATCTATCATAACAGATGTAAATCCATTGTCTATACACATTTTTGCAGTTTCAAAATCTGGTCCATGGTCCAAATGGATAGCTATTGGAACTTCTGGATGTTCTTCTACTGCTGCTTCTACCATTTTCATTAAATATCCTATTCTTGCATATTTAATAGCACTTGAAGATGCTTGTAGAATAACTGGTGATTTACTTTCTGCTGCTGCATCCACTATTGCTTGTACTATTTCCATATTGTTAACATTAAAAGCTCCTACAGCAAAACCTTCTTTCATAGATTTTTCAAACATTTCCTTTGTTGTAACTAACATATCTCTTTTCCTCCTTTATTACCTTTTTTCCTATTTTATTTCTATTTTTATTATATGTCAAGACTAAAAATTACCCTAAAATAGTTTTAGGGTAATTTAAAAGTTTATTCTTCATCAAATCTATAGCTTGCGCACATAGATTCATCTGCTGTTTCTGTATCTACGTCTTCCATTGGTGCAACGTGAATAGCTTCTAACATGCATTTTTCTTTTTCTTGATTATTGTACTTGCAACTTGATACTGTGCAGTTTATTTTTTGATTGGCTTCCATATTAATCGTACCTCCTAAATTTTTTTATAAATTTAGTATTTACAATTTTTCATTAAAATATTAATTTTTGCTATTTTTAATTGCTTGATTTAATTTTTTTGACATTTTTGCTCCAATCAAATAATTTATTGCAAACATTATAACAAATATTATTGTATAACCTATATAAAAGTATTTTGGCATACTCTTATAGGTAGAAATTATATCCCAAAATCTATAAGTCCATGTATACATATATATTGGAGGAATAATTAGCATAACTCCAATATAACCTATTATAACTTTAAGTACATTGTGTAACTTTTTAGTTGAAATTGTAATATAAGCTATTGTTATTGCAATACCTGATAATATTGATATACTAATATATCTTGTAGTTATATCACTAATTTTGCTTTGAACACTAATCCAAATTGAAAATCCTAATGGGTCAAAAAACTCTCCTATTGTATGCTCATGTCCATCACCAATTTCATGATTTTCCCCATCATCTTTATATGGAGAATTCTCTCTGCTTTCTTCTAATAATTCTGCAAATAGTCCTATAGAATCACCAATTCCTTTTATTTTTTCTTTGTCAATTTTGGTTAAATCTTCTGCATAGCTGTTGCTAAATAACATTATTTGATTTTCTTTACATTCTTTAAATGTTAATTTTAGTGTAAGTACTGTATATATTGTAACAGTTGAAATTATTAAAACTATTAATGTTTTCAATATTTTTTTAACAATTGCTTTCATTTTAAATTCCCCCTTTCTCTTAACATTTTCATTATTTGTGCAATATTTCTTTTTGAAACAGCCTCTTGCGTATTGTCTTTTAGCTTTACTAAAACAGTACCAAGTATGCTTGTATCAAAACATTTTACTTGCTTAATATTGATAATGCAAGAATTGGAAATTCTTATGAAATCTTTTTGTTTAAGCATTTCTTCTAATTCATATAATTTGTATTTTATTTTATATGTTCCGTCACTTACTCTAACATAGTTATATTTGTCTTTGCTAAAGAAACAAATTACTTTTTCTAAATCTATAAAATATATTTTATTATCCTTATTTGCTATAATTTGATTTGGTGTTGCGTTTGTATCTGATATGTAATTTATAAGATTTTGTATTTCAGGTGTTAATTTTGGTGCATTTATTGTAATTGATGTTTCTTTAAATTCATTTGATATATTAGTATTTATTTTCATCCCCTTCACCTCTTAATTTATTATAGCAATATTTTTTGTATTTTACTATGATTTATGAACTTTTTTTGATAAATGTTGTTGTTTTTTAGATAAGTGTAGATTTTTTTTCATTTTCTTTTATGCATTTCTCTGGCGGTTCTTTAAAACTTAAATACCAACTAATTCCATTTTGATTTTTTTCAATTTCTGCGTTTCTTGTTTGCAATGCTTCAAATGTCTGTGGTGCTGGTATAATTACTGGTTGATTTGGCATCCAATTAGCTGCTGTTGATCCGTTTGCTACAATCTGCCATTTGAAGTGCTTGCACAATTCTGATAATTTCAGGAATAAATCTTCCTATATTTAAAGGATAAATTAAAATTGTTCTTATTATTCCTTTATCATCTATTACAAATACATTTCTTACTGTTTCTGTATTGCTAATATCATTTGCTATCATTCCATATTTTCTAGCTATTTCTCCATTTCTGTCTGCTATAATTGGAAAAGATACTTTTATTCCTGTTTTACAGTAAATATCATATACCCATGCTAAGTGTGATGAATTACTATCCACACTTAGTCCTAATAATTCTGTATTTAATTCTTTAAAATATTTATGTGCTCGTGTAAATGCTATTATTTCTGTGGTACATACTGGAGTAAAATCTCCTGGATGTGAAAATAATATTAACCATTTCCCTTCATAATCTTGCAATTTTATTTTTCCAAAAGTTGTATTTGCTTCAAACTCTGGTGCTTTTTGACCTATTTTTACATTTCCATTCATCATTAATTCATAATCCATAAAATTAACTCCTTCCACACAAATTTTTTTGCACTTGTTTTAATTGTTTTACACCTTCGCTTTGTTCTTTTATAATTGAATCAGCAACAATTTTTAACCTTGGGTCTATACGATATTGTAATAAGTTTTCACACATAGCAATAGCGCCCTCATGATGTGGTATCATTTCATTTACGAAACTTAAATTAATATTAATGCATCTAGGGCTATTTTTCATTTTTTCAATCATATTTTTTGTGATTTCTAAATATCTTTCTATGTACATATTTACATCTCTTGGCATATTAAAAAATCCTTGTGTTGTTTTGGCTATTTCTTCCATTTGTTCAATTCCTTTTGTCTGCATTTTAATTATTTGCTCAGCAATATGAATTAATGGTTCATATCTTGTATATTGCAATAAATTTTCACACATATAAATTGCTGCTTGATGATGTGGTATCATACATCTAATAAAATCAATAGTTATACTATTAGTAGTATTTTGTGACAACATTTTATCTGCCATTTGATCTAAAATTTGATCAAATCGAAATAAGTACCTTCTAGCTCTTATTATTTTTGGATTTTCCATTTTACACACTCTCCTTTTTTATATCATATAAAAAAATTATAAAAATGTTACCATCAACATTAGTATATATTTATAAATTTTGGAAATACTTTTTTTAGGTGGTGATATTATGACAAATAAAGAGCTTTTATACATTGAGGATGCATTAGGACATGAAAATATTATGAAATCATGTAGTAAAACTGCATCTACTCAATTACAAGATGCAACTTTATCTAGCTATATGACAGAGTTAGAAAAAAAGCATACAGAATTATTTAACAAATTTTTAAATTTATTATAAGGAGGAAGTTATGGAAGATAAAGAGTTAATGGAAAAAGAATTATTAATTATTAAGGGTGTTTGCGATTTATACCTTCACGGAACAATTGAATCTACAACTGCTGATGTTCATACAGCTTTTAAAGATGCCTTAAATGAGTCTCTTGATATTCAAAATAAAATTTATAATTTAATGGCTGAAAAAGGTTGGTATAAAACTGAAAATGTAGAACAAAATAAAATAGATTCTACAAAACAAAAATTTACTGCTAATAATGGTTAAAAGAAAAAGCGCCTTACAAGGCGTTTTTTTAGTTTTATATCATTTTTTGTTAATTTAAAAGATAAACGAATAAATTTAAATAACTAGCAAATACTAACCATAAAATATATGGAATTTGCAACAGTCCTGCAAGTTTATCTTTTTCATAAAATTTAATTATCATATATATTACAGCAATTATAAGTAATAAAATCCAAATAAAAGAAAATAATCTCCATTTAAAAACAAAAAAGAAAATAGACCATAATGCATTAATAATTAATTGCAAATAATAAATTTTTTTAATATCTTCATCTATTAAATTTTTGCTTTTTAAAATTCCATAAGAAATTCCCATTAATATGTATAAAATTGTCCAAACTATTGGAAATACAATACTTGGTGGAGATAAAAATGGTTTTTCTAACATAGTATAATCCATAAAAGGAGATATTATTATACCTACAACACCTCCAACAATTACAGGAATTAAAATTGATTTTACAAAAATCCATACTTTATTCATTTTTTATTTTCTCCTTTCTTAAACAACCTCTATTATAAAATATATGATAATTGTACATAATAATATTATTAAAATTTTAGAATGGAGTGTATATTATGGAAAATCAAAATTTGAATATTTTAGACGAGGTAAATAAGGGTGCTACTATGGGAATGGATGCTATCTCTTATGTTTCTGAAAAGGTTACAGATGATGAATTTAAAAATGTTTTAGATACAGAATATAATAAATACAAGAAAATTTCTGAAAGAGTTAATGACTTGTATTCTAATTTTAGTAGTAAAGAACCACATGAAACAAATGCAATGAATAAAATGATGACTTGGTATGGAATACAAATGAAAACTATGACTGATGATACTACTTCTAAATTATCTGAATTATTAATGCAAGGTACTAATATGGGAATTATTGAAGGTAGACGTTTAATTAACCAAAACTCTAATTCAGATGTTGCATCAGATGTTAAAAATATTTTAAATGATTTTGTAGTTATGCAAGAAGATAGTGTTGAGACTTTAAAAAAATATCTATAAAACTCAAAAAATGAGCCTTAGCTTTATACTAAGACTCATTTTCTTCTTCATGATGTTCATGATGACTTTTTAATTTGCATTTTTCTTCAATTTCTTCTTCAGTCATTTTTCCTTCTTTTCTGTAATAATCTGCAATTGCTTCATGAATTGCTTCTTCTGCTAAAACAGAACAATGTAATTTAAC
>CANQTU010000039.1 GCA_947626925.1 uncultured Clostridia bacterium | reverse complement strand
CCCCTTGGTCAAGCGGTTAAGACGCCACCCTCTCAAGGTGGAATCATGGGTTCGATTCCCGTAGGGGTCACCAAATATTGTATATCATTACGAAAGTTGGTGAAATCAAAAAGATGCAAGATAAATACAACTTAACATTTGAGGAAAATATATTTTTAGCAAAGAAAATGTTAGTAAATAATATTTATAGCAATGCAAAAATAGAAGGTTGCAATGTAACATTTCCAGAAACAGAAACTATATTAAATGGAGTAAATGTTCCCAACTTAAACTTAGACGATATACAATGTATTTTAAATTTACGAGATGCTTGGAAATATGTAATCGAGCACGTATCTGAAGAATTTAATCTAGAATATATCTGTAAAGTTAATGAATTTGTAGCTAGAAATGAATCACTTAAATGGGGAAGTTTAAGAACAGGAAAAGTATTAATTTCAGGTACAGATTATGTCCCAGAAATCCCGGAAGAAAGAAAAATAGAAGAAAAAATACAAGAAATAAATCAAATTGAAAACATAACAAAAAGAGCAATTCAATATATGTTGTTTGGTATGAGAAGTCAATTATTTTGGGATGGCAATAAACGAACAAGTATGATTTTAGCCAACAAAATTTTAATTAGTAATGGAAAAGGAATTTTGATGGTACAAGACAAAAATTTAGAAGAATTTAGTTCTTTATTAACAGAATTTTATAATACAAATCAAGATGAAAAAATTGAAAAATTTTTATACGATAATTGTATTTTTGGAATCGACAAATAAAATGTAAAGAAGATGTGTCCCAAAATGCACAAAAATGTGCAAAAAGAAACGTTCCCAATTGCACATTTTAAGGAGTGATTGGAATTGGAAAAAAATGATTGGTTTAATAAAACAATTGGCGAGGTCGAAAAGATTTTAAATACAGACCAAAGCGAAGGTTTAACAAATGAAGAGGTGCAGAAAAGGCAGGAAAAATATGGCCTAAATCAATTAAAGGCGAAGAAGAAAAAATCTTTATTGCAAAAGTTTATTGAGCAATTTAAAGATTTTTCTATTATTGTGCTAATTATAGCAGCTATTGTGTCTGGTGCAGTTGGAATTGCAGAAGGAGAAGGTATAACAGATACAATAATTATTTTGATAGTTGTAATTGTAAATGCGATTATTGGTGTTAGCCAAGAAGCAAAAGCAGAAAAGTCTTTAGAGGCATTGCAAAAGTTAACTGACCATGCTTCAAAGGTTATTAGAAATGGTGAAATAACAGTTGTGCCTGCAAAAGATTTGGTACCAGGAGATATTGTAGTTTTAGATACAGGTGATTATATTCCGGCCGATTTAAGAATTTTTGAAGCTGTGAATTTGAAATCTCAAGAAGCATCATTAACAGGTGAATCGTTACCAGTTGAAAAACAAACTGAAGCAATTGAAGAAACAGATGTTGGAATCGGTGATAGAATTAATATGCTATTTTCATCTAGTTTAGTTACTTATGGTAGAGGAAAAGGAATAGTAGTTGAAACAGGAATGACAACAGAAGTTGGAAAAATAGCAGGAATGCTAGATGAAACAGCAGAACAAACAACACCATTACAAGATAAATTAAATAAATTAGGAAAAACCTTAGGAATAGCAGCTTTAGCTATTTGTATATTTATTTTTATAGTAGGACTTATACAAGGAAAAGAGCCAATTCGTATGTTTATGACAGCAGTAAGCCTAGCTGTAGCAGCAATTCCAGAAGGTTTAGTTGCTGTGTCTACAATTGTTTTAGCTATTGGTGTCCAAAAAATGGTTAAGAAAAATGCTATTGTAAAAAGATTACCAGCAGTAGAAACCTTGGGTAGTAGTACAGTTATTTGTTCTGATAAAACTGGAACTTTAACACAAAATAAAATGACAGTTGAAAAAATATTTATAAATAATAAAACAGATGATATTGAAAATATTAAAGATATAAATGAAGATATTAAACAGTTGGTATATGCTAATATGTTATGCAATGATACAAAAATAGCAAATGATGGAACTTTAACAGGAGATCCAACTGAAACAGCTTTAGTAGATATGGCATTTAAATTAGAGTTTGACCCAGAAATTTATGATAGAGCACCTCGTATTAATGAAATACCTTTTGATTCAGATAGAAAATTAATGACAACAGTTAATGAATTAAATGGTAAATATGTTGTTTATACAAAAGGTGGTATGGATGAATTACTAAAGAGATGCAATTCTTACTTATATGAGGGAGAAGTTAAACAAGATATTGAAAATTATGAAAAAACTATAAAACAACACAATGAAACAATGGCAAAAGAAGCATTACGTGTATTAGCATGTGCATATAAAGAAGTAGATCATGAACCTACTGATGCAGAAATGTTAGTAATAGAAAACAATTTAACATTTATTGGAATGGTTGGTATGATAGACCCACCAAGAGAAGAAGCTAAAAAGGCTGTAGAAAAATGCAAAACAGCTGGAATAAAAACAGTAATGATTACAGGAGACCACAAAATAACAGCTACAGCTATTGCAAAGAAATTAGGAATTTTAGAAAGAGAAGAAGAAGCTATATCTGGTGCAGAATTAGAAAAAATGTCTGATGAAGAATTAGAGCAAAAAGTAAGACAATATTCGGTTTATGCAAGAGTATCACCAGAACACAAAGTTAGAATAGTAAAAGCATGGCAAAAAAATGGAGAAATAGTAGCCATGACTGGAGATGGCGTAAATGACAGCCCAGCACTCAAAACAGCAGATATAGGATGTGCAATGGGAGTTGTAGGAACAGATGTAGCAAAAGAAGCAGCAGATGTTATTTTAACAGATGATAATTTTGCAACTATAGTATCAGCAGTAGAAGAAGGAAGAAGAATTTACGATAATATCTTAAAAGTTATACAATTTTTATTATCTAGCAATGTAGGAGAAATAGTTGTATTGTTTATTGCAACATTGTGTACACCTCTATTTGCAAAATGGTTTGGAATTACAGACATTAACCATTTAGAAATTTTATTACCAATTCATATTTTATGGATAAACCTTGTAACTGACTCATTACCAGCACTAGCATTAGCATTTGACCCAGCAAATAAAGATATAATGAACAGAAAACCTGCAAAACCAGGTAAAGGAGTATTTACAAGAGGAATGACATGGAGAGTTATTTACCAAGGAGCCATGATAGGATTAATTACTTTAGCAGCATTTATGATAGGATTAGCAACTACCAAAACACCAATAAATGGGTTAACATTAGACCAATCTAAAATAGAAGTAGCACAAACAATGGCGTTTATAACTTTAGGATTATCTGAACTAACACATGTATTTAATGTAAGAGATAATAAAAAATCATTATTTAAAACAAAAGTCTTTAATAACAGCAAATTAATTTGGGCAATACTTTTATCGGCAGCATTAATGTTAATATTACTTGCTATTCCAGCACTTAGAACCATTTTTAGTATACCAATATTACCAACACAAAATATTATAGAATTAATATGTTTAATAATATCACCAATTGTTATTGTTGAAATTTTCAAATTGTTTAGAATTAATGGTGATGCATAAATAAAATAATAAAAAATGAAAAAGGTGGATGTATATGAAAATAATATTAATTATAATTGCACTTATTATTATCTATATACTTATAACATATAACTTATTAGTGAAAAAAAGAATAAGAGTACAGCAAGCAAAATCTGGAATAGACATATATTTAAAGCAAAGATTTGACTTAATTCCAAATTTAGTAGAATGTGTAAAAGGTTATTGTGAATATGAAAAAGATACAATAACTCAAATTGCAAAACTAAGAACGCAATATACTCAAAATAAAGATTTAGAAACAGGAGCAGAATTAAATAAAACAATTAATAATTTAATTGCAGTTGCAGAAAACTATCCTGAATTAAAAGCAAATGAACAATTTACTATGTTAGAAAAATCATTAACAAAAATAGAAAGCCAACTTCAAGCATCAAGAAGATTATATAATGGTGAAGTAACAGCTCTAAACATATCAGTGGACACATTTCCAAGTAATTTAATTGCAAAAATTTTTCATATTAAAAAAGAAAAATTATTTGAACTTGAAAGTAGTAATGAAGCAAAAAATATAAATATTAATATAACAGACGAGGAGAATACAAATGAATAGTTTTAATGAAATATATCAAGAATTAGTTAAAGATACAGGAGATCAATTAAAAGAGCTAAAAAGAAAAAATACAGGAAGAAATATTTTATTAATAGGGATTATTATTGCATTTGCTATAATAATATTAGTAACTAAAATGACATTTTTATGGATATTTTTTGCTTTATTTTTGATAGTAATAATTATTCTCTTATCAAAAGCATATACTGAATATGCATTAAAATATAAACAATTAGTTATAAAAAGATTTATAAAAGGATATTCAGATAAATTAGAATATTTTCCTGAAAGAGGAATTTCTTCTTCTACATATAATGAATCAAGATTTGATGGATATTATGATAGATACCATTCAGAAGACTTAATAGAAGGAGAACTTTTGGAAAATTGTAAAATTATAATGTCAGAAGTACATACAGAAAGACAAGAAACAACAACTGATTCAAATGGTCATACAACAACAACTTATACAACAATTTTCCATGGGCTTTTTGCAAGAATTGAGTTAAATCAATTCTCAAATGTAATGTTTCAAATAAGGAAAAATAGCATAATCGGAGATATATTTAAGGGTAAAACTAAATTAGATATGGATTCAGGAGAATTTGAAAAAATATTTGATGTTAAAACTGATGATAAAATTTCAACATTAAGAATTTTAACTTCAGATGTAATGCAATCACTTATTGATTTTAAAGCTCAAAATAAAATAACTCCAGAAATTATATTAAATAATAATATTTTGTATATTAGATATTCGGTAGGAAATGTATTTGAGCCAAATTTAGTAAAAAATGATATGGATTATGATAAATTAAAAAATACATATGATATGATTAATTTCACTTTTGATTTAGCACAAAATTTTGTTAAGAATATACGTGAATTTGAAAAATAAATATATTTTGGGGGAGAAATGTTTAAATTACATTCAGAATATAAACCAACTGGTGACCAACCAGAAGCAATTGAATATTTAGCTAACGGAATAAAACAAGGCAAAAAATTCCAGACTTTACTTGGTGTAACTGGAAGTGGAAAAACATTTACAATGGCAAATGTAATTCAAAAAGTGCAAAAACCAACACTTGTTTTAGCACATAATAAAACACTTGCAGGGCAATTATATTCAGAATTTAAAGAATTTTTCCCTGAAAACAATGTAGAATATTTTGTATCTTATTATGACTATTACCAACCAGAAAGCTATATACCATCTTCAGACACGTATATAGAAAAGGATTCATCAGTAAATGACGAAATAGATAAATTGCGTCACTCTGCTACTTTGTCATTATTTGAAACACGAGATGTAATTATAGTTGCATCTGTTTCGTGTATTTATGGATTAGGTGACCCAATAGACTATCAAGGAATGATGTTATCTTTAAGACCAGGTATGCAAAAGAACAGGGATGAAGTCCTTAAAAAATTGATTACAATGCAATACACAAGAAATGAAATTGACTTTAAAAGAGGCACTTTTAGGGCAAAAGGAGATATTGTAGAAATATATCCATCAGATAGGTCAGAATCTGCTGTACGTGTTGAATTTTGGGGAGATGAAATTGAAAAAATTGTAGAAATAAATCCCTTGACAGGAAAATCAATAGGAAATAGAAGGCATATTTTAATTTCGCCTGCTTCTCACTATGTTACAACGAAAGAAAAAATGGATAGAGCCCTTATAACAATTGAACAAGAAATGGAAGAAAGGGTAAAATATTTCAAATCTAAAAATAAATTAATAGAAGCCCAAAGAATAGAAGAAAGAACAAACTTTGATATGGAAATGATGAAAGAAACTGGATTTTGTTCTGGCATTGAAAATTATTCAAGACATATAAGTGGCAGAGCAGAAGGAACACCACCATATACATTGTTTGATTATTTTCCAAAAGACTTTTTATTATTTATAGATGAATCACATGCAACAATTCCACAAGTAAGAGCTATGTATAATGGAGATAGAGCTAGAAAAGAATCTTTAGTAAATTATGGTTTCAGATTACCATCTGCATTTGATAACAGACCATTAAAATTTAATGAATTTGAAGAAAGACTAAATCAAGTTGTATTTGTTAGTGCAACTCCAGCTGATTATGAAAAAGAACATTCAAAAGAAAATATAGTAGAGCAAATTATAAGACCAACAGGATTACTAGATCCTAAAATTGAAGTAAAGCCTGTAACAAACCAAATTGACGATTTATTAGAACAAATTAGAATACGTGTAGAGCGAAAAGAAAGAGTGCTAGTTACTACTTTAACTAAAAAAATGGCAGAAGATTTAACAGAATACTTAAAAAGCTTAGAAATAAAAGTAACATATATGCATTCTGAAACAAAGGCATTGGAAAGAATGGAAATAATTCGTAATCTTCGTTTAGGAGAATTTGATGTTTTAGTTGGTATTAATCTTTTAAGAGAAGGATTAGATATACCAGAAGTTTCTTTGGTTGCAATTTTGGATGCAGATAAAGAAGGATTTTTAAGGTCTGAAAGGTCATTAATTCAAACAGTAGGACGAGCTGCTAGAAATACAAATGGAACAGTAATTATGTATGCAGATGAATTAACAGAAAGCATGGAAAAAGCAATTTCTGAAACTAACAGAAGGAGAAAAATTCAAGAAGAATATAATCAAAAACATGGAATTACACCTCAAACCATTCAGAAATCTGTTCGTGACAATATTTCTATAACAGCTGTTGAAGATATTGGTGTTGAATACAAATTAGAGAAAAATGAAGATATTAAAGATGTAATTGCTAAATTAACAGACGAAATGTTGAAATATGCAAGTGAAATGGAATTTGAAAAAGCAGCAGAATTACGTGATAAAATTAAAGAACTTGAAAAATTAGTTGATGACTAGAAATATAACAAATTATAGTGGCATACATATCATATAATAGGGTGATATGTATGCTATTTTTTAAAGAAATATATGAAGATGCTAAAAATATACAAAATAAAGATCCAGCTTGTCGCAACATATTTGAAGTAATAATTTTATATCCAGGATTTCATATTTTATTATTTCATCATTTAGCACATTTTCTATATAAACACCATTTATTATTTATAGCTAGACTTGTATCGCAAATAGGAAGATTTTTTACTGGTATAGAAATCCATCCAGGTGCTACAATAGGAAGACGATTATTTATTGACCATGGAATGGGAATAGTGATAGGAGAAACTGCAACTATTGGAAATGACTGCGTAATATACCATAACTCTACATTAGGAGGAACACGGTAAAGATAAAAATAAAAGGCACCCTGATATTGGTAATAATGTAATGGTGGGTGCGGGTGCCAAGATTTTAGGGCCAATAAAAGTTGGAAATAATGTAAAAATAGGAGCAAATGCTACTGTATTGAAAAACATTCCAGATAATGTTACTGTTGTAAGGTGCAATGAAATAATAAATAAAAATTAGTAATTTTAAAAGCTATAAATAATTATATTTTTCATAACTGCGTAAGCGACCAAACGGAGCGCTAGCGAAGTGCGATTGGAGCAACTTACATACAAGTATTTTTATTATGGAAGTTGCGACACACAAAGTTATGAAAAAATACAATTATTTATAGCCTAATTATTATTGGGATTATTATAAATTGTATAAATTTCCTTCTACTAAAAGTTTTGCTCTTTTTTGTGTTTTTTCATCAGCATGTAGAGAGTTTTCCAAAAATTCAGGGTGGTCAACCAAAAATTGACGCATTGTTCCATCTGGATTATCAATAAATCCTTTTAACATTGCTAATTGATTTTCGTTAATTACATTTAACTCTAAAGCTTTTTGGAAAAGAGATAAATCTATTCTTACTAAAGATAAAGATGTAACACCTTCAGCTTCGATTTTATCTTTTCCACCTTGCATACGATCAACAATTGTACAAGACCAACACATTTTAGCGCCTAGATTTTTAATAGCAGGAATCCATGCTCTTATATAACTAGAAGCAACTGTAATTAAATCTGCAACATGTAAAACTTTTTTCCCTTCTAAATTTGTTACAATTTCTGTGTTTTCAAATTTACTATCACTAACAACAACAGATAAATCTTTATAAATAGTAAGATGTGGCTTATCTAATAAATAAGCTAAAATGTTAGAAAAATACCAGTCACGTCTTTCTCCACCAGAAATGTAATCAATTTCAGAAACATCAATATTTTCTTCAATGTATTTTTTAGTAGTTTCTATAACATCATGATAAATTTTATTATTTTCATATTGTGATAAAACTCTTTCAAAAACTTTTTTTGGTAAAGTCATTTTATCAGATAAAGCTTCATCAATAAAGCTTAATAATTCAGTAGCATCATTTTCTGAACCATAAAGAAATTGTGTGTTTATAAAATATGGGCCAATTTTTCCTGATGTGTACCAAAATGGCTTGTTTTCCTCGCAAATTTTTACTGCTTTTGTTTCAAATAAGTATGAAATAATGTCAGACATAAAACTTCCTCCTTAAATTTTTATTCTATGGATATTTTAAAGAAAAAAAAATATTTTGTCAATAAATAACTATTTATTTAAAAGATTATCAATATAAAAGTTACAATTCACAGTCCACAACTTTAAAAAATCAAAATATTATATATGATTTTTTGTAACTCCCAGCTACATAATAGACTAAATTAGCTTAAATAGTTATATTTTATCATAGCTTTGTGTGTCGCAACTTTCATAATAAAAATAATGTATGTAAGTTGCTCCAATCGCACTCGCTTTGCTCGTTTGGTCGCTTACGCAGCTATTCAAAATATAACTATTTAAGCTTAATTTTTAAGTCTATAATTTGCTGGTCCCCCCGAATTGTTACAAAAAAATAATATATAATATTTTGATTTTTAGAATATTAAGTGTGAATTGTAACATATAAAAAAGATAATCTTTTATTTTTTTTGAAAAGATATTGACTTTTTTACTATTACTGTATATACTGTATATACACAAAACAAAAAGGAGAAAATTGAACTATGAATATAATAATAAGTAATTCAAGTAATATTCCCATATATGAACAAATAAAAGAACAAATTAAAAGCAAGATAATATCTAATGAACTAAAGGTAGGAGAAATGTTACCTTCAATTAGAAGTTTAGCAAAAGATTTAAGAGTAAGTGTAATAACTACCAAAAATGCTTATGAAGGGTTAGAACAAGAAGGATATGTTGAAACTATTGCTTCAAAAGGAACTTATGTAGCACATAAAAATGTCGAGATTATAAGAGAAGAACAATTACAAAAAGTAGAAAATTTACTAGATACAGCTGTTTCTATTGCTAAAATTAGTAAAATCTCTAAAGAAGAAATGCAAAGTATGTTAGATATTTTATATGAGGAGGATAAATAATATAATGAAAAATGTATTAGAAGTTAAAAACTTATGCAAAAAATATATGGGGTTTGAGTTAAAAAATATAAATTTTATCATACCAAAAGGAATGATAATTGGTTTGATAGGAGAAAATGGAGCTGGAAAAACAACAACGATAAAAGCTATACTTAATATTATAAATAAAAATAAAGGACAAGTAAAAATATTTGGTTTAGATTTACAACAAAACGAAAAGAAAATAAAACAAGACATAGGAACTGTTTTAGATGACAGTTTTCTTTCAGAGTATTTAACCCCTAAAGATATAAGTAAGATTATGAAGAATTTTTATACTAAATGGGATGAAAAATTATATTTTAAATACCTAGAAAAATTCAATCTTCCATTAGATAAAATGTCTAAAGAATTTTCTAGTGGTATGAAAATGAAATTAAAAATAGCAACAGCAATTTCCCATAAACCTAAATTACTTATTTTAGATGAGCCAACAGCAGGACTAGATCCTGTAGTAAGGAATGATATACTAGATATTTTTCAAGAATTTATTGAAGATGGTGAACATTCTATATTACTTTCTAGTCATATTACATCAGATTTAGAACACATTGCTGATTATATAATGTTTATAAATAATGGAGAAATTATTTTTACAAAGTCAAAAGATGAACTTCTAGAAAATTTTGGAATAGTAAAATGTGATGAAAAAGATTTTAAGAAATTTAATAAAAATGACTATGTTAAATATAAGAAAAACAAATATGGGTATGATATTTTAATTGAAAATAAGTATGAATTTAAAAGGAAATATGATATTTCAGTAATTGATAAACCTACTCTAGAAGATATTATGCTAATTTATATAAAGGGGGAAAAATAAATGAATGTTATAAAAGGATTAATTGTTAAAGATTTTCAAACAATAAAATCATATAAATCAACAGTGTTATACATGATAGTAATATTTGTAGTATGTGGATTTCTTAACAATGAAGTAATAAATTTTTTACCTATTTTTATGCCTTTATGTTTTGGAATGTTAGGAATAAGTAGTTTTAGTTATGATAATTTAGCAAAAGCAGATAAATATTTACTCACTTTTCCTATAAACAAAAAAGATATTGTGAAAGCAAGATATATCTATATTTTACTAGTTACATTATTAGGTACATTATTAGGATTTGTTCTCACTTTAATTGTTCAAGAGATTAAAACATCAAATATTCTTAATAAAGAGTTTTTAGGCAATACATTAGCAATTATAATTGGAGGTTTGCTAAGTATAATGTTTTTACAAGCATTTCAAATACCAGTTATGTATAAATTTGGAGCTGAAAAAGGAAGAATTATACAAATGATTATGGTAGTAGTTTTGATGATAGGTATATCTTTAATTGTTACAGCTTTAATGAAATTCTTTAATATCTCATTAGATAGTTTTATTATAATGTTAAAAGACTACTTAATAGCAATATTAGGCATTTCAGTAATAATACTATACATATTATCATTTGTCATTTCTTGCAAGATTTATGATAAAAAAGAAATTTAATTTTGAACTATTGATTAAGTATTATTTTATATGCTATTATAATAATCATAGAAAATAATTGTAACAAATAGGAGAAAAAATTATGCAATTAGAAAATTTAAAAGATTTAATAATATATCAAAGTCAAAATAATGATAATATATCAGTAGAAGTTTTATATAATGAAGAAGATTTTTGGTTAACTCAAAAGTCAATGTCAAAATTATTTAATGTAGCTGAAAATAATATAACATATCATTTACAAAATATATTTAAAACAAATGAATTAGAGCAAGAAGCAGTTACTCAAAAAATTAGAGTAACTGCTTCAGATGGAAAAAAATATAATACAAATTTTTATAGTTTAGATGCAATTATAGCAGTTGGTTATAGAGTAAATTCAAAAGAAGCAACTGATTTTAGAATTTGGGCTACAAAAACGTTAAAAGAATATATAAAAAAAGGTTTTGTTGTTAATAGTGAAATGCTAAAAAATGGACCTAAATTTGGAAAAGATTACTTTGACGAATTATTAGTTAAGATAAAAGAAATTAGAGCCAGTGAAAGAAGGTTTTATCAAAAAATAACTGATATATATAAAGAATGCAGTTTTGATTATGATAAAAACAGTGAAACAACACAAGAATTTTATAAAAATGTTCAAAATAAATTACACTTTGCTATTACTGGCATGACTGCTCCTGAAATAATTTATAATAGGGTTGATAGCAAGAAAGAAAATATGGGACTGACAAATTGGAAAAATGCACCAGATGGAAAGATACTTGAAACAGATGTAACAATAGCAAAAAATTACCTTTCACAAGAAGAAATTACTGAATTAAATAATTTAGTATCAATGTATCTTGATTATGCAGAAAGACAAGTGAAACTAGGAAAAATCATATCAATGCAAGAATGGAAAGAAAAATTAGAAATATTTTTAAAAATTAATGAATATAACATTTTAAAGGATAATGGAAAAATTAAAAGAGAAATTGCAGATAAGTTGGCTTTAGATGAGTACAGAAAATATAGGGTTGTACAAGATAAAAATTATATTTCTGACTTTGATGAGTTAGTAACTGAAACCAAAAATTTAAATAATAACTAGAGCGACAAATTAACTAATTGTGAGAAAAATAGTATTTTTATGGGAGAATTAAAATGACTATTGAAGAAGAAATATTTAAAAGAACGAAGATTAATTTTGATAAAATATCTAAATATGGATTCAAAAAAGATAAGTCTTCGTACAAATATTCTAAAAACATTATGAATAATACTTTTAAAGTAGATATTGAAATAACTAATGATGGAATAGTTAAAGGTAAAGTTTACGATTTATCTTTTGGAGATGAATATACTAATTTTCGCATAGAAGATAGTACAGGCTCTTTTGTAGGACAAGTTAGAGA
>CANQTU010000038.1 GCA_947626925.1 uncultured Clostridia bacterium | reverse complement strand
AAGGAAAAACTGCTATTTTAAAAGTTACTAAACTATATGAGAGTAGTACAGATACAAAAACATATACTTTAGGAAACGTAAATACTGAAGCAGAATATACAAGACTAATAGGATATAGTGATGAAACTCAAAATGTACAAACAAAAATAATTATTGCAAAACAAGATGATGGCTTAACAGTAAATGCAAATTTAAATTATACAAGTGATAAAATCTCAAATATTAGTTTTGAGTATAACAAAAATATTACTAATTCAACTGATGAACAAATACCTGTTACATTAGATGAAACTAACAATATATTATTAAATAATTATGAAGGAGACAGAATTATAGCCACATTAGAAAGTTTGGAAAAAGGGATGATACAAAAAATAAGTACTATTCAATCAAAAATTAATACAAAATTAATAAATAATATTTTAATATGGGCTTATCAAAAAGACGAAGAGCGCGAAAACAAAAAACAAAATGATATAGAAACTCAAAAACAACGATTTAATAATCAATTCATATTATACCAAGGAAAAAATTTATCATATGAGCATGTACAAAAATTAATAAAATTACTTAGTAACAATATGAAAGACTATCAAGTAATTAGTGGTAACAAAGTAAAGATATATGTACAAGACGGAGTAAAAAACGAAGAAAAAGCTGAGCAAATATCAAGTGCAATTGTTGAGGATTATTCATATAATATAGATATATCCTATTCAGAAGAAGGATATGTTGATACTATAGATATATCTGTTTATGAGGAAGATTAGATAAATAGAATATAAAGAGTTACCATTCACAGTTTACAGGTTCGAAATTAATAAAATTTTCATAAAAAGCGCTGGAGTACTTTTAGAGCTAGAAATTCTTACATTTTATATGGAAAGAGTTCAAGCTTGCCTTGGAAGGGTGCCATAAAAAATGTGTAGAATTTCTGCGAAAAACAAGGGACAAAGCTTTTTATGAAAATTTTATTAATTTCGAACATATAAAACGTGAATGGTAACTATAAAGAATTTTAGATTGCAAAAAAATAAAAAAAACTCTTGCATTTACATAAGAAATATGATAAAATAATACACGTTTAAATAAAACACATGTTGTGAGCAATGTAGAGGAGTGCCTTAAATTAAAGGTCTTTGCATGCTATGAACAACATGGAAGAAATAACAAAAAGGGAGGAATTAAAAATGGCAGTAGTTGCAATGAAACAATTACTTGAAGCAGGTGTTCACTTTGGACATCAAACAAGAAGATGGGATCCAAAAATGGCAGAATACATATTCCAAGCCAGAAATGGAATTCACATTATTGACTTACAAAAGACATCAAAAAAATTAGATGAGGCTTATAGCTTTGTCAAGGAACAAGCAGAAGAAGGAAAAACAATTTTATTTGTTGGAACAAAAAAACAAGCACAAGAATGCATGAAAGAAGCAGCATTAAAATGTGGAATGTACTATGTTGACCAAAGATGGTTAGGTGGAATGCTAACAAACTTTGAAACAATTCGTAAAAGAGTACAAAGATTAAAAGATTTAGAAACAATGCAAGAAGATGGTACATTTGACATATTACCAAAAAAAGAAGTAATCTTACTAAAAAAAGAAATGGAAAAATTAGAGAAAAACTTAGGTGGAATTAAAGAAATGGATAAGCTACCAAGTGTTATTTTCTTAGTTGATCCTAAAAAAGAAAGAATTGCAATATTAGAAGCAAAAAAATTAGGAATTCCAGTAGTAGGATTAGTTGATACAAACTGTAACCCAGAAGAATTAGACTATCCAATACCAGGAAATGATGATGCTATAAGAGCTGTTAAATTAATTGCTGATGTTATGGCAAACGCTGTTATAGAAGGAAAACAAGGTGAAAGCTTTGAAACAGAAATGCAAGAAGAACAAGTTGCTGAATCAGAAGAACCTACTTCAATTGAAGAAGTTGTAGAAGCAGTAGAAGAAGCTGTAGAAAAAGAAGCAGAAAAAACAGCAGAAGAACCAGAAGCATAAATTTTATCTTAAAATAAGGGAGGAATTTAAAATGGTTACAGCCAGTTTAGTAAAAGAGTTAAGAGAAAAAACAGGTGCAGGAATGATGGACTGCAAAAAAGTTTTAACAGAAACTGATGGAGATATGGAAAAAGCAATTGAATTATTACGTGAAAGAGGAATTGCAAAAGCAGCTAAAAAATCTGGAAGAATTGCAGCAGAAGGATTAGTAGAAGCATATATTTCAGCAGATGGAAAAATAGGAGCAGTTGTTGAAGTTAATTCAGAAACAGACTTTGTTGCTAAAAATGAAGAATTTAAAACATTTGTTGCAAATATAGCAAAACAAATTGTAGAAAAAAATCCAAAAGATGTAGAAGATTTATTAGCACAAGAATCTATCGAAGTAGCTGGTAAAACAGTGCAAGAAGTACTAGTAGAAAAAATTGCTACTATCGGAGAAAATATGAATATTAGAAGATTTGCAAGATTTGAATCAGACGGATTAGTAGAAAAATATATTCATGGTGATGGAAAAATAGCAGTTTTGGTAAATATGAAAAAAGGAAATAACGAAGTAGCAAAAGACATTTGTATGCAAATTGCTGCAGCTAGACCTGAATATGTAAGAAAAGAAGAAGTACCAGAAGAAAGAGTAAGCAAAGAAATGGAAATCTTAAAAGCACAAACTATGAATGAAGGAAAACCAGAAGCTATTGCTGAAAAAATAGTACAAGGAAGAATCGGAAAATTCTATGAAGAAGTTTGTTTAGTAGATCAACAATTTGTAAAAGATCCAAGCAAAAAAGTAAGCCAATTATTAAGCGAAAAAGATGCAGAAGTAGTAGAATTTGCAAGATTTGAAAAAGGCGAAGGTATCGAGAAAAAAGAAGAAAACTTTGCTGAAGAAGTAATGAAACAATTAAAATAAAAAAATGTATTGCCAAAGGGGACGGTCCTTTTTGGCAATATTTTTTTAATGAAAATTTAAGAAAATATCAAAAAAATACTGTACTTTTTCTTAAACTATGATAAAATACCATTGACGAAAATATAATTTAAAGGGAGTGAAAATTTTGTACCAACCAAAATATAAAAGAATACTATTAAAGCTAAGTGGAGAAGCCCTAGCGGGAGAACAAAAGACAGGAGTAGATGTAGATACAGTTGGAAAAATATGTGATAAAATAAAAGAAGTTGTAGAAATGGGAGTACAAGTTGCAATTGTAGTAGGAGGAGGAAATTTCTGGAGAGGAAGAAATGGACATCAAATGGAAAGAACAACAGCAGATTACATGGGAGTTCTAGCAACAGTAATGAATGGTTTAGCATTGCAAGATGCTTTAGAGGCAAGAGGAATTTTTACAAGAGTACAAACATCAATAGAAATGAGAGAAATTGCAGAACCTTTTATACAAAGAAGAGCCGAAAAGCATTTAGACAAAGGGAGAGTTGTTATATTTGCAGGAGGTACAGGACATCCATATTTCACAACAGATACAGCAGCAGTTCTTCGTGCTACTGAAATAAAAGCAGATATTATATTGTTAGGAAAATCAATTGATGCTGTTTATTCAGCAGATCCAAAAATAGATCCAACAGCAAAAAGATATGAAGAAATTTCTTATATGGAAGTTTTAGAAAAAGACTTAAAAGTAATGGACTCAACAGCAACTGCAATGTGCAGAGACAATAACATGCCACTATTAGTATTTGGAATTGCTGAACCAGAAAACATAGTAAAAGCAGTTAAAGGTGAAAAAGTAGGAACTATTGTTAGTTAACAAATACAAACCTTATAAAAATAAAAAATAAAATTTAAGGAGAAAAATTATGGATTATAGTAATATAAAAGAAAAAATGGAAAAATCAATAAGTGTATATCATGAAAAATTATCAGAAATAAGAGCAGGACGTGCAAACCCTGCAATCTTAAACAAAGTAAAAATTGATTATTACGGAACACCAACACCAATTAATCAAGTAGCAGGTGTATCTGTACCAGAAGCAAGATTAATTGTAATTCAACCATGGGATGCTAGCATTTTAAAAGAAATTGAAAAAGCAATATTAGCATCTGACATTGGAATAAATCCAAATAATGATGGAAAAGTAATAAGACTGGCTTTCCCAGAATTAAACGAAGAAAGAAGAAAAGAAATTGTAAAAGACGTTCGTAAAATGGCTGAAGATGCAAAAGTAGCAATTCGTTCTATACGTAGGGAAGGAATGGATTCAGCAAAAGCATCACAAAAAGATGGAGATATGACAGAAGATGAATTAAAACAAGCTGAAAACGAAATTCAAAAAATAACAGACAAAAATATTGAAGAAATTGACAAAATATTAGAGACAAAAGAAAAAGAAATTATGTCTGTATAATCATGCAAGTAATAAGAAAGGAAAAATCCATGGATTTTAAAGAAGAACTCAAAAATTACCAACAACAGATAAACACTGAATTAGAAAAACACCTTAGAAGACAAAAATGTCCAGAAGAAGTATTAAACAATTCTATGGAATACAGTTTAATGGCTGGTGGAAAGAGACTAAGACCAATTTTAGTAATTGCAACTTACAAACTTTTCAAACAAGATATTGAAAAATGTATGCCATATGCAGTGGCAGTTGAAATGTTGCATAATTTTTCTTTAATTCATGATGATTTACCAGCCATTGACAATGATGATTTTAGACATGGAAAATTAACTAACCATAAACAATTTAATGAAGCAACAGCCATTCTTGCAGGTGATGGGCTTTTAAATAATGCTTATATGGTTATAAGCCAAGATTTAAAAGAAAGCAATTTAGAAGATTTGCCTGCTAAAACAAAAGTATTTAATGAATTTTCACAAGCAGTTGATAGAATGATTGCAGGAGAATTTATAGATACTGAGTTAGAAGGAAAAAATATAACACCAGAAGAATTAAAATACATACATGAAAACAAAACTGGAGCTATGTTAAAAGTTAGTGTAAGAATGGGTGCAATACTTGCAAAATGCACACGGAAAAGATTTAGAAAAATTATCAAATTATGCTGACAAAATAGGTTTAGCCTTTCAAATAAAAGATGATATTTTATCAGAAGAAGGGGACGAAAAAATAACAGGAAAACCAGTAGGAAATGATAAAGAATTGCAAAAATGTACTTATGTTTCACAATATGGTTTGCAAGATGCAAAGCAAATTTTAGAGCAAATAACAAAAGAAGCCATAAAAGAAATTGAAGATTACGGAGAGAAAGCAGAATTTTTAAAAGAATTAGCGTTATACATACAAAACCGAAACAAATAGAATGGAGGAAAGCAAATGCAATTCAAACAAGAAGACATGCCAAAGCATATTGCAATTATTATGGATGGTAATAGAAGGTGGGCAAAAGCAAAAGGCATGCCAGTAAGTTATGGTCATAAAGAAGGTGCAAAAACACTAGAGAAAATTGTGCGTTATGCCAATAAAATTGGGTTAAAATATATAACTGTTTATGCATTTTCAACTGAAAACTGGAAAAGGGCAGAAGACGAAGTAAAATCGCTAATGTTATTACTTCAAAATTATTTAGATGATTATAGCAAAAGGGCAGATACAGAAAACATTAAAGTAAAAATATTAGGTGATATAACAGCATTATCTAGTGGAATGCAAAAAAGTATAAATAAATGTATGGAAAGAACAAAAGACAATACAGGAGTTACTTTCAATATAGCATTAAACTATGGAGGAAGAGACGAAATTGTAAAAGCAGTAAGAGAAATTGCAAGCAAAGTAAAAGAAAATGAAATAGAAATAAAAGAAATTAACGAAGATTTAATAGGCAATTATTTATACACAAAAGGAGAGCCAGACCCAGACTTGTTGATTAGAACAAGTGGAGAACAAAGATTAAGCAATTTCTTACCTTGGCAATTGGTTTATACAGAATTTTTATTTGTTGATAAAAATTGGCCTGACTTTACAGAGGAAGACATAGATAATGCAATAATAGAATATCAAAAAAGAACGAGAAAATTTGGAGCGAACTAAAGAAAGGAAAAAAATATGGATATAAAAAGACTAATATCTGGATTATTAGGATTTCCACTAGTATTAATTATATTTTTATTTGGAAATGAAAAAGTAGTAGATATTTTTTTAACAATTATAGCAATGCTTGCTATGAGCGAATACTTTAATGCAATAACTAAAATATCAAAACCAGTAAAATGGCTAGGATATGTAAGTTGTTTAATAATTGCAGTAATACATTTTATACCACAAGAATATCTATTAAAAATAGCAATGCTCAGTGTACCAACCATTTTAACCATTTTATTCGCACAAGTAGTAGCAACAGAAATGAAGACTAATTTTAAAGATATTGCATATACTTTTTTGGGAATATTTTATGTAGTATTTTTCACACTATTTTTAGCTTTAATAAATGGTAAAGAACATGGAAAAATTTTAATTTGGTATGCATTTATCCCAGCTTGGGGAACAGACATAGCTGCATATTTTATAGGGAAATACTTTGGAAAACATCATTTTAGTGAAGTAAGTCCTAAAAAAACTATTGAAGGCTGTATAGGAGGAACAATTGGAGCACTTATTTTAATTTTAGGCTATACTTACATTGCAAATAATTACTGGGGTATGGACTATTCATATTTATGGATGGGAGGAATAGGAATTATACTAAGCTTAATAGGTCAAATAGGAGACTTTGCAGCTTCAAGTATCAAAAGATATGTAGATATCAAAGATTATAGCAATTTAATACCAGGTCATGGTGGAATGTTGGACAGAATAGATAGTTTAATATTTTTAGCACCATTTGCTTATATATTATTAAGTCTACTATAAGAATTTGAGGGAGGAAAACATTGATATCATTTTTAATATCAGCAATAAAAATAATAGTTTTATTAGGTGTCTTAATTACAATTCATGAATTAGGACACTTTATTGTCGCCAAAATTTGTAAAGTTAAAGTTAATGAATTTGCAATTGGATTTGGACCAGCAATATGGAAAAAACAAGGAAAAGAAACAAAGTACACATTAAGACTCATTCCTTTAGGTGGATACAATAGTTTAGAAGGAGAAGAAGAACAATCAGATGATGCAAGGTCATTTTCAAAAGCAAGTATTCCAAAAAGAATAGCTATTGTAATTGCAGGGGCAACAGTTAATATTATATTTGCTATTATGATTTATTTTTCATTAATTGCAACATCTGGAACATATATTTCAAACGAAATTGATGAGGTTTTAGATGGATATGCAGCACAAGAAGTTGGTCTACAGTCAGGAGATAAAATAATAGAATGTGATAATCAAACTATAAAAAGCAAAAAAGATTTAAATAAAGTTTTAAAACAAACAAAAGGAAAAGAGTTATCAACAAAAATTGAACGAAATGGGGAAATTATAGATTATAAAATAAAGCCAAGTGAATTTAAATCACGAGTAACTGGAATTTATTTAGACGAAAAATGCAAAATAATAGCAGTAGAAAAAGGTAGTAGTTCCGAACGCCAAGGAATTAAAGCAAATGATATTTTATTAAAAATAAATGGGAATGATGTTCAATCAAATAGAGATATTGCTTTGCAAGAAATTAGAAAAGAAGAAAGTGACAGCATAAATTTAACAATTAAAAGAGATAAAGCAGAAATTAATATAACTTTAACGCCAGATTATGAATCAAGTTATTATTTTGGAGTAAACTTAAAACCTGCAAAAGATACTTTTTGGAATAGATGCATAAATGGTACTATGGAAACGCAAGAATTTTTATTATCCATTGTTGATAATTTAAAACAATTATTCACAGGACACGTAGGAATTGACCAAATGATGGGACCTGTAGGAATTTCTGAAGTAGTTGCAAAAACAGATGGAGTTAGAGAATTTTTTGAAATGATGGCATTAATTTCACTATCTTTAGGAGTAACTAACTTATTGCCAATTCCAGCTTTGGATGGTGGAAAAATTTTGATTTTATTAATAGAAGCAATTCGTAGAAAACCTATGAATCAACAAACAGAAATGAATATACAATTGTTAGGATTTGCAATTTTAATTGCATTGTCATTGTATGTAACTTATAATGATGTATTAAGAATTTTTTAGCTATAAATGAGTAATTTATAAAAAATTCTTGCCAAAAGCAAAAACATAAGGTATAATTTAAGAAGAATAAAGAAAAAAGGAATGAAACAAATGAAAAAAGTAGAAGCTAAAACCCTTGAGGCTGTACACACACACACACACACACCTTATGTTTACTAAACAAAGAAAACAATAAGAAATTAAATAAAATAGAAATAAGAAAGATAGTAGATAAGACCTAAAAATAGGTGTTATTTGCTATCTTTTTTGCGTTCAAAAAGTTTTTAAATTTAAAAATATAAAAAATTAAAACAGAGGAGGAATGAAAAAACATGAAATTAGAAAACAGAAAAGAAATGGAGTTAAAACAAAAAGCTAAAAAGCAAAGTTTCAAAAAGCCAATTAACAAAAAGCAAAAGGGTATAACCTTGATAGCATTAGTAATAACAATTATTGTTTTATTGATACTAGCAGGGGTAAGTATAGCAACACTAACAGGAGATAACGGAATACTAACAAAAGCCCAAACAGCAAAAACAGAAACAGAAAAAGCAAGCGAAGAAGAACAAATACAATTAGCAGCTATGAATGCGGCAATGAATACAGAAAAATATGAATATGAAGTAAAAGACGGAACAGTGCCAATTCCAGCAGGATTTGCCCCAACACAAATAGAGGGAGAAAATACTATAGCAGAAGGAGTCGTAGTAGTAGACGAAAATGGAAACGAATTTGTATGGATACCAGTAACAGATAAATATGAAAGAATACTAAGTATGGTGAGCGAAGTTGAACAATATATAACAGACGAAACAGATTATTTACCAGATGGAATAGTGATAAATGATGAAAAGGAAGTAGAAAAAGAAAAAGAAATAGTAGAAAATGCTGGCGGATTTTATATAGGAAGATATGAAACAGGAGCAGAAGGAGGAAATTTGCAAGAAGACGAAAAAGATGGAGAAACAACAGTTTATTCATGGACAGAAAATACAAAATTAGTCTGTAAAAAAGGAGCAACAGTATATAATTGGATAGACCAAAAAGATGCAAAAATGAAATCGAAAACATTTATAAATAATAATGATGTAAAAAGTGGATTAATAACAGGAATACAATGGGATGCAGTAATGGCATTTGTAAATAATAAAAAAGATGGAAATGGTAAAGTTTTTAATATTACAAAAGCAGATGAGACTAGACATATTAAGAAAACAACAACATCAGGGCAAAATGAATCAGATAGGGTATGTAATATTTATGATTTGGAAGGAAATTATTATGAATATACTGCTGAGAGATTAATAAATAGTGCTGAACAAGACGATATGGCATATTATAGAGGAGGCAATCATTGGAATAATTTTTCAGCATTGACTCGAGGTAATAGATCTTCTAGTAAAGGTGCTGATCCGGCACATGAGGGGACTGGTTTCAGATTAGTACTTTATATTTTATAAAAACGAAACTGTGAATATTTTTTTTAAAACTATATGCAAAATGAAAATTTTTGGTAAACTCTTGCCAAAAGAAAAAACATAAGGTATAATTTAAGAAGAATAAAGAAAAAAGGAATGAAACAAATGAAAAAAGTAGAAGCTAAAACCCTTGAGGCTGTACACACACACACACACACACCTTATGTTTACTAAACAAAGAAAATAATAAAAAAATAAACAAAATAGAAATAAAAAAGATAGTAGACAAAACCTAGAAATAGGTCTTGTTTGCTATCTTTTTTGCATTCGAAAGTTTTTAAATTTAAAAAATATAAAATATTTATTACAAGGAGGTATGAAAAAACATGAAATTAGAAAACAAAAAAGAAAAGGAGTTAAAACAAAAAACTAAAAAGCAAAGTTTCAAAAAGTCAATTAACGAAAAGCAAAAAGGTATAACCTTGATAGCATTAGTAATTACAATTATTGTTTTGCTAATACTTGCTGGTGTAAGCATAGCAACACTAACAGGAGATAACGGAATACTAACAAAAGCACAAACAGCAAAAAACGAAACAGAGAAAGCAAGTGAAGAAGAACAAATACAACTAGCAGCTATGAATGCAGCAATGAATACAAAAAAATATGACTATGAAGTAGAAGACGGAACAGTGCCAATTCCAGCAGGATTTGCACCAACACAAATAGAAGGGCAAAATTCAATAAAAGATGGATTAGTAATAACTGATAGTAAAGGAAATGAGTTTGTTTGGGTGAGAGTGCCAAAGACAAAAGATGTATATAAAATAACTGATTTAAATGTAACAAATTTTACTGATGAAATTTATGAAAATATAAAAACAGATTTAAAAAATTATACTTTAGATTATGTTTTGGATGGTGAAAATTATTCTGATGAATGGCAAGGCAATTATTGCGGTATTCCATCAGCTACTGAATATAAAAAAATTTACAATAACATGCTAAAAGGAATATACAATAATGAAGGATTTTGGATAGGAAGGTATGAAGTGGGTTACGAAGAAAATGATATTAGAGATTATGAAGATGTTGAAGCTGAACATCCTATTAATCAAATCCCAGTAATCAAAGCAGATACATATCCATATAATAGGTTAAGAGCTTATCAAGCTCAACAACTATCATCAAGTTTTATAAATGATAATGAATACAGAAGTAGCTTAATGTTTGAAATTCAATGGGATTTAACATGTAAGTTTATAGAAAGAGATGGAGGGCTAAGTAAAGAAAACATTAATCATGATAGTTCAAGTTGGGGAAATTATAGAACAGCAACTTTTGATATTGTGAGAGGAAGCTATTCAACAGATAATGGTAAAACATTTTCAAAAGTAGATGGAATTCATAAAAAACCATTATATGATACTGGATATGGTGAATTATTAACAACAGGAGCTAATAAAAGGAATAGTGTTTTAAATATTTATGACTTAGCTGGCAATTTGTGGGAATATACTTTAGAAAGTGTAAAGACAAGAGAAGCGGTAGGTATGAGGGGAGGATGTTATTCCCAAGCTGGAAATCGTTGGACGGTGGACATTAGAAATGATTGTGGTTATACACTTAGCTATGATTATGTAGGTTTTCGTGTAGTATTAATTGAAAAATAAAGATGTAAAAAAGTGAAATTTCATTAGATTTCACTTTTTTGCTATTTTAAAGCCAAAAATAAAAGAAAAATATCACAAAAAAACTTAAAAAACTATCCAAAAACATTTGACAAAAAACAGTATTTAATAGATAATATAAGTGTCAAAAATACAAAAAGAAAAAAGCCTAAGCAAAATACAAAGGAGGAAACCAAATGTACATTTTTAACAAAATTACAGTAAATCCACAATTGCCAAAAAGAATTGAAAAATTATCAGAAATAGCAAACAACTTGTGGTGGTCTTGGAATACAGAATTTCTAAGACTATTCCAAAAAATAGATAGAGATTTATGGGAGCAATCAAGTAAAAATCCAGTAAAATTCTTAAAACACGTATCACAAGAACGATTAGAAAAAGTAGCTAAAGACCTAGCATTTTTACGAGAATATGACAAAATAGTAGAAGACTTTGAAAATTATATGAATAGTAAAAATACATGGTTTTCAAATAAATATCCAGAAAACAAAAATGACTTAATAGCTTACTTTTCTGCCGAATACGGACTAGACCAAACAATACCTATCTATTCAGGAGGATTAGGTATTTTATCTGGTGACCATTTAAAATCAGCAAGTGACTTAGGTATTCCATTAGTTGGAGTAGGTCTTCTTTATAAAAACGGATATTTTAACCAAAAAATAAATGGATATGGTCAACAAGAAACTGAATATACTAATATTGATTTATATGACCTTCCAATTAATCCTGTAAAAGACGAAAAAGGTGAAGATTTAACTATATATGTTAAATTTCCAAAAAGAAGATTATACTTAAAAGTATGGCAAATAAATGTGGGAAGAGTTAAATTGTATTTACTAGACTCTGACATTGAAAAAAATAATGAAGAAGATAGAGATGTTACATTAAGATTATATGGTGGAGACCAAGAAATGAGAATTCGCCAAGAGATTGTTTTAGGTATGGCAGGAGTTAATTTATTAACCAAATATCTTAACTTAAATCCTACTATTTACCACATGAATGAGGGACATTCTGCATTTTTAAATTTAGAAATAATCAAAAATGTAATAAAAGAAAAACAAGTATCATTTGAAGTTGCAAAAGATATTGCAAGTTCTAAAACAGTATTTACAACACATACACCAGTACCAGCTGGAAATGATATTTTCCCACTTCCTTTAGTAGAAAAATATTTCAAAGATTTCTGGCCAAGACTAGGATTATCTAGAGAAGAATTTTTAAAACTAGGAATGAAACCAGGTGTAACATTAGATGATGGCTTTAATATGGGAATATTAGCTTTAAAAATTGCAGGAAAGAAAAATGGTGTTAGTAAATTACACGGAGCTGTATCAAGAGAATTATTTGGAGAAGTATGGCCAAACATAGCAGCAAATGAATCTCCAATTGAACATGTAACAAATGGTATTCACACATGTTCATGGTTAGC
>CANQTU010000037.1 GCA_947626925.1 uncultured Clostridia bacterium | reverse complement strand
GTACCATGTGATAGACCAGATATTCTAATTAATTCATCAAATGTTGTTGGTCTTGTGTCTACTAACATTCCGTCTTACAAATTTTGTTCCAAATTCTGGTACTCCAAAACTTCCAACTTCTGAATGGATTTGTTCTGGTGTTACACCTAATGCTCTTGTTGAACTAAATATTGACATTGTTTCTTTATCATCTAATGGCACTTTAGTTGGGTCTATTCCTGTTATATCTTGTAGCATTCTAATCATTGTTGGATCATCATGACCTAGTATGTCTAATTTTAATAAGTTTTGATCTATTGAGTGATAGTCAAAATGTGTTGTTATAATATCTGAATTTGGATCATCTGCTGGGTGTTGTACAGGGCAAAATTCATAAATTTCTCTTCCCTTTGGTACTACTATAATTCCCCCTGGATGTTGTCCAGTAGTCCTTTTTATTCCAGTACAACCACTTGCTAATCTTTGAGTTTCAGCTCTATTAATTGGAATTTGCCTTTCTTCGTAATATTTTTTTACATAACCAAATGCAGTTTTATCTGCTATAGTTCCAATTGTTCCTGCTTTAAATGTAGTTCCTTTTCCAAAAATTACTTCTGTATATCTATGTGCTTTTGCTTGATATTCTCCTGAAAAATTTAAGTCTATATCTGGCTCTTTATCACCATTAAATCCTAAAAAGGTTTCAAATGGTATATCCATTCCATCTTTTGCTAATGGATGTCCACATTTTGGGCAATTTTTGTCTGGTAAATCAAACCCATTTTTATATCCATAATCAGTGAAATCGGAATATTTGCAATTTGGACATCTATAATGTGGTGGTAATGAATTTACTTCTGTAATTCCTGTCATATTAGCAGCAAATGAAGATCCAACAGAACCTCTAGAGCCTACAATATAACCATCTTCGTTTGATTTCCATACTAGTTTTTGGGCAATAATATACATTACCGAAAATCCATTTTTTATTATAGAATCTAATTCTTTATCTAATCTAACTTGTACTATTTCTGGTAGTGTTTCTCCATATAATTCATGTGCTTTGTTATATGCAATGTCTTTAATTGTTTGTTCACACCCTGGTATATGTGGAGGACATTTTTCAGGTGAAATTGGACTAATTTGGTCACACATATCTGCAATTAAATTAGTATTAGTAACAACTACTTCATAAGCTTTTTCTTTACCTAAATATTTAAATTCTTTTAACATTTCTTCTGTTGTTCTTAAGTATAATGGTGCTTGATTATCTGCATCCTCGTAGCCTTGTCCAGCCTCTAAAATACGTCTATAAATTTCGTCTTGTGGATCCATAAAATGAACATCACCTGTTGCAACAACTGGCTTATTTAGCTTTTCTCCTAAATCTACAATTTTTCGATTTATATCTCGCAAGGCTTCTTCATCTTTAACCACTTCGTTTCTAATTAAAAATTGATTATTTGCTATTGGCTGAATTTCTAAATAATCGTAGAAATTTGCAATTTCTTCAATTTCTTCATCTGTTTTTCCGAAGTTCAATAGCTTGATATAATTCACCTGCTTCACAAGCACTTCCAATAATTAATCCTTCTGAATATTTTTCATATAAGCTTTTTAATATTCTAGGTTTTCTGTAAAAATAGTCTAGATGTGAAATAGATACTAATTTGTATAAATTTCGTAATCCAATATAATTTTTAGCTAAAATTATAGCATGATAAGTTTTTAATTTTTTGTATGCTTCTTTTTTAGCTTCTTCAGTTGCACTTATTTTATCTATATCTTCTATTTTTTTAGCACCGCGTTTTTTTAGCATGTTTAACATGATGTTAAATACTTTTACAGTTGTATCTACATCATCTAAAGCACGGTGTGCTACATCTACTTTTATTCCTAAACTTTCTGCTATTTTCCCCAAATTATATTTTTTTAAATCTGGGAATAAATCTTTAGATAAACTTAAAGTATCTAAATAAGTATAATCAAATTCATATCCTAATCTTTTAGCATTTTGTTTTAGAAATCCAATATCAAATGATGCATTATGTGCTACTAAAACAGAATCTTTTATAAAATCTAAAATTTTAGGAAATACTTTTTCTATTGTTTCTGCATCTTTTACCATACTGTCTGTTATATTTGTAACAGCTGTTACTCTACGTGGAATATGTTTTTCTGGATTTACAAAACAACTAAATGTATCTATAACTTCTCCGTCTTTTATTTTCATAATTCCAACTTCTGTAATTTTTTCTGTTACAGCTGAAAAACCAGTTGTTTCTAAATCTAATACACAATATGTTGTGTCAATATCCTGCTCTTTTCCGTTTTCTACAATAACACTATTATCTGGTGCTAAATATGCCTCTACACCATACAAGATTTTTATATTTGGATTATCATATCCTAACATCTTATGAGCTTCTGGGAAAGCTTGGACTACACCATGGTCTGTAATTGCAATTGATTTCATTCCCCATTCAATTGCTCTTTTAATTAAATCTTTAGCAGATGTCATTCCGTCCATTTGGCTCATTTGTGTATGCATATGTAATTCTACTCTTTTTTCTTCTGCCTTATCTTGTCTTATTTGTTTTTTTAGCCCTTCTGTTTCTATTACTGTACTTGCTATAATTGTTAATTCATTTGCATATGTATCCATTTGTACTGTTCCAGCAACTTTTACACCTTTGCTATTTTCTATCCTTTTCATAATTCTTTTGGCTGTTTCTTTATTTAAAAATGCCTTACAAGTTATTGTGCTAGTACCATCATATACATCAAAGCTAAATAGTGTTTTTCCAGATTTTAATGTTCTACTATCTGTAAAAATAACTTCTCCTTGTAATGCAACTTTTCCGTCATCTACTGCCAAATCTACAACTTTTACTAATGGGTCTGTTATATTTTGATTTGTACCTAAAATTAATGGTGTGTCTTCTTGTTCGTCTTCTGTTGGTAATTCTGGCACATCACTATTAGTTTCTATAATAATACTTGCAATTACAGTAATATCACCAGCATAAGCATCCAAACCTGCTTTTCCTGTAATTTTTATACTATTTGCATGTTCTATTTTTTCTAGCATTTCTTTTCCTTCTGCATAATCTTTAGAAAAAGATTTACATGTAATTGTACCTGTACCATCATATAAGTCGAATATTAACATTCCTTTACCAGATTTAGTTTCTCTTACTTCACTTGTTACAATTCTTCCCTCTAAAGTTATTTTTCCGTTTTCAGCAGTTATGTCTTTTATTTTTACAAATTTTTCTTTTGCTCTTGATGGCTTTCCTAAGATATACACTCCCTCTTGCATGTTGTTTTCTTCTGACATTTCTGGCATTATATATCCTTCTGTATCAGTTGGTGGAGCATAATCTACATCATTGTATTGTGGTACAACTTCATTTGTTTGTTGCTTTCTTTCTTCTTCAATATGTGCAATAATTTCCGCTTCTTTATTTTTTATACTTTTGCTAATTTCTTCTTGTTCTTCTTGTGATATTTGTTCTGTTAAGTCAATTATATACTCTTTCCCAAATAAATTTTTAATTGTTTTTTTCAACTCTTTGTCTGTTTTTTTTGCTTTTAAAAAATCTGCTCCCTTTATATGCATTTTTATAAAAATTGTATTTTTATCAACTTTTACATCACTTTTTAATAATAACATTGGTTTTGTTAAAGGATATTTGTGTGACATATATGCAATTATGTTCTTCCATTCTTTTTCAATTGATTTTTTTTCTACGTTTTCATCATAATCAATTGTAACGTCAGTATGTTCAAATTTAAATCTTTCTTTTAAGAAATTTTCAAAATACCATATTTCTTTTATTTCTATGTATTCATCAAAATATAATACAACTTGCAATGTGTTAGTTTTTTTTATCATATTTAAACTTTTAATTTCTGCATATTGAATATTCGAACTGGTTTTATAATCACTAAATATTTCTCCTACTTTTTTATTTTGTTTTGACATTAATTCTCTCTCCTTTAAACTTTTTGAATTGTATCACATATTTTAAAATAAAAAAAGCGAACAAACGGTATTTCAAATAATACATATTAGAAAGTTTTTAATTGTAACACATTTTTTTCCATTACATATTATATATCATACAAAGGAAAAACATATTTGTTTTTTACGGAAGGGGGTCTAGACTATGCCAGAAAATAGAGGATGCGGTGGATTTGGATTTGGCGATGATTGCTGTTTAATTATAATCCTTATATTAATAATCTGCTGTTGTTGCGGTGGTAACAGAGGAGGATGTTGCTAATCCTTTTCTAAGAAAAGACTCCCTTTAGTAAGGGAGTTTTTTTATTTAAATCTTTTTCCTTTATTATTATGTTTTTTTACTGTTGTTTCCTCATCTGGTTGGTAATCTTCTTCATAGTTACTATAATTATTTAAAAATTTTTGTTTTAGTTGTTCTTTCTTTTTTCTAGCTGTCTCTTCGTCTTCTTCATAGTCATAATCTTCGTAATCATCATCTTCTTCATAAGATGTTACTTTACTTCTGTTTTTTTGTTTTTTAAATGCTTTTGGTAGTTCTTCATCTTCGTCATCTTCATATTCTAAATAATGAGCATCATTATATTCTTTTTCTATTTTTTTATCTCTAATTTTCTTTATTATTAATCCTACAATAATCGCTACAATTATTATTCCTACAACTGCACCTATAATAATTTTTTGTTGCTTTTTTTGTTTTTCTACTGCTTCTCTAGCTAATGCTTCTTCATCTACTAAACTTTTATTAACAGTTATTTGATATGTTGCTACATTTTCTCCGTTACTTTGATATACTAAAATTGTAATAATATTTTCCCCTTCTTGTAGGTTTTCATTTCCTGTAATTTCTATTGTGTAATCAGCACTAGTTGGCTTTGCCTCTACATCTAATTTTGTGTCTGTTCCAATATATTTTACACTATATTCATATATATCTGTCTTAAATTCTGGAGTTAAAGCTAAATCGCTTATTTTTAATTCTACTAAACCATTGCCATCTTCTAAATTACCATTTTCTTCGTTAGTATCTGCTTCTTCTGTTCCTGATAAACGATTAATAGTTATTGTATATGTTTTTTTAGTTCCATCTTCTGCTGTAACAACAACTTCTGCTTTATTTTCACCTTTTTCTAGTTTTTTTATTCCAGTACCTGATACTGTAGCTTTGCTATGTTGTGCTTTAGCATAAACATTAACAGTTTCAGTTTCTTCTGGTACTTCTACTGTATATGATGTTGTTCCTGGTTTAAAGCCTTTAAAATCATTTGGTGTAATTCCTAAATCACTTAAATTTGCATTATTTGATTTTGCTGTTGTTTTTTTGGTTGTAGTTGCTGTGCCACTGTTACCACTATTCGTGCTTGTTGTTTGCTGTTGTTGTGTTGTAGTTGTTTGTGTTTCTTGAGTTCCTTCAGTTTGTTGATTATTATCTTGCTCAGTTTCTTCAACTGCATAATTATTTTCTATTAATAAACTAAATAATATACTTATACTCAATAAAATTCCTAGTAATATTTTCTTTCGACTTTTCATAACAATCCTCCCTAAATATTTTGTTTTTATCTTTCGAATTTTAGTATATTTTATCATTAGGTTTTTTTTTAGTCAACTAAATTTTGTTTTTATATACAAATTATTTTATTTTTATGATACAATATAAACGGAAGGAGGTTTACAATGATAGAATTGCTCTCACCTGTTGGTGATTTTGAAAGTTTAAAAGCAGCTGTACAAAATGGTGCAGATAGTGTTTACTTTGGAGCTAATAGTTTTAATGCTAGGGCCTTTGCTACTAATTTTAACTTAGATACTTTAAAAGAAGCCATATATTATGCCAAAATTCGCGGTGTTAAAACAAATTTAACTTTAAATACACTTATTAAAGAAAATGAATTTGAAGCTGCAATTAATTTAGCACAAATAGCATATAAATACGGAATTGATGCTATTATTGTACAAGATTTAGGATTAGCAACTAAATTAATTTCACTTTTTCCTGATTTACCAATTCATGCTAGCACGCAAATGACAATACATAATTTGAATGGTGCTTTACAATTGCAAAAATTAGGATTTAAAAGAATTATATTATCTCGTGAACTTTCCTTAAATGAAATTGATTATATTTGTAAAAATACAGATATGGAAATAGAATGTTTTATTCATGGTGCTTTATGCGTTTCTTACTCTGGACAATGTTTATTTTCTAGTATAGTGGGTCGGACGTTCTGGTAATCGTGGAAAATGTGCTCGGTCCTTGTAGACTTCCATATGAATTATTTGAAAATAATAAAAAAATTAATTCTGGTTATTTACTAAGTACTCGTGACTTATGCGGTTTAGATTATATTCCTAGCCTAATTAATGCAGGTGTTAAAAGTTTAAAAATAGAAGGAAGGATGAAATCTCCTGAATATGTAGCAACTGTTACACGTATTTACCGAAAATATATTGATTTAGCTTTATCAGACAATGAATATGTTGTAGATAAAGCAGATAAAAAAACATTAATGCAAATTTTTAATCGTGGTATGTCATCTTCTGGCCATTTTGAAAGTGAACCAAATAAAAATTTAGTTTTTAAAGAAAATCCAAGTAATTTAGGGCTTTTACTAGGTAAAGTACAAAACTATAATAAAAATAAAGGTTTAATTACTGTTAAATTAAAAGAAAATATAAAAATTGGTGATACAATTTCTTTAGAAAACGAAGAAGGTCTTTATACAATTTCTGAACTAATGGAAAACAATAAAAATATCGTAAGCACAAAAATCGGTCAAACTGTTACAATTGGTAGAATGAAAGGAAATATTGCTTGTAATGACAAAATATATAAAATGTCTTCTAAAGAATTATCAACTTTTGCAAAAGAAAGCTATAAAAAAGAAAATAAAAAAATTCCATTAAATTGTGAAGTTATTATAAAAAAAGGTCAACCTATTTCTATTCGTATTACTTGTGCTAATTCTATATTTATTTACCAAGATTTAAATATAAAATACCAGTCAAATGAATTACCACTTGATGCAAAAAATAAGCCTTTAGATAAGCAAACTGTCATTAATCAAGTTTCAAAAACTTCTTCAACACCTTATGAATTTAAAAACATAAAAGTTGTTTTAGATAATAATGTATTTTTACCAAAACTAAGTATTTTAAATGAACTTCGTAGAAATGTTTTAAAACAAGTAGAAGAATATGCAATTAGCAAGTTTACTCGAAACTACTCAATAGATAATGATAATATTGCTAAAAATATTGATAAAGAAACATCTTTACAGTTTAATAATAATATCTTATCTGATATGAGAAACTATGTAAAAAATGATGCTAACCTTTCAAAACCACAAGAACCTAAAATTTGTGTTTTGTTAAATAAATTAAATTTTGACTATGATTATACAAATTTAAGTCCAGATATTCATAATATTTATATTCCTTTAAAATTTGTTGCTAATAAAAAATATGAAGATATCTTAAAAGTTTTAAGCCAAAATTATGAAACTTACATTTATATGCCAACAATTATAAAAGGAAATTATAAAAATTTATTTTATGCAAATGCTGAATCATCTGTAAAAAAATATGATATTCGTGGTTTTGTTGTTTCAAATATTGGAAATATACAGCTATTAAATGAATTATTTAAAGATTTAGATAAATATTTTAAAATAGTTTCAAATTATACTTTTAATGTATTTAATTCACATACAGTATTAGCATTAAAAAAATTAGGAATTAGCCGTTTTACAATATCTCCAGAGTTAGATAAAGAAACTATACATTCTTTGTGTGATTATCGTTACTTACAAAAGGAATTGTTGGTATATGGTCGTATTCCTTTAATGAATATGAACTATTGCTTGCTTGGTGAAACTGATAAATGCTATCCAGACTGTAAAGCAAATTGTCAAACTAAAAATTCTTATTACTTAAAAGATAGATTAAATATGGAATTTCCAATTATGCCAGACAATATACAAACAGTAACCACATTATTTAATAGCAAAATCACATCAATTTCTCCTAAAGATTTTTCAATTGACTATGCAAGAATTGACATTTTAGATGAAGATATTAAAAAAATTAACGAAATTGTACAGACAGTAAAATCAGAAAAAAGATTAGAAGGACCTAATTACACAAATGGAAATTTGAACAGAAAAATATAAAATAAAAACAAGTACTGTTATTTTATAAATTAACCGTACTTGTTTTTATTTTATACTCATATCTGTTTGCTACTTAAATTAATTATTAAATTCATATTATCGTCTTTTGCAGATTTATTTTTTCTAATAGCTCCACATTTTTTACATTTAAAAACAATAACATAGCCTTTTTTACCGTCTATTTCTAAACTTACTGGCTCTAAATCCCCATGGCATTGTTCTGCTCTATCGCCTGGATTTTTGTCAACATGTTTCGAATGTAAACAATATGGGCAGTGATTTCTGCAAGAATAGCCTAGCTTTGGCACTTTTTTTCCACAATTGTCACATATAAATTCTTCATCTATCTCAACAAAATTTTTTTGTTCCATAATAACTCCTTTGTGTGCCTTAATATTTAAAATTTCCACCACCTAAAAATTCTTTTAACAATGAATTTGTTGGTACATATTCTGGTGGTATTGCCTGAAAATATTTTAACATGTTTATTAGTCTTTTTGCTTCTGCGTATTCTGGTTCTTCTGGTTTTATTTCTTCTAGTAATGGCAATACTACTCCTTTTAACACTCCTAATTCATAAATTAGTGATGTGTTAAATATGCTATTTGCTTCTTCTTGATATGGGAAGATGTTTTTTTCTTCTCCTTCGTTTACTTTATACCATGTACGAAGTGTGTCTTTGGCATTATATCCTCTAAATTGGTTGTCTCTTACTATTCTTCTTATTAATCTTGTATCTGTTGTTGATATTCTGTTATATCTATCCATGTTTAACACAGTTAAGGCACTAATGTAGATTTTATATTTTTGTTCTTTTGCAATTTCACTTGTTAATTGGTCGTTTAAGCAATGAATTCCTTCTATTACTAGCACTTGATCTTGCTCTAATTTAAGTTTCTTTCCTTTGTATTTTTTTGTTCCTACATGAAAATCAAATTCTGGCATTTCTACTTCTTCACCATTTAATAAACGTGTTAGATGATCATTAAATAGCTTTAGGTCTATTGCTTCTATACATTCAAAATCGTAATCTCCATTTTCATCTCTAGGAGTATCTTTTCTTTCCACAAAGTAATTATCAACTGATATTGTAACTGGTTTTATTTTGTTAATTCTTAATTGTAAGCCCAATCTTTGTGCAAATGTTGTTTTCCCTGAAGAAGAAGGTCCTGCTATTAATACCATTTTTATTTTTCTGTTTTTTGCAATTTCATCAGCAATATTTGCAATTTTCTTTTCATGTAATGCTTCTTCTAGCATTATTATATCTTTTATATTATCCTCTTCTACTGCTTTATTTAATTTATATACTGTATTTACATTTAAAATTTTGTGAATATCATCATATTCATCTAATGCCCATGCTAATTTTTTTGTTGGAATTAATTTTGGTAATTGTTCTGGTTTATTAGAACTTGGATATCTTACTAATAAACCATCATCATATTTTACCATTTCAAAAATTTTTGCGACACCTGTTCTACTTGCTATAGTTCCATAACAATAATTGTAATAATCTTCACAATGATACATGTATATTTCTTGGTTGTCTTGTAAATCTAATTGTAGTCTACCTTTTGAAGTATTGTATTTTTTGTAAAACTCTTCTGCTTGTTTACGATTCATAACTACTTGCTCTATTGGCAGGTCTTCTCTTACTATACTATGCATTTCATCACTAAGTTTTTGTATTAATTCTTCTGTTACTACTGTGTTTTCAATATCGCAAAACATAGCATTTGGTAATTGATAATTAACAGTAATTTTTTTGTTTGGATATAGCTTTTCAAATGCTTTTCCTAAAATATAAATAATAGTTCTTCTATATATTTTTGTTCCTTCTTTTGAAGAAATATCAATTAATTTTATTTCTCCATCTTTATTTATTTTATAGCTTAAATTTACATATTCGTTATTGAATATTGCCCCAATTACAGTATATTCACTTTTAGCAATTTCTTCTTTTAGTAATTCCTGAACAGTTATTTCTTGCTCTATTTCCATAATTTTATCTTTATATTGTACTTTCATAAAATTCCTCCATTTTTTATCATCTTTTTTATTTTATCTTAAATAGAAACATAAGTCAAATAGTTATAAATTTGTTTTTTATGGATATACTTATAATAACTTATTTAAGGAGGATATGTTATGGATTTGAAAAGAATTAATACTATTTTGAATAATGATGAGAAATTTGATATTTACTATGATGATAGGGCTGTTTGGGTTCAAGGTTTAAATGAAAATGAACAAACTGCTAAAGTTGGTTTTGTTGATAATTTTGAAGAAAAAGATGTTTTTATTAAAGATTTATATGAAAGAAATTTATAAAAATTAGGTGTAATTAGAGACATATACCCTAATTACACCTTTTATTTATCATAATTTTCTAATCCTATTTTAATTGCTATATTTATAATTTTTGAAATAGATATTCCATATTTTTCTCTTAAATCTTCAAGCTTTTTATATACTGATTCTCTTACAATAATTGATCTTGCGACATTAATTTCATTTTTGTCTTTTTTATATATTACTACTTTATCTTCTAATTTTAAATCATCTACACATGCATCTATAATTTTGTTGACAGAAGCATCTAATTCATTTTCTGCAATTTCTTTTAATCTATCATATAATTTTCCTTCTATCTCTGCTGATTTTTTGACCCATTTTTCTTTTGTATAAAATCGCTTATACCATTCCATACCATGCATCTCCTAAATCACTTTTTTTTCATTATTATACAACAACATTTTCCTAGTTTTAATTACCTTTTATTTCTAGTTTTTTAACCTTTAAGGGTTGATTTTTTATATATCTTGCTATATAATATCCTAAAAATTGGAAGAAAGGATTTTATATTATGAGTAAGTTATATGAAAAATATCAAAAATTAAAAAAAGAAAAACCTTCAAATTTATATTTGTTTAAAAGTGGAATTTTTTATATTTTTTTAGAAGATGATGCGGAAAAGATGTCTTCTTTTTTGAATTTAAAACTAACGAATTTAAATGAAACAGTTTTAAAATGTGGATTTCCAATTAACAATTTAAATAAATATTCTGATTTAATAAAAAAAGGTGGATATGAATTACAAATTGTAGACTCAGCTACCGAAAAAGTTCATTCCAGTGCAGATTATATATTAAATAATGATATAAAAAATTTTTTACAAAAATTATCTACAATAAACACAAATGAATTATCTATAAGAGAAGCATATTCTATAATTGAAGATATACAAAAGCAAGCCAAAGAATTCACTAAAGATTTTTAAGTTTAATACTATTAATATTTATGTGTCTGCTTTTTCAATTTCAATTATATTCACTTTCATATCTGTATCTAACCATCCAGTGAAACAAATAAATTCTTTAATATCGAAAAATTGATATATAAAGTCTGCCTTTTCGTCAAATGCTTGAACATCTAATATAATATCTTTATTTAACTTTACTTTAAACTCTATTATTGATATGTGCTTTTTACTATTATAAAAAAAATTGTATTGTGGTATTGTTATTATTTGCCCTAGTAATAAACATAAATTCATAAAATCTATCTCCTTGCATTAAAAAAAGAGTCAAATATAACCTAAAGTTATACTTAACTCTCCATAATCCAAATTAAAGATTTTTGTAAACTACTATATGTTCATAACTTACTAATACCTCGTCTACAGATTCTTTTTTACCAATAGTAGGAAGGAATAAGTCCCTTTAATATCTAATATCGTAACTGTATACTTCCCTTGAGAAATATAATCTGTACAGAATATTAGAGCACGACGCGGAACCCTATGTTGACGTTGTAGTTAGTCACAGCACTATTGTTGCCGTTAGAGTTCACCACAGGGTTGTCGCCACCATTGTTGTTGAAGCTACCACCACGGATAACGGCGGCAAATCAATTTTAGACTCATCCCTATTATTTTATTTTACAATAAAATTTTTCTTTATAAAATTATATGTATTAGCATATTGCATATATCCAAAATGTCCACATAAATACTTTTTTGCTTCCTTTGATGTCATTTTTCCATTTTTTATTTTATCTTTTAATTTTTTGATGTTCTTTTTTATTTTTCTTTTACCTTTGTCCCTTAGTTTCATTCTGTATTCATTAATTTTATATCCACAAAAATTTACACCTTGCTTACTTTTAAATATATTTGTCTTACTATTAAATTCTAGCTTTAACTTTTCTTTAATAAATTTTTCTATTTCTTCCTTTACAAATTTTACATCCTCTTTTTTTTGCATTAATATTACACTGTCGTCCATATATCTAAAATAATATTTTACTTTTAATTTGTGTTTTATAAATTGGTCTGCTTCATTATAATATAAATTAGCAAATAATTGACTGCTTAAGTTTCCAATTGGAATTCCACTTTCGTCTCTGCCACTATAAATAGTTTGATTTATTAACCATAAAACATCTTTATCTTTTATTTTTCTTTTTACTATTTCCATTAAAATGTCTTTATCTATACTTTGAAAATATTTTGCAACATCCATTTTTAAGATGTAATACTCTCCATATTGCTTTTTACATTTTTGCATAGCTTTTTGTACATCAAGTGCTGCTTTATGCATTCCTCTGCCTTTTACGCAGGCATAAGTAGTGTCAATCATTTGTGGCAAAAATGCAGGTTCCAAAAAATTGTCAACTAGCCACCTATGTACAACTCTATCTATATACCTTGCAGCTTCAATTTTTCTTTTCTTTGGTTCTAGTACATAAAATGTAACATAGTTACCATGTTTGTATTTTTTAGTTTTTAATTGGTCATATAGCCATTGGA
>CANQTU010000036.1 GCA_947626925.1 uncultured Clostridia bacterium | reverse complement strand
AACAGAGTTTATAGAAAGAGTAGAAAAAGTATTTCCATTTACAATAGAAAAGGTACAAACAGATAATGGATTTGAATTTACGAATAGACTAAGCTGGAATGCATTTATAAAGAATAAAGAGACAAAGTTTGAGAAAAAACTAAAAGAGTTAGGAATAGAGCATAAATTAATAAAACCACATACACCAAAACAAAATGGAAAAGTAGAAAGAAGCCATAGAAAAGATCAAGAAAGATTTTATTATGATAAAGTATTTTATAGTTTAGAAGATTTAAGAAGCAGAGCAAAATATTGGATAAAAGAGTACAATAACTTTCCAATGAGACCGCTAGGATGGTTGAGTCCAAAGGAAAAACTAGAAGAATATATGTGTAAAGTAAAATAACAGTCATATTAATAGGTACTTCAAACAGTATTAATTTCAATTAAGTGTGACATATGTTTGACAAACCTACAATGTTATTTTTTGAATTTTTTTCAAACTATTGAATAATTTAGGAATTAAATCTATAATAAAGAAGTAAAATGAATTAAGAGTAGAAAGGAATGATAAATATAATGCCTAATAAAGAGCAAAGCGAAAAAGTTTCAAAAAAAGAAACCTTTATGCAAGGGGTTATAACATTAATATTTTCGCAAGTACTAATTAAATTACTGGGACTAATTTATACATTATATTTAACAAATCGTGAAGGTTTTGGTGACAAAGGAAATGGTATTGTAGCTGCAGGATATCAAATATATGCTATGCTACTTACTATATCGTCAATTGGAGTTCCAAATGCAATATCAAAATTAGTTTCAGAAAGAATTGCAGTTGGTGACCACAAAGGTGGACATAGAATTTTCAAAATAGCATTTGCAACATTTGCTATGATAGGATTAGTAGGAAGCTTATTATTATTTTTTGGCGCTCACATGATTGCTAACTATTGGTTACAAATACCAGAAGCGGAAATGACATTAGTTGCTTTATCACCAGCAATTTTCTTTGTGGCAATTTCATCAGTTATGAGAGGATATTTTAATGCAAGGCAAAACATAAAAGCAACAGCAAGGTCACAAAGTTTAGAGCAAGTATTCAAAACAGCTTTAACAATTATATTAGTTGAAATTATTGCTATAATCTCTAATGCCTCTACTACATGGATGGCGGGTGGAGCAACTTTGGCAACAACATTAGCAACATTTGCTGGATTTGGTTACTTATATTTATATTATAAAACTGTAAGAAAAGAAATTGCAGCAGAAATAAAATCAACTGTTAATTATAAATACGAAAGAGTAAAAACAATTATAAAAAAGATTTTATTTGTATCTATTCCTATTGCACTAACAGCAATAATGTCATCATTAAACAAAAACATAGATTCATTTACAGTAGTAAGAAGTTTAAAACAATTTATGCCAGAAGATATGGCCCTTTCTCAATATGGTATACTAGGTGGAAAAGTAGATATGCTAACAAGTTTGCCATTATCAATTAATGTAGCTTTTGCTACAGCACTAGTACCAGCGGTATCAGCAGCTAAGGCAAGAAAAGACAAAAAAACAATAACGCAAAAAACGTCGTTTTCACTATTAACATCAATGCTAATTGGACTTCCATGTACAGTTGGAATGTGTTTGTTTGCAGGACCAATTTTAAATTTATTATTCCCAAATGCAAGTAATGGAGCAGTAATATTACAAATAAGTTCTTTAACAATACTTTTTACAATATTAGACCAAACTATAAATGGTGTATTACAAGGATATGGAAAATTATTAATACCAGCTATATCATTAGGATGCCGGAGTAATTGTAAAATTAATTTTAAATTTAATTTTAGTACCAATACCAGAAATAGGAGTAAATGGAGCAGCTTGGGGGTCGGTCGCTTGTCATTTAGTAGCATTTACAATTGCAATAACTTCATTAAGAAAAACTGTTAAACTAGATTTAACCTTTTCAAAATTTGTTATAAAACCAATAATAGCAGTTACAATAATGGGAATTTGTTCTTATTTTTGTTATTTAACACTTTATGGAATAATTGCACAAAAACTGGCAACAATAATATCAATTATAATCGCCGTAATCATTTATATACTAGCAGTTATAGCATTAAAGGTATTCTCAAAAGAAGAAATAAAAATGATGCCAGCAGGAAATAAAATCTGCAAAGTATTGGAAAAACTAAAAATTTATTAAAAAAATTATAAAAAAAAGAAGGATTTTCTAGAAATTTGGCGAATAAAATTAAATAGAAGTACATTATTGCCACTGTTCAAGCAATAAAGTACATAAATTATATTAAATCTTATAGGAGGTAATTTAAATGAACAAAGCTGAATTAATCGCAGCAATGGCTGCAAAAACAGGAGAAACAAAAAAAGCAGCTGAAGCATCAGTAAACGCTTTTGTAGAAGTTGTAACAGACTCACTAAAAAAAGGAGACAAAGTTCAATTAGTTGGATTTGGTTCTTTTGAAGTAAGAAAAAGAGCAGCTAGAAAAGGTAGAAACCCACAAACTAAAGAAGAAATCAAAATACCTGCATCAAAAGCTCCAGTATTCAAAGCTGGTAAAGCATTAAAAGATTTAGTAAACAAAAAATAAGATATTTGTATAATAAAATATAAATATATGAATTCATAGAAAGAGACTAGAAATAGTCTCTTTTTTTTGCCCGTTTTGTCCCGTTCTGGGACAGGCACGAGTGTACCCATTTTGTCCCTTTTTGGGACAGGTCTTTAAAATGCCAAAGAGACGGTCTTTTTTGGCAATTGTAAAAGAAAAGAAACATAAAAGTAAAGAAAATGTAAAAGAGAAGAAAAGTCCCATAAATACTGAAAAAAAGAAAGTTGAAGAAAGTATTACAATTGTAAAAAATGACAATAACTGATAAAATAAAAATGTAAAATTGTCACAACAAATAAAATTATGAGGAGGAATTAGATTGAAAAACATAAAAAAAATACAAGCATTTATAGTAATTGAAATTATTTTCTTACAATTATTAATGCCTATATTTAATTATGTGGTTGAAGCAGAAGATTTAGTGCAAATAAAATTTGAAGACCAAAACCTATATAATGAAATAATTAAAGCAAAAGAATTAGAAGGAAAAATTGCTGAACAAGAGCCAACAACTAAAACGATAAAAATGACACAGACAAATATTGAAAGTGTCACAAATTTAAATTTATTTGAAGCTAATGATGATGCGCAAAAAGAAATAAAAGATATTACTGGGATAGAGCATTTTAATAATTTGATAAACTTAGATATGAGTTATAATAACATCAAAGATATATCACTTTTGCAAAATTTAACCAAATTGGAATATTTAGGATTGGCATCTAATCAAATAGAAGAAATAACATCTTTACAAAATTTGACAAATTTGAATAGATTAATTTTGAATAGTAATAACATCAAAGACATATCACCTTTACAAAAATTAATTAAACTAACAGATTTGCAGTTAAATAATAATCAAATAGAAAACATAACGCCTGTGCAAAGTTTAATTAATTTGTGGAGTTTAGATTTGGGAGTTAATCAAATAGAAGAAATAACATCTTTACAAAATTTGACGAATTTGAGTAGATTATCTTTGAGTGAGAATAACATCAAAGACATATCGCCTTTACAAGAATTGGTTAAACTAGTAAATTTGGAGTTAAATAGTAATCAAATAGAAAATATAACATCTTTACAAAACTTAAGCAGCTTAAAAGGATTGGAATTATTTTCTAATAAAATCAAAGATATAACACCTTTGAAAGACTTAAATAAATTGACAATGTTGACTTTACAGAACAATCAAATAGAGGATATTTCGCCAATAGCAGATAAATCTATAACTTATGTATCTTTTAATAATCAGAAACTAGAAAGGTTAATTAATTTAAATAACAATATTGTAGAATTACCACCAATATTTATTCAAGCAAAAACAAAGGGGAATATTGCATATACAGACCAAGCTTTTGTACTTGTAAACTGCAAACTGAATTCTGACAATAAATCTGTAACGGTAGACGAGGGAGTAGATACAGCAAAAGTAACTATAAAAGGAGGAAAGTTAGCGGATTCAAGCTTAACTATAACAATAGATGATGGACAACCACCTCAATTAAGTGTAAGTTATACACCAGCACTAACAGAAAAAACAGAGGGTACAGTAACAGCAACAATTACAGCAAATGAAAATATACAACAAACAGAAGGATGGACATTAGGTGCAGATGGTAAAACATTAACAAAAGTATATGCAAAAAACACAAAAGAAGAAGTGAGTGTATTAGATTTAGCAGGAAATGAATCAAAAATAAATGTAGAAGTTACAAATATTATTGATACAGAAGTCCCACAGGTAGATATAAATTATAGTACAACAAAGCCAACAAATCAAAATGTAACAGTAACATTAACAGCTGACGAAGAAATTAATCCAGTAACAGGTTGGACATTGGGAACAGATGGAAAAACACTAACAAAAGTATTTACAGATAATGGAGAAGAAACAGTAACAATAAGTGATGTAGCAGGAAATGAAATAACAATACCAGTTAAAGTAAATAACATAGATAAAGATGCACCTGTATTAGAAATAACTTATAGTACAAAAGAAAAAACAAATGAAAATGTAGATGTGACTATAAAAGCAAATGAAGAAATACAAAAAGTAGAAGGTTGGATAATAAATTCAGACAGAAATACATTAACAAAAACTTATGAAACAAATACAGACGAAGAAATAGAAATATATGATATGGCAGGAAATAAAGCTACTGCAAAAATAAAGATAGAAAATATAGATAAAACGCAAACTGCCCCAGAACCACAAGGAGGACAAGGAACAGGTTCAAGCACAGAAAAGCAGGGAGGACAAGCAAAAGATTATACAACATCAACAAAAATATTACCAAAAGCAGGAACAAAAACAATAATAACTGCAATAATATTAATAACAGCAATAGGAATTGTGTTATACAAAAAGATACATGAACTTAAAGATGTAAAATAAAAATATATAAAATAAAAAATGGTTCTAATTAATTAATTAGAACCATTTTTTTTGCCAAAAAAGACCGTCACCTTTGGCAAAGGAAACTCACAGTATTAGTTTGAACTTTAATTTATTTTTCGACAAAACTTTACAGAATATACCAAAAATGGTATAATTTGGTATGAAGAAAAGAGGAAAATAAATGTCAAAAATATATTTAGAGAAAAACGTCTTAGAAGCAACATTAGAAAGATTACAAATTATGTTCGAAAATTTTGATAATATTTATTTTAGTTTCAGTGGAGGAAAAGACAGCTCTGTAATGATACAACTCGCAAATAAAGTAGCAAAAGAAATGAATAAAAAATTTGATGTATTATTTATAGATTTAGAAGCTCAATATAGTCATACAATTAAGCATGTTGAAGAACTAAAACAATTATCTCAAATTAGAGATTTTTATCACATTGCATTACCAATGGCATTAAGAAATGCCGTTTCTGTATTGCAACCAAAATGGATATGTTGGGAAGAAGAAAGCAAACATTTATGGGTAAGAGATATGCCAGAAGATAGTATAAACGAGAAAAATTGTCCATTTGAATGGTTTAAAAAAGGAGAAGAATTCGAGGAATTTATAATTCAATTTGCAGATTGGTATCAAAAAAAATACAATGACAAAGTAGCCTGTGGAATTGGAATAAGAACAGACGAAAGTTTAAACAGATTTAGAACAATTGCATTTCAAGATAAAAAAGAAACTTTTAAAAACTACAATTGGACAACAAGAATAAAGCAAAACGAAAAACACATTGATGTATATAATTTTTATCCAATTTATGATTGGACTGCAGAAGATATTTGGGGAGCTGTAAGTCAATTAGATTTAAAATTTAATTATATCTATGAACTTATGTATAAAAATGGATTATCAATATATGAACAAAGGCTTTGCCAGCCTTATGGAGATGACCAAAGAAATGGATTAAATCAATTTAAAGCATTAGAATATGACACATGGAGCAAAGTGTTAAACCGAGTAAATGGTGTAAATTTTGGTAACATTTATTGTAAAACAACAGCACTTGGCAATATAAAATCATGCAAGCCAGAATTTATGTCATGGCAGGAATATACAGTATTTTTACTAGAAAGCATTGGAATATACAACAGAGACTTAATGATGCATTATTATCGAAAAGTAAAAAAATTTATGATTTGGTATAAAAATAAATATGGCGTTCAACCAGAAGATATACCAGATACTGCAGAATGTAAATTAGAAAATCAAAAAAAGGCGATTTCATGGAGAAGAATTGCAAGAGCAATCGAAAAAAATGATTTCTATTTAAGAAGGCTATCTTTTGCACAAACAAAAAATGATGATAGAGAATTAATGGAATTAATTCATAAATGGGACAACCTATTAAACAAATCAACCAAAACAGATGATAAAGCTTTACAAAAAATTATACAAGAACAATGTGGATAGGAGGAAGGAAATATGATTATAAAAATGACAAATAAAGATGAAAAATTTTATGAATATATGGGAAAATATTTTGGCTCTAGATTAGTTGAAAAACAAACCAATGATAGAATCTATGATGATGATTCAAAACAATGGTATATTTACATAGAAGAAAATAAGGTTGTGGCATTTGTTTCAGTTGCAAAAAACATAATTAAAAATATCTATACAACAAAAGAAAAATATTTAGAAGAAATATTAAAAAAAGTCAAAAAAGAAAACAATATAACATATAGTATTGTAACTAAGTATTATGCAGAAACTTATAAAAAATGTGGATTTAAAATTGACGAAAATAACGAATACAGAAATTTTATAACCATTTACACAGAAAAGGAAAAAGCTGCCATAGCTTAAGAGAAGGAAGGATAGATGAATTATGAGCGAAATAGAATTTCCAGTGCTAAATGTAAAAATGGTAGATATTGATAAAGTAGTAGCCAATGATTATAACCCAAACAAAGTAGCACCACCAGAAATGAAATTATTAAAACATTCAATTGAAGAAGACGGATACACTCAGCCGATAGTTACTTATTATGATAAAAAGCAAGATTTATACATTGTTGTAGATGGATTCCACCGTTACAGATGTGCAAAGGAATACTTCCATTTAAAACAAATACCTATAGTAACTATAGACAAGGACTTAGAAAATCGTATGGCAAGTACAATACGTCACAACAGAGCAAGAGGAACACATCAAATTATTGATATGTCACATATTGTATTAACTTTAACAGAAAATGGGTGGTCTGAAAAAGAAATATCAAAACATCTTGGAATGGAATTAGACGAAATTATTAGACTAAAACAAATTACAGGACTAAAAGAATTATTTGCAAACCATAAATTTAGCAAATCATGGGAAGAATTTGAAGATAATAGAAAAAAGAAGAAATAAAAAGTTGCCAAAGAGGACGGTCTTTTTTGGCAACTTTTTGCAATTTATTTTGTTATTTGTATATGAATATCTCTTAATTGATCTCTTCTTACTTGGCTAGGAGCTCCCATCATTAAATCTTGTGCTTTACTATTTAATGGGAATGCTATAACTTCTCTAATTGTATCTGCATCAGTTAGTAGCATTAGCATTCTATCAATTCCTGGTGCTATTCCTGCATGTGGAGGTGCACCAAATTGGAAAGCGGTGTATAAAGCACCAAATTTATTTTTTACTTCTTCTTCAGTATAACCAGCCATTGTAAAGGCTTTTAACATTATTTCTATAGAGTGATTTCGTACAGCTCCAGATGATAATTCTACACCATTTACTACCATATCATATTGATATGCCAAAATATCTAAAGGATTTTGATTATTTAAAGCCTCCAAGCCACCTTGTGGCATAGAAAATGGGTTATGGCTAAAAGCTAAATTTCCGTGCTCATCTTCTTCAAACATTGGAAAGTCTACTATCCAAGCAAATGCAAAAGTATTTTTATCTATTAATTCTAATCTATTTCCAAGTTCAGCCCTAATTTGACCTGCTAATTCAGTTGCTCTTTTTTCATTATCGGCTATAAAGAAAATTGTATCATCCTTTTCTAAGTTAGCTAATTTAATTAATTCTTTTTTCAAGTCATCAGGAATAAATTTATCAATTGGACCTTTAAAACTTAAATCTTCTTGCACTTCTAAATAGCCTAATCCACCCATTCCAATACTTGTAGCATATTGCAACATTTTTTCATGAAAACCTTTAGAAAGATGTTTTGCAACTTTAATAGCTCTTACAGTTCTATTAATAAAAGGCTTAAAAGTACATTTAGAAAAGAATTCAGACAAATCAATAATATAAAGTGGATTCCTCAAATCTGGTTTGTCAGTTCCATACTTTAACATAGCTTCTTTATATGAAATGCGTGGGAAAGGATAATTTACTATTTTTTTATCGGAAAACTTTTTAAATGTATTGTAAATTACAGGTTCAATTGCATTAAATACGTCTTCTTGTGTGCTATATGCCATTTCCATATCTAGCTGATAAAATTCGCCAGGGGCTCTGTCACTTCTTGCATCTTCATCTCTAAAACAAGGAGCAATTTGAAAATATTTATCAATACCAGATACCATTAATAATTGTTTAAATTGCTGAGGTGCCTGTGGCAAAGCATAAAATTTGCCAGCATGAAGACGACTAGGAACTAAGTAATCTCTAGCACCTTCTGGAGAAGAACTTGTCAAAATAGGAGTTTGAACTTCTAAAAAACCTTGTTTTATCATTTGACTTCTCAAAAACAGAAGCACCTTAGCACGCAAAATTAAATTATTTTTTAATTTATCATTTCTTAAATCTAGAAAACGATATTGTAACCTTAAATCTTCTCTAATTTCTTGGTCTCCATTAATTTCAAAAGGCAAAGATTTAGTCCTTTTATTTAATATTGTAATTTCCTCAATACGAATTTCAACTAAACCAGTTTTCAACTTTGGATTAACAGTTTCGTCATCTCTTTTCTTAACTTCTCCATAAACACTAACAGAAGACTCCAAAGGGATATGAGAAGCAAAATCCACATCAGACTCTTTACTAGAAGTAACAACTTGTGTAACACCATACATATCTCTAATATCTAAGAACACAAGGCCACCTAAATCACGAATAGTCTGAACAAAGCCAGCAATTCTAACTTTTTTTCCAACATCCTCTAAAGAAATTTGATTACAAGTATAAGTTCTGTATTTATCCATTTTATACCTCCAAAAAAAAACGTCCACTGCATTATTGCAGGGACGAAATAAACTTTTCCGCGGTGCCACCCGGCTTAAAAATCAAAAACGATTTTTCACTCTTTAAAAAATTACTCCAATGTGTTTCACTCATTTAGGTTGACCTTAAAGGGCTTCCAGCCGACGACCCTTATTCTCTTTTAAGTGACTTCTAAAGGCTTTCATTGTACAAACGTAAATATATTTTATTTTTAATAAGTAACATTTTACACAGTATTTGCAAATTTGTCAAGTTTTATGCAAAAAAACATATTGTATAGCATATACTTAAACAAGAAAGAGGTGTTTTAAGTATATGATGCAAAAGATAGAAAACTTTATAGATGAAAAGAAAACCTTAGAAATTGATGAAAAAATATTTCAAAAATTAATGTTTATTTATAAGTCAGCTAATAAAGAATTACAAACAAAAATAGAAATTTTACAAGATGAAGCACAAATATTTTACAACTATAAACTAATAGATTACATCACAACAAGAATAAAAACACCCAAAAGTATAATAAATAAAATGAAAAAAAGAGGGCTAAAACTTACATACAAAAATATGATTGAAAACATTAATGACATTGCTGGATTAAGAATAGTATGTCCAGTAAAAAAAGACATATTTGCAATAAAGGAATTAATAAAACAAATTCCAGATATAAAAATTTTAAAAGAAAAAGACTATGTTGCTCACCCAAAAGAAAGTGGATATTCTAGTTATCATCTAATAATAGAAATACCAGTTTGGTTATCTAAAAATAATATATATGTTAAAGTAGAAATTCAAATTAGAACAACAGCTATGGACTTTTGGGCAAATTTAGAACATAAGCTAAAGTATAAACCAGAAGAAAAATTATAGAATAAGTATTGTTAAAAAGCAATGCTTATTTTTATTGAAATAAAAAAAATTTAAATATCAAGAAGGATTTATGTAAAATACGTCGAATATTATAATTATGTATATTAATTTGAAATATTTTGAAAGAAAGTGGGGAAAAAATGCAACGATATAGTGATGAGATTATAGACGAAGTAAGGCAAACCAATGATATTGTAGATATCATATCACAATATGTGCATTTAAAAAGAAGTGGAAGAAATTTTTTTGGACTATGCCCATTTCACAATGAAAAATCACCTTCTTTTTCCGTATCACCGGACAAGCAAATATTTCATTGTTTTGGATGTGGTGTTGGAGGAAATGTCTTTACATTTTTAACAAAAATAGAAGGCATCAACTTTATAGAAGCTGTACAAACATTAGCAGAAAGGTCTAATATACAATTACCAGTATTAGATGACAAAAGAGATTCTGCTAAAGAATTATTAAAATCAAAAGTATATAAAGTAAATGAATTTACAGCAAATTACTACCATCAAAACTTATACAAACCAGAATCAAAAATTGCTCAAGACTATATCAAGCAAAGAAAATTAACAAACGAAACTTTAAAATCTTTCCAAATTGGATTCTCAGGAAAATTTGACGAACTATATCAAGAACTTAAAAAACAAGGATTTGAAGATCAAGAAATTTTAGAATCAGGACTAGTAAATCGAAATGACAAAGGTCAATATATAGACAGATATAGAAATAGACTAATGTTTCCAATTTGTGATACAAGAGGAAGAGTTATTGCTTTTGGTGGAAGAGTGTTAGATGATTCTAAGCCCAAATATATAAACTCACCAGAAAATGTAGTATATAGCAAAGGAAGAAATTTATTTGGACTTAATGTAGCTAAAAAAGGAAATACCAAAGAAATTTTAATTGTAGAAGGGTATATGGACGTTATCTCTTTACATCAAAGAGGCATAACCAATGTTGTAGCACCATTAGGAACAGCTTTAACGCAACAACAAGGATGGCTACTTAGAAAAAATTCAGAAAAAATCATTTTAAGTTTTGACTCAGATGAAGCAGGACTTAATGCAAAAATGAGAGCATTAGACATTTTGCAAGGAATGGGATGTGACATTAGAATTTTGCAAATGGAAGGTGCAAAGGATCCAGACGAGTATATTATCAAATATGGAAATGCTAGATTCAACAACTTAATTGAAAAAGCACTTTCTGTTATAGAATTTAAAGTAAAAGTATTAAAGCAAAATTTAAATTTAGACAATGTTAATGACAAAATAAAATTCTTAAACGAAATAGCTAAATTAATTGCAAAAGTCGATAACACAATGGAAAAAGAAGTTTACATTGAAAGAATAGCAAAAGAATACAACATATCTAAAGAAGCTATTTATGCAGAAGTAAACAAGCTAGCATATAATGGTACAAAAAGTGAAAAAGTTTTAGACAAAGTAAAACCTGTTATAGTGCATAAAAAAGCTGACGAAAATAAAGTATCACAAGCAGTAAAAAAACGCGAAGATACGGTAATATCTATTTTATTGACAGGTGACATTAATATTTTTCAAATCATTAAAGAAAACATTAAAATAGAAGACTTTAAAGATGAAATTAATCAAAAAATTGCTAAAAAGCTGTATGAAGAATTTGAAAAAGGAAATAGTAATATAAACAGCATAATTGATATGCTAGGAGAAGAAGAGCAAAATCATATTACAGCTATTATGGCAGATGATTATGAAATTGATGATGTGGAAAAAGCGATTGATGATATTATGCAAAGCTACGAAAGAGATAATCTTAATAATCGCAAATTAGAAATACTAGAATTATTAGATGGAAATTTAGAAGCTGACCAGAAAAAAGAATTAGAAAAGGAATTAAGTAGTATTATTATTAGGTTAGCTAAAATTAAATAGGGGTGAAAAAAATGGCAAGTAAAAAAGAAAGTAGCAAAAAAGAAACAAAAAAGAAAGAACCAACTAAAAAAGGTGTAACTTCTAAAAAAGAAGAAACAAAGAAAACAACAAAAAAAGCAGAAAGTAAAAAGCAAGAAACAAAAAAAGAGCAACCAAAAAAAGTAGAAAGCAAAAAGCAAGAAACCAAAAAAGAACAACCAAAAAAAGCAGAAAGCAAAAAACAAGAAACAAAAAAAGAACAACCAAAAAAGGCAGAAAGTAAAAAACAAGAAACAAAAAAAGAACAACCAAAAAAGGCAGAAAGCAAAAAACAAGAAACTAAAAAAGAAGAAGCAAAACAAGAAGAAAATAAAACTAAAAAAGCAAAATCAAAGAAAATTGCAGAAGTAGCAGAAAAAACAAAAAAATTAATAAAAGACAAGAAAAGCAAAGAAAAAAAATCAAATGAAAGCAAAGAAGAAAAACCAACAAAAACAGAAGAAACAGCAGAAGAAATATCAACAGAACAAATATCAGAAGAAAATAAAACAGAGGCCATTGAACAAAAAGAAATAGATGAAAAAATAAAAGAAGAAAAAGTAAATAACATACTAAAAAAAGCAAAAGAAAAAGGTCAAATAACATATGGAGATTTAGCTACAGAATTAGATGATGTAAATCCAGACCAAATAGACCAAGTTTTTGATGCTTTTGAAGAATTAGGTGTAGACCTACTAACAGACGACTTAGAAGAAGAGCCAGACATTGAAGATTTAAAAGAAGTTGAAGACTTAAAACTAGACGAAATAACAGATGATACAAACTATGAAGGAATAAATGTTGATGACCCTGTTAGAATGTATTTAAGAGAAATTGGTAGAATTTCACTTTTAACATTTGACCAAGAATTAGATTTAGCCAAAAGAATTCTTGCTGGTGATGAAACAGCAAAACAACAATTAGCAGAATCAAACCTAAGGTTAGTAGTTAGTATAGCAAAAAAATATGTAGGAAGAGGAATGTTATTTTTAGATTTAATT
>CANQTU010000035.1 GCA_947626925.1 uncultured Clostridia bacterium | reverse complement strand
AAGAAAAAAGCTACAAAAAAAAGTGATGTAGATTTAATAATAGATACAAATTCAGAGCTAAAAGGTTTTGCACTACTAAAATTGATTTGCCAAATAGAAGAAAAATTGCAAAAAGAAGTTGATGGATTTGAAAAATATGAGATAATAGAAAACTCATTAATTGATAAAGAAATAAAAGAAACAGGAGTTGTTGTATATGAAAAATAAAGAATATATGTCATTAAAATTGTTCATAATTATGAAGGAATAAAGTTAAATTTTATTTGGGATATTATAACAAAAGATATAATGCAACTAAAAGTTGATTTAGAAAAAATATTAGAAGATAATAAGAGTTAAAAATTTTATAATAATAACAAAACTGAGCAAGTGATATTGGTAAGCACTTGCTAGTTTATTATATTCTAATTCTGTTCAAAAATGTCAAGTTATTTCTTAAATGAGAAATAACTTGACATTTTTGTGCATTTTTTTCGTTTTATCGTAATTTTTTTTACTAACATATTTCGCAAATTTTAACAGTTTCAGCTTTATGCAGGAAGAAGGCGACCTCTCCTTGCCCGAAAACAGCCTAAAAGCGTGGCTTTTAGCGTGGTGCTCTTAAAAAATGGAGTAGTCATTTTGACACCTCGAAAAATATCCTTTATCTTTAATAATTTCATATATATATATTTGATATTTTTATAAAACCACTTGGAACATCAATTCTTTTTTAATTCTGTCCCATTGGCAATTGCAAGCAAGCACAATTCATAGTTAGAGCAACTTTTTTTTCGTCTGTTTGAACATTATAAATTGGTAATTTTGTTTGAATATTACTTGCTGTTGGTACTGTATTGTTTGTATTTGTTCTTACGTTGCTAGCTACACAAAATAACAGTACTACTGTTACAATTGATACTAAGTAAGTATATATTTTTTGTTTATTAAATACTAAGAACATAAAAAATCCCTCCAAGTTAAAGCTACTTTAATTGTATGCTTTTCCTTGGAGGAAAATTCTAAATAATAAATTTTTTTAATTATTCTTATTCAAAATTTACATCTTCGTCATAATCATAATCTGCATCTATATCTTCATCTGCACCTTCATCCATGTTTGTATCTATGTCTTCATTTGTATCTTCATCTACATCATAGTCATATTCGTAGTCTGAATCATCATATGAATCGTTATCATATATATCACTTGTAAAACTATCATAATCAAGATTTTCTAAAATTTTGGTTAATCCTGTTGTAATACCACAAATTAAGACAATTAGTAATACTATAGAGATAACTAAACCAATTGCACCTGTTGCAATTCCTGCAATTGCCATCCCCTTTTCTTCACCTTTTCTTCCTAATACACCAAATATAATTGCTAATACACCACAAGGTATAGATACATACCATAACCAAATGAATGCAATTGTTACAATTCCTAATACTAGAGATGTTATACATAACCCTTTTTTATCATCTTTTTTAGTTGTTTTTTCATCTATAACCTCTAGCTCTTTTATGTCTTTGTTTTTTTCTTCCATACTTATCTCCTCCTTGTTTGAATTATATATCTTTTTACTTTCTTTTACAATATTTTTTTAAAATTTGTATATATTATTGCAATAGTTTTTTATTTATATCTTTATTATAATAAAAACTTTAAAATTACTAGACAAAAATCATCAACTTTCTACATTTTTTTCATATACTAATATAAAGTAACTTTTTAAGTTACAAAAAGAAAGGAATGATAAAATATGGGAATGGATAATAAAAAACCTTTTTGTCCAGTTCTAGATGTTGATGGCGTTATTTCAGCAGGTAAACAATTTGACCTAGACATTACTTTGCCAGAAGACAATCGTGATGTTATTTATGGTGTTGTAAAAAATTGTTTTAAAGAACCAGTATGTGATGCTGTTGTTAAATTAGTGGAAGTTGTTTGTGAAAATGGTAAAGAAGAAAGAAGACCTATTGGTCATACTTTTACAGACAAAGAGGGTGAATTTGTATTTGGTCCTCTATGCCCTGGTAAAGAATATGCAATTCAACTTTGGGTAAATGACACTAAAAAAATTAAAATTTGTGCTAAATGTCATCATGAAGGAAAATGCTTAAAAGGTGAAAAATGCGACAAATGTGATTGTTTTATTGATGATTGTGACAAATGTGATAAATGCGACAGATGTGACGAATGTGAAGAGCCTGAATGTAAATAGGAAAATTTAAAGCATATTTTTAAATGGGAATGATTATTATATCATTCCCATTTTTCTAGCAAATTGTTTTCCTTTTTTCATTAATTTTTTCTTATTCATCATATCAGATTCAGAATACATCATCATTAAACCTGTTGTAATTAATCCACCTATCATAACACCTTTTATAAATTTCATTTTCTTCACCTCCAACAGTCTCTTTTTTCAAAATTGTAATTATATTTTTATTTTTTCTCTTTTGAATTATTTTTATACGGTTTTATATATAATTTAAAAATGGTATATATTTCATTTAAGGCAATAAATGCCAAAAAAATTCCAAATCCTTTTCTTAAAATTCCTACATCCATATTAATAGATATATTTGCACCAATAATTGCACCTAAAATTCCAAAAACAGACAACAATATAGCTAATTTTAAATCGATATTTTTATTTTTCAAATTTACAATAATTGCTACAATGGCTGTTGGAATAAAAAAAATCAAATTTGTTGCTTGTGCTACGTGCTGTTCTATACCTAGTAAAAATGTGAGAAGAAAAATTAAAATAGTTCCTCCTCCCATTCCTGTACCACTTACAATTCCTGACATAACACCAATTAATATCTCTGCCATATTTCCCCCTTAAGTTAGCATTTTATAAGACACATAAATTAAAAAAATAGTAAACGCTATTTTCATAACTTTTTCTGGCAATTTTTTCAATAATTTTGCTCCTACGTATCCACCAATAGCTCCGCCAACAGCACAAAGAAAAGCTACTTTCCAGTCAATAAAATTTCCCTTATAATAGAAGAAACTACTAGTAACTACCATTGGTAAAATACAAAAAACAGATGTACCTCTTGCTTTTGTTGCATCTACATTTAAAATGTAAATAAAAGCTGGTACTAAAATCATACCACCACCAGTGGAAAATAAACCACTAATAATTCCTGCTAACAAACCAATAATGATTTTTTTTATAATATCTATCAAATTATTTACATTAACCATAAAAAAACCTACTTATTAGTAGGTTTTCCAATTTTTTGTAAAATATACTCTACGGACATTTTACTTGCAGTTTTTTTTCTTTCATGCTATGATTAGATTAATAAGAATATAACAAAGGAGAACAATTATGAGTTATGAATTTGATTTTTATGATAAAACTAATTTGAAATCTTATAATTTAAATGAAAGTATGAGATATCAATTAAGTATGTTAGATAGGCTAGATGTCTTTACTAGAAAACATTGTGAAAATGTTGCCAGTCTTACTTGTAGGCTTTGTGAGCACTTACATTGCAATAAAGGTTTTACTGAGTATTGTACTATTTGTGCTTATTTACATGATATTGGCAAACTTTTCATCCCACCTGAAATTCTTCAAAAACCTGGTAAGTTGACTGATGAAGAATATGAAACAATGAAAACTCATACTACTATTGGTTATAATATTTGTATGAAAGATGAAAAGTTAAGACCTTATGCAGCCGGTCCTATTTATCATCATGAGGCTTTGAATGGTTCTGGTTATCCTAATGGGTTGACTAAAAAAGATATTCCATATGAAGGGCAAATTATTCGTGTTGCTGACGAGTATGATGCTATTGTTAGTAAAAGGCAGTATAAATCACATATTGGAATTTCTGATACTTTAAAGATTTTGATTGAAAATACTAAGCCATCTGATGCACTTAAAGTGACCAGTGAGAATGCCCGTCTTGGAAAAAATAATCCAATTATTGTTAAAACTTTATTTAAAGTTGTTATTGAAGATATTGAATACGAAATTTATTGTACTCAAAGTTATGTAGATGATTTGCAAGAGGAATTAAAAAGATTTGAACAGATTAATAAATATAAGGAAAAAATGGAAAATGCTAAAAAAGAAAAGGATAAAAATTACTACTTAGAAGGCATGAAAATGCTTCTAAAAAACAATGAGACAATTGATAATTATATGTCAAGTTACGAAGAATATAAAAATGCTTATGATACTAGAAAAGCTATGATTGATAATCTTTATAATGAAATTAAAATTATTAAAAAGTTAAAAGTTTAAATGTCAAAGTTGCCAAAAAGGATCGTCCCTTTTGGCAACTTTTTGATAACTTTTTTACTCGCCCAATCCAAAACTCACACCTAAGGCATTATTAACTTGGTCAATTATTTTTTCATCATCTATGTGACCAATTCTCTCTTTTAGTCTGCTTTTGTCTATTGTTCGTATCTGTTCAGCTAGCACTACTGAATTGCTTTTTAATCCGCAAGAGTTAGAATCTATTTCAATATGTGTTGGTAATTTATTTTTTCCTGTTTGAGAAGTTATTGCTGCTGCAATTACAGTAGGACTATATTTATTGCCTAAGTCGTTTTGTATTATAAGAACTGGTCTAATTCCTCCTTGTTCTGAGCCAACTACTGGACTTAAATCTGCATAAAACATATCTCCTCTTTTTATTTGCATATTCTTCACTCCTAGTATTAGTGTATTGTCAAGTATATTTCATGCTATTTTAAATATTAGTGAAAGTAACTAAATGTTTTAATTATTTAGATTTACCTCTTTATATAATATGTAAATGCTTGATTTTTTGTCATTCAATTTTATTTCTAACTTTGTTGGTTTTGCTGTTGTTTTATCTATCCATAAACTTTTTTCTTCCTGATTTTGTTTTGTTATCATAATAATTTGATTATTTTCTTCTTTCCAGTTTGCTTTTTCGTCTTCCTTATAATTTTTTATAAAACAACTTAAGTCTAGTCTGTTATCTGATATATAAGCATAATTTTCATAAATTGTACTTAAATTTAAATCTGTATTTTCTATTGTTAATTTGTTTCCATTTTTTCTTATTTTAACTCCTGCAATATTATTGGGCTCTATTACTTCTTGTGAATTCATATCTTCTGCTTGGTATTGTTGTTTTAGTGTATATTTATTCTGATTTTTGTTACTATTTACTTCTACTTCTATTTCAGTTTCATAAGAACTAATATTTAAAATATAGTCTACGATTTCTTGACTAGTACTATTATTTACAATTTTTGAATTTTTAGCCGGATTTCTATAAAAAAATAATAAAAAAATGTTAATAATAATTAATATTAAAATTGTAATTAAAATAAGTAAAGGTTTTTTCTTCAAAATATTTTCCCCCAATACTAAAAAATAGTGGATATTTCTATCCACTACCATTGTATTTTAAAGTGTTTTAAAATATGCATTTAGGCTGTTTACTAATTCTTCTTGTGTTTCTATTTTATTTATTGTATTTCTAAATTCACTTGAATTTTTTAAATTTTTTGTATACCATGCAATGTGCTTTCTTAATTCCTTTATTGCTATTTCTCCTTTTTCTTTAACTGCTAAATCAATATGTTTTTTTATAATTTCTAATTTTTCTTGGTTTGATGGACCTGGTAATTTTTCTCCTGTTTCTAAAAAATGTATAATTTTTTGGAAAATCCATGGGTTTCCGAAGCTTCCTCTTCCTATCATTATGCCATCTACTCCAGTTTCTTGGAACATTTTTAATGCTGATTCTTCGTCAATAATATCTCCATTTCCTATTACAGGAATTGTAACTGCTTGTTTTACTTGTTTTATAATGTCTAAATCTGTTGTTCCAGAATAAAATTCAGAACGTGTTCTACCATGTATTGTAATTGCTGATATACCAACTTTTTCTGCAATTTTAGCTATTTCTACTGCTACAATATTTTCCTTATCCCAGCCTTTACGATATTTTAAAGTAACAGGAACTTTTGAATTTTCAACAACTGTCTGCATTATTTTTTCTGCTTGTTCTAGGTCTAATAATAATTTGCTTCCATCTCCATTTTTTACTACTTTAGGTGCTGGACAGCCCATGTTAATATCTACAATGTCTGCTATTTTACTAACATATTTTGCAGCATATCCCATAGTTTCTACGTCACTACCAAAAATTTGCATGCTAATTGGTCTTTTTTCTCCTTCAGTATTTAGTAATCGGTTTGTTTTTGTATCATTATGAAAAATTGCTTTTGAACTTGCCATTTCTGTACATACCATACCTGCACCATATTGTTTGCATAACAATCTAAAAGGCTGGTTTGTTACACCAGCCATAGGCGCTAATATTACATTGTTTTCTAGGGTTACATTTCCTATTTTTAATTTGTGTATATACATTTTTTTCTCCATTTTTGTTTGTAATTATTTTACAAATATTGTTTTCTGTCTTTTGCTACTAATATTTAATAATATTCCAATACATATGAAACTTGTAATTAATGAACTTCCTCCATAACTTATAAATGGGAGTGGTACACCTGTAATAGGTAATAGTCCCATTACCATACCTATATTTTCTAGCATATGAAATATAAATATTCCTGTTATTCCAGATGCTATTAATGAACCTGTTTCATCTTTTGCTGTTTTTGCCACATAAATACTTTTGGTTATGAGCACAACATAGAGTATTATAACTACACCTGCTACAACAAATCCCATTTCTTCTCCAATAACTGCAAATATAAAGTCTGTTGTTTTAGGGTACAAAAATCCTAATTGTGTTTGGTTTCCTTTTAGTAAGCCCATTCCTGTTAGACCACCTGCTCCGAATTGCAAGCTTAGATTGGATTATATTATATCCAGAACCACGTGGGTCAGACTCTGGATTTAAGAATATATCAATTCTTTTTTTTGCATGTTCTGGTAATACAAAGTTATAAATTAATGGTACTGAAACAACTACTAAAATGATTGTTCCTATTATATATTTTTTGTCAATACCTGCTGTTACTAACATAAATAAAATTGCTGCTATAAATGCTACCGCTGTACCAAAATCTGGTTGTTTTATAATTAATAAAACTGGCACGCCAACTATAGCTAATAATATTAATAATTTTAGAGGTTTATTTATTTCTTTTTTACCTCTTTCTTGTATTTTTGTTATAGCATATGTTAAAAATAGCACAACAAATATTTTAGCAAATTCCCCTGGTTGAAAAGAGAAAAATCCAATATCAAACCAGCTTGTTGCACCATTAACTGGAGTTGTAAATAATACTGCTATCAATAATAAAATAAATGCACCATAAAAAATAGGTGACATTTTTACTATTGATTCATAATCGATTAGCATAATTATAACTCCTATAATTATGCTAACAACAAACCATATACATTGTTTATTAAATTCATCATATTCTGCTTCTTGCGTGGCAGAAAATAATGCAACTAACCCTATTATACAAAGGATAATTGCAATAATTCCAATACTCCATTCTATATTTTTTAATTCTCTTTTTCTCATTAAATCACTCTTTTTCTTAATTATTTTCTGATTTAAGTTCTTCTTTTGTATTTTCTTCTTGCGTTGCTACTACTGTTTCTAATACATTTTCTTTTTCGGTAGCTTCTTCTTGTATTTTTTCATCTTTTTTATTTTCTTCTTTCTGTGTTATATTTTCTTTGCCATTATCTATAATTATTTGTGCTGTTTCTTCTGGTTCTTTTATTTCATTTTTTTCTTCTACATTTGATGTTTCTATAGATTTATTTTCATTATTTTCTTTGTTAATTTCTTTTTTCATTTCACTTTTTATGTTTAAAATTGGAATATTAGCATATAAAGCTGGTGCTCCGTTTGTACCGTCTTCATTTTCTTTATTGGTAAGTCGTACATCAATAGCACTTTCATCTACATCTATGTATTTTTTAATAACTTCTATTATTTCTTGTTTCATCATATCTAAAAAGTCTGCTGAAACATTTGCTCTATCTTGCATTAGAACAAGATGTAGTCTTTCTTTTGCAGCATTTTTTGAGTTAGTTGCTTTTTTTTCTTCTTTTTTATTTAATTTTTTAAAAAAATTCATTATGTTTTCGAACATTATCCTTACTTACCCCCAAATTGTGTTATTGTTTTTTAAATAATCGTTTTAATTTCGCAAAAAATCCTGTTTCTTGCCCTGGAATTGTTACTTCTATTTTTTCTCCTAAAACTCTTTTTGCTATTTCTATATAAGCTTTTCCTGATGGTGCTTTTTTGTTTTGGATAACTGGTTCTCCTTTGTTTGTTTGTGTAATAATGTATTCATCATCTGGTACAACACCAATTAGGTCTATGGATAATAAATCAACTATATCATCAACATCCATCATTTCACCTTTTTTTACCATGTTTGGTCTAATTCTGTTGATAACTAATTCTGGATTTTTGATTTCTGATGATTCTAAAAGTCCTATTATTCTATCAGCATCACGGATAGCAGATATTTCTGCTGTAGTTACTACAATAGCACGATTTGCTCCTGCAATGGCATTTTTAAATCCTTGCTCTATTCCAGCAGGACAGTCTATTAATATGTAATCAAACTCTTCTTTTAATTTTCCTACTAAGCTCCTCATTTGCTCTTCATTTACTGCACTTTTGTCCCTTGTTTGAGCAGCTGGTAATAAATACAATTCTTTAAATCTTTTGTCTTTAATTAATGCTTGTCTTAATTTACATTTTTCTTCTACTACATCTACAATATCATATACTATTCTATTTTCTAATCCCATAACTACATCTAAGTTACGTAAGCCAATATCTGTATCAATTAGAACTACTTTTTTACCTTCTACTGCTAAACTTGAACCTAAATTTGCAGTTGTTGTTGTTTTTCCTACTCCACCTTTTCCTGATGTTATTACTATTACTTCTCCCATATTCTTCCTCCTTAGGATTTTCAAAACAGTTTTCTAACACATATATAATATAACGAAAAAATTAAAAAGTCAATGAATTATAACAAAAATATTTCTAAATTATTACAATTTTGTTACAAAATGTTTTTTTATGTCTTTTTAAAACCTAGTCCGACCACTTCCCTAGAGTTTGTTATTACTATAAAACTTTTTGGATCTATTTTTCTAGCAATAATTTTTATTTTTGATATATCTCCTCTTGATGCTGCACACATTAATACAAGCTTATCTTCTTGTGTATACATTCCTTTTCCATATAGTCCTGTAGTTCCTCTTCTTATTTTATCTCCAATTGCTTTAGCTATTTCTTCATTTTTATTAGATACAATTAATAATAATTTCGTAAAATATATTCCTTCAAATACAATATCTATTATTTTTCCCATTAGATAAATTGCAATGGCAGAATATAACCCTATTTCAATTTCTTTAAAAAATACTACATTTAGGCTAACAATTATAATATCAATTATTATAATAACTTTACTCATTGTTATTGTTGGTCTATATTCTCTTGCAATATAACTAACCAAATCTGTCCCACCACTAGATGAATTTACTTTTAGAAGAATTGCAGTTCCAAGCCCAATAATTATTCCCCCATAAATACAAGCTAAAAATCTATCATTTGTTAGTGGTTCTAATTGGTCTAAAATATCAATAAAAACTGATAATGATATTGTTCCTATTAAAGATTTGATAAAAAAACTTTTTCCTATTTTGAACATTGCCATTATAAATAAAGGTGTATTTATTAAAAGTATCATTGTTCCCATTGGTATATGAAGTAAATAATAAGTAATGGTTGCAACACCTGATACACCACCTGATGATAACTGGTTAGGCAATAAAAATAGAGCAACTCCTATTGCCATTATAAGAGCACCTAACATTGTTCCAATTACTTCTATAATCATTTTTTTAAAATTATATTTTTCTTCTAAATACATAAAAACCACCTTTATTGCAGTATTTGCAAATAATGGTGATTTTATACTTGACTTTTATTCTTCTAAAAAGTCATTATAAGTTTTTGTAATTTCTATTTTTGACTTTCCTTGTTTTATATTTTCATCTTGTTGTAAAATTAAGTCTACATCATATGTATCTTTCAATTTTAATACATTTTCCTTTTTATGTCCTATAACATTGTTTGCATCAATAGGATTTACCGTTACTTCTACTTCTTTTACTTTTACATTTAATTTTTTGATTTTTCCTACAATTGCATCATACCACATTGCTGATTCTACTAATTGCCTAAATGCTGGATGATATGGTCCTGCTACTACTTCACTTTTCTCGTCTTCTGGTGTTGTTATTTCGTCTGTATTTTGTAAGCCAATACGGATAATTTCAATGTTTTTGTCAGCAAACATTCTAACTAATTCTTTGCTTATTTCTACAGCCTGTACTAATGGTAATGGCTCGTATTTTCCTTTTTTGTATTCTTTCTCTAATGGCGTATTTTTTATTACTAATACAGGATAAATCCTTACCATTTTTGGTTTTAATTTTATAAGTGCTTTGGCTGTATTTATTTCATCAATTCTTGTACTTTCAGGTAAGCCTACCATCATTTGATGCCCTAATTTAAAACCATTCCATCTAATCATTTTAGATGCTTTTTTTACATCAGCAAATGTATGACCTCTATTTGCTCTTTTTAAAATGTAATCATTTGCAGATTGAACCCCAAGTTCTATTGTTTTTACTTTATATTGCTTTAATCTTTTCAAAATTTGTTTGTTTATTGCATCTGGTCTAGTGGAAATTCTTATAGATTCTACTTTGCCCTCTTTTATAAATTCATAAGCAATTTGCAGTAATTCTTCTTGCTTGCTTTCTTCTATTGCTGTGAAACTTCCGCCATAAAATGCAATTTCTACTTGTGCATCTTCATCTTTGATACTTGCAAGGTAATCTTCTATTGTTTTTCTTACTTCTTCTTTTGTTATGTCCTTTTTTTGCCCACTAATTGATTTTTGGTTACAAAAAATACAATCATTTGGACATCCTAAGTGTGGTACAAATATTGGTATTATATATTGTTTTTTCATCAAATTGCCTCTTTTCTATTTTAAATTCTCTAATGCCTTTTGAGCTGCATTCATATGTGCTTCTTTTTTACTTTTCCCTTCTCCCTCTGCAAGTACCTTTCCATTGCAACTAACACTTGCTGTGAATATTTTATTATGGTCTGGTCCTTCTTCTTTCGTGATTTCATATTGTATATTTACATCTCCATGTTCTTGCAATTTTTCTTGTAAAACTGTTTTATAGTCTTTGTCTCCAACATGTTTGGTTGCAAAATCTATTTCGTCTTTTAGGTTTTGTATAATAAATTTTTCTGCTTGTTCTATTCCACCGTCTAAGTATATTGCAGCTATAATTGCTTCTACACTATCTGCTAAAATTGCTGGTCTGTTTTTTCCACCTGTCTTTCTTTCTGATTTTCCAAGATATAAGGAATCACTAAAATTATGCATTTTTGCTACTTTGAATAAACTTTTTTCACATACTACAGCTGCTCTAACTTTAGTCATTTCTCCTTCTTTTAAATTTTGGTAGTTTTGGTATAAAAATTTACTAGTAATAAATTCTAATATGCTATCTCCTAAGTATTCTAGTTTTTCATTGCTCTCTTCTTCTTTTTCGTGAGCATATGATGTGTGTGTTAGTGCTTTTTTTAGTAAATCTTTGTCTTTGAATTTGTATCCTATGCTTTTTTCTATTGGTTGCATTTTTTACCTCCTGTTTCTTTTGTTAGCTATATTATATACTATTTTTGTATTTTTGCAAGTAGGTGTATTTAGTTTTATTTTGTCATACTTTTAAGAGGATTCCTTAAATTAAAATATTCCCCTTAAAGTAAGCACTTGCTTTTTATTTGTGTCTACTTTAAGGGGATAATTTACCTCATATACACCATCAATGCTCTATTCAAGTCTATTCTTTTAATTTTGCCAACTTAAACTTGGATTTCCATTTGTATCCATTTTAAACTTATCTCCTAATATATTTAATATATCGGGCATCTCATTCTCATCATCACATAAAGTTACATTATCCCAAATCTCTCCCAACGCACTATTTCCGCCATTTATAATTATTAAATTTTAAAGATGAGCAATTACTTAATGAGACATTACTTGCAGTACCATTATCAGCAATCAATCCTAAAATCAATCCTATATAAGAACTTTGACTGTTTAAATTCAATTTATTAATATTCCCTTTGTTATAACAATTATTTAAATAACCTTTCTGAAAAGCACCAACAATGCCTCCGCTACTAGTAGCATTTGAAGAATCGATATCAAGTACAACACTATTCAAATTATAACAATTTTTAACTTTTGTATTATTATTCTCACCAACTATTCCAACTATACCACCCACATAATTAATTCCCTTTTCTTTGTCACAGGTCATCAATATTCTTCCGTTATTAAAACAATTAGCTAAATTACCACCAGAAGTTCCAGATATCCCACCAACAGCATTATAATCATTTCCACCTGTACAATTTATGCTAGCTAAATTATAGCAATTTATTATACTAGTAGAAACATTTGATATAGCACAAATTCCACCACATCTAGATTTTGCACTACAAATGGATAATACGTTTCCAGAAACAAAGCATTCTTCTATTTCTTTGTAATTTATTCCAGTTATTCCACCAACCATACAAGTATTTCCAGCATTTGTTATCAAGTTACCACTATTATTACAATTTTTTACTCCTAATTTTTTTATTGTACCAAAATTATATCCAAACAATCCAAGTACCAAATCGTTTTTATTATCCTCAACCTTTTGATTTATAAATAAATTACAAATAATTTTTCCATTTCCGTCAAATGTTCCGTGAAAACTTTTATTTTCACGACCGCTTTCACTTTTTGTCATTCCTATTGGTTTAAATCCTTCTCCTGATGTTAATAACGTTTTTAATTCTCCATTATATCCATATTCGCCATAGTCTTTTCTATATGGATTTACATACGATTTTACTGAGTTAAAATCTAAGCTTAATCCTAGTTTTACTGTTTCTCCTGCATATGTTTCTCCCTTTGTTACATTTGATGCAAAAACTACTAAATCCTCTATACTATTTATAACTTTTTCTCCATTTTCCTCCTCTAATTGTCCTGGATTTTTGTCTGTAACTTGCTCTACTACTGTTTCATTTGATAA
>CANQTU010000034.1 GCA_947626925.1 uncultured Clostridia bacterium | reverse complement strand
TATATCATGAAATAATTGTTATATAAAGGTTTAAGGGTAACCTTTTAAAAACCTAAATATATTATACAAGGAGGATACTAATGGAAAAAATACTAGAAGTCAAAAATGTCAGTAAAAGGTATCAAAACAAACAAGGAGAAGTACTAGCACTTCAAAATATCAATTTAAGAATAAATAAAGGTGAATTTGTAAGCATTATAGGACCTAGTGGATGTGGTAAATCTACTCTTCTTTCAATTATTGCAGGCTTAGAAGAAAAAACTACAGGAGAAATCTACATAGAAGGTGAAAAAGTAGAAGGAATTTCTCCAAAAGTGGGTTATATGCTACAAAGAGACTGTTTATTAGAATGGAAAAATATATTAAGTAATACAATGTTTGGACTAGAAATTAAAGGCAATAATACCAAAGAATATAAAAAACAAGTAGAAGAATTATTAAAAAAATATGACTTATATGATTTCAAAGATAAATATCCATCTGAATTATCAGGTGGAATGAGGCAAAGAGTAGCATTAATACGTACTCTAGCAGTTAAGCCCAAAATATTATTGTTAGATGAAGCATTTTCAGCTTTAGACTATCAAACTAGAATAATGGTAACAAATGATATTTACAATATTTTAAAAAAAGAAAAAATGACAGCACTTATAGTAACACATGATATATCAGAAGCAATTAGCATGTCAGATAGAGTCATTGTACTAAATGCAAGACCAGGTACAGTAAAAGATATACACAAAATTGAATTTGAAATTGAAAATAGAAATCCTATTAATTGCAGAGAAAGCCCCAAATTCAGCCAATATTTTAATACTTTATGGAAGGAGTTAGGGGTCAATGAATGAAAAAAATGTATCAAAAGAAAGAAAAGAATATTTAAAAAAGAAAAAAAGAAGACAATATTTGATATGGATTACACAAATATCAGTATTAGTAGCTTTTTTAGCAATATGGGAAATTTTAGCAGATAAAAAAATTATTGATAGTTTTATTATGAGTCAACCAAGTAGAATTTGGGAAACATTTATAAACTTAGGATCTAATGATTTACTAAAACATATAGGTGTAACAGTATATGAAACAGTTGTTGGATTTTTGTTAGGGACTGGATTAGGAATTATAATTGCAATAATTTTATGGTGGTCAGATTTTTTATCAAAAGTTGCAGAACCATATTTAGTTGTTTTAAATAGTTTACCCAAAGTAGCCTTAGGTCCTATAATTATTATATGGGTAGGAGCAGGAACACCTGCTATTATTGTAATGGCTGTTGCTATTTCGTTAGTTGTAACAATTCTCGAGAACTTAAATGGATTTTTAAAAACCGATAAAGAAGTAATAAAAATGGCAAAAACCTTCAAAGCAACTAAATTACAAATATTAACCAAAATTATAATACCTGCAAATTTATCAACATTTATTAATTCTTTGAAAGTAAATATTGGGCTTTCATTAGTTGGTGTAATATCAGGAGAATTCCTTGTTTCAAAAGCAGGGCTTCGGTTATTTAATTGTATATGGTGGGCAAGTGTTCCAATTAGATTTAGTAATGACAAGTGTGCTAATCTTAGGAATAGTAGCAGGAATAATGTATGCAGGTGTTTTATTACTAGAAAAACTAATATTACATTCTAAAAAATAGTAAGAAATATTATCACAAACTATATGAATAAACATAAAATATACTAAATAAAAAGAAGGAGGGAAAGTATGAAAAAAAAATTAATCATTACTGTACTTATTTTAGCCTTATTATTTAGTATTATAGGAATTGTAATTAATCGTACTAATAACAAAAACCAAGAATTACAAACAATTAAAGTAAATGAGGTAACACGTTCTGTTTTTTATGCACCACAATATGTAGCAATTAACAATGGGTACTTCAAGGAAAATGGCATGGACATTGAATTAACAACAGGTCAAGGAGCAGATGCTGTTATGACAGCAGTTTTAGCAAATCAATGTGATATTGGTTTTGCTGGACCAGAAGCATCAATATATGTTTATAATGAAGGCAAAGAAGATTATGCACAAGTATTTGCACAGATGACAAAAAAAGATGGTTCATTTTTAATTGCTAGAAACAAAACAGATAATTTTAGCTGGCAAGATTTAAAAGGAAAAACAGTTATTCCAGGCAGAAAAGGTGGAGTACCTTATATGACATTAGAATATGTACTTAAGCAAAATGGAATTGATACACAAAAGGATTTAGTATTAGATGATAGCATCAAATTTGATTTAATGGCAGGGGCTTTTGCAAGTGGTAATGCAGACTATGTTACATTGTTTGAGCCAACAGCATCTTTAACAGAACAGCAAAATAAAGGATATATAGTTGCATCTGTAGGAGAAGCAGCAGGAGAAATTCCATATACAGCATATTTTGCGAAAAAAAGCTATATAGAAGCTAATGAAGATACAATTCAAAAATTCACAAATGCGATATATAAAGGGCAACAATGGGTAGAAGAACATAGTGGAAAAGAAATAGCAGAAGTAATTCAAAGCTTTTTCCCAGATACAGATTTAGACTTACTTGCCACTGTAATCCAAAATTACAAAGATATTGATGCATGGAATGACACACCAGTTTTAAAAGAAGAAGCATTTGAGAGATTAGAAGAAGTTATGACAATGGCAGGAGAACTAAAAGAAAAAGCACCTTATGACAAAATTATAAACAATAAATATTCAGAAGAAGCGATAAAATAATCTTGACTTTTTGTGGAAAAAATGCTAAAATGTTAACATAAATTTCTTTGTAGTATAGGGATACAAGTGTTTTTAAGTATCTAAAAATTAGTATAGTTAAAAAAGGAGAGCGAGAGCAGAATGAAAAAACGGATTTTAGTAATTTTAGTGTTAAGTTTATTGTGTGTCTTAATAGGAGGTTGTAAGGATAATGAAAAATCAAACACCTTTATTGAAAATCTAAAAATAGATAAACCTATAGATGCAAATGTAACAATAGAATATACTAAAACAGAAATAACTGTTTCAAGTGATAAAGACTGTTATTTTGACATCGAAGGCGAAGTTCAACTAGAAAAAGATAACTCTGTAGAAGACTTTAAAATTTGTGAGCAACCAATAGATGCAGGAGAAACAATAAAAATTCCTGTGAAATCTATAAAGGAAAATGCTAGAATTGTAAAAGTCTCTTTACGTAAAGATCCTTATGTAATGAAAATAATGATCGAAAAAGTTATAATAATGATAATATTAATTGTATTAGCAGTACTATTATCTACTATAGCATTCCCGTATGGCTTAATATCAATTCCGGTAATGATAATATTGGAATTATGGGTGTACATTATGTAAAAATTTAACTATACTATAAAAGAAATTTCTAATTAAAAGAGACGATTAGAACGCTATGTTTTAATTGTCTTTTTTAATTTTACACACAACAAAAATCCTACAATAAAATTTTACATATAAATTTCAAAAATATATTGACAATTGGAACTTATAGTGCTATATTTACTACTGAAAAGGAAGTGATAGTATGGAAATTGATTATAAAGTTATAGGAGAAAGAATAAAAGAAGCTAGAAGGAAAAAAGGATGGTCACAGGAAAGATTATCTGAGGAAATTGATGTAGCGGTTGCCTACATAAGTAGAATCGAAAGAGGAGGAAGCCAAGTTAATTTAAAAAGACTTGCACAAATAAGCAAAGTATTAGATACTAGCATAGAATTTTTTATAACAGGTGCTGCAACAGAAGCACCAAACTACTTAGATAAAGAATTGTATGAGACTCTAATTACTTGTACACCTGCTAAGCAACGTCTTATTTATAATATTGCCAAAATTGTATCAAACGCAAAATTTGTGTAATTCTCAACTTTACAAAACGCGAAAAATGTTATAAACTGTTACTGCAAGTCTAATATAACAGATTTGTGGTAACAATTTTTTTTACAAAAGGTGATAATAAATGTATTTAAAAAGGCTAGAATTACAAGGATTTAAATCATTTGCAGATAAAACTGTACTAGAATTTAGACCAGGAATTACAGGAGTAATTGGACCAAACGGCTCAGGAAAAAGCAACATATCTGATAGTATCCGTTGGGTACTAGGAGAGCAAAGTATGAAATCATTAAGAGGGTCTAAATCGCTAGACATCATATTTGCTGGAACACAAAATAGAAAATCTTTAGGATTTGCAGAAGCTTCTTTAATATTTGATAATGCCGATGGAGCTTTACCAATAGAATACACAGAAGTTACTGTAACAAGAAAAATATATAGAAGCGGTGAAACAGGATATTTTATAAATAAAGTACCATGTAGACTAAAAGATGTATTAGAATTATTTATGGATACGGGAATTGGAAAAGATGGTTACTCAATTATTGGACAAGGTAAAATAGATGAAATTTTAAGTAACAAATCAGAAGACAGAAGAAATATTTTTGAAGAAGCAGCAGGAATTGTAAAATATCGTGTTAGAAAAGCAGAAAGTGAAAAAAAGCTAGAACGTACAAAGCTAAACTTATTAAGAATTAATGATATTTTAACAGAAATAGAAAGTAATATTGAGCCATTAAAAGCACAATCAGAAAAAGCCAAAAAATATTTAAACTTAAGGGAAGAATTAAAAAATATAGAAATAGGTCTATTTTTGCATAATATAGAAAAATATAAGAATAGTCTAGAAGAAATAGTAAAAGATGAAGAAATTTATAAAACACAACATACCCAAGAGGAAGAAAAACTAGAAAAAGTGAAACTTTTAAAAGAAGAATTAAAAGCACAAATAGACAGTATAACTAATCAAATAGAAGAAATGTCAAATTTAGGGTTTGCAAGTCAAAAAGAAATTGAAATGTTAAACTCAGACATAAATGTAGCAAAAACACGAATTCACAACAACTTAGAAAACAAAGATAGGTTTGAAAAAGAAATAGAAGAATCACAAAACCGAAAAAAGGAATTAGAAGAAGAAAGCCATCAAAAAGAAGAAAAGAAACTAAGTCTAAAACAAAATAAAGAAAAATTTGAAAAAGAGTTACAAGAAAAAGAACAAGAACTTGCAAAAATAACAAAAACTTTATCAGCAAAAGAGCTAGAAATTGAAGCACATAAACAAAAAGTTGAAGAAAATACTGACAAAAAATATGAACTTCAATCTGAAATTAATACACAAGATATCAATTATGAAAATGACCAAAAAAGGCAAAATCAAATAAAAAATGAAATAACTAATTATATATCAGAGTTAGATAGTACAAGGCTTCAAAAAGATGAAATATCAAAAGAATTTTACGAAATTGAAAGCAAGAAAAATAAAGTTGTAAAGGCAATAGAGGAAATTAATAGCAAAAAGCAAGAAGCAGATAAAAAAATAAATCAATATCAAAACAATATAAATGCATACCAAAGTGAAATGCGCGTTAAAGAATCTAAATTAAAATTCTTAATTGAAACTGAAAAAGAAAAAGAGGGTTATATTAAAAGTGTAAAAACACTTCTAAAAGACTGTGAAAACATAAAAGATCTAGGAAAAGGAATGCATGGGGTATTGGCCAATGTAATTGAAGTACCAGAAGAATATCAGACAGCAATTGAAATGTGTTTAGGAGCAAGCCTTCAAAACATTGTAACAGAAACAGAAGAAGATGCAAAAAAATTAGTAGAGCATTTAAGAAAAAACAATTTAGGTAGAGCATCATTTTTACCAATTGCATCTGTAAAAGGTAAAAAATTAGAAAAAATAAAAGGAAACGAAAAAGGTCTTATAGGTATTGCATCAGATTTAATTAAATTCAACAAAAAATATGAACAAATTGTAATTAGTTTATTAGGAAGAACTGTAATTGTAGATAATATGGATACAGCTATTAAAGTATCTAAGCAAAATGGATATTCTTTTAGAATTATAACATTAGAAGGAGATATTATTAATGCATCAGGATCAATTACAGGAGGCTCTGTTACTAAAAAAACTGTAAACATTTTAGGTAGAGGAAGAGAAATAGAAAAATTAGAAAAGGAAATTAAGAACCTAAAATCAAAAATAGAGAAATTAGAAAAAGAAAAGCAAGAATATGAAACTTCTATTCAAGACACTTTAGAAAATGCTACTAGTTTAGAAAAAGAATTACAAGAAATAGACATTACCTATGCAACAGAAAAGCAAAAAGTTGTAGCAATTGACGAAAATATTAGCAAATTAGAAGCTAGATTAAATAAGTTAAAAGAAGAACAGCAAAACTTAGAAAAACATAAGAAAGAAGCTTTAGACAACAAGGAAAAAATCAATAATCAAATAAAAGAATTAACAGAAGAAACAGAAAAACTAAGCAAAATCATTTCAGAATTTGCAGAATTGAATAAAGATAATCAAAAATATGTTGATGACTTAAATTTAGATATTACTAATTTAAAAATTTCTGTATCTTCATTTGATGAAAGTGAAGCTTCAATTGAAGAAATACAAGAAAGAATTAATACTGAAATTGAAAATGCAAATAAGAGCATAGAAAATAAAAAACAACAAATTGAACAAATAACACATGATAACTTTGAATTAGAACAATCAATTCAAGAAATAAACGAGAAAATATCAAAAATAAAAGAAGAAGTACAAAATAGTGGAGAAAACATTGAAAAGTTAAAACAAGAAAGAATAGAGAAAAACGAGATATTAACAAAACAGGAAGAGGAAATTACAAACAAATTTAATATTATAGAAGACTTGAAAGCACAAATTGTAAAAATTGATGTTAAGAAAACAAAAATAGAAGATGATATTAATACCATTATCAATAAAATGTGGGAAGAATACGAATTAACACCAAACAATGTAGGTGAGTATAAAAAACCAGAAAATGTTGCTCAAACACAAAAAAGGGTAAATAACTTAAGAACAGAAATAAAAGAATTAGGTAGTGTAAACGTGGACTCTATTGAAGAATACAAAAATATGAAAGAAAGATATGACTTTATGTGTGAGCAAAGAGTAGACTTAGAAGATACAATGAACAAATTAAGAAAAATTATAACAGAAATGACAGCGACTATGAAAGAACAATTTAAAGAAAAATTTGCTATAATCAACAAAAACTTTAATGAAGTATTTAAAGAATTGTTTGGTGGTGGAAATGCATCATTAAAATTGGAAGACGAAGAAAACATACTAGAATGTGGAATTGACATTACTGTACAACCACCAGGCAAAAAATTGCAAAATATGATGTTACTATCAGGAGGAGAAAAAGCTTTTACAGCAATAGCATTATTATTTGCAATACTAAAAATAAACCCAGCACCATTCTGTGTATTAGACGAAATTGAAGCAGCACTTGATGATGTTAATGTATATCGTTTTGCTGAATACCTAAAAAAATTCTCAAAAGATACACAATTCCTAGTAATTACACATAGAAAAGGAACAATGGAAGTAGCAAACACAGTTTACGGAGTAACAATGGAAGAAAACGGAATATCAAAAATGCTATCAATGAAATTAGGGTAGGTGCAATTGCACATGAAAAACGGCTTGTAACAAAGTTACAAGTCGTTTTTGGAGTATTATGAATTTGAAGACTGTGGGGCATGTTTTACATGATATCCCCATAAGGAGAATGCATTTTCTGCATTGTAATCCTGCCTAAAAATTATGCGGATTTTCTCCTTACTTTCTTCCATGCTGTCCACCCAGTCTAAACGGAAAAGGTTTTTGATAAAGCTTTTTACTAAATCTTCTAAATTAAGATCCAGCTCCTTATCTTCCTCCCGTGGAATGGTGTGTTTTGCTGATGTGAAGTAGTCTTCACACAATAAAACTTGTTTCATATTGCTCCTCCTTAAATTTTATTACTAGTTCAAATAAACTGAACTAGCAGTGGTTGAGATAGGACTTGAACCTATCACTATGGATTATCAGTCCATATGCTTTATCCCCCTAAGCTACTCAACCTAAAAATAAAGGTTAGTTATATAGTAACATAAAATCACAAAAAAGTCAAAAATTGATTTAAATGTCATAAAAAAGTACAAGCCACATAGAATTGAAATAGAAATATACAAAGGAGAGAGTTTTATGTGGGAAACATTAAGAAAAGAAGAAGTTTCAAGACAGTTAGAAACTAATTTAAGAAAGGGATTAGAACAAAAAGAGGTAACAAAAAGGCAACAAAAATATGGAAAGAATAAACTACAAGATAAACCGAAAGAAAGTATTTTTATAAAATTTGCTAAGCAATTTAATGATTTTATGATTATTATTTTAATTATAGCTTCTATTGTATCTGCCGTTATTTCTAGAATTCAAGGGGAAAACGATTATATTGATTCTATTATTATAATTGCTATTGTAATTTTAAATGCAATAATGGGAGTTGTTCAAGAAGCAAAAGCAGAGAAGTCAATTGAGGCTCTAAAAGAAATGACACCCCCTAAGGCAAGAGTAATAAGAGATGGAATTGAAAGCGAAATTAATGCAGAAGATTTAGTAATTGGAGATATTATAATTTTAGAATCAGGAAATTATGTGCCAGCAGATAGCAGAATTATTGAAAGTTATCAATTAAAAATAGAAGAATCTAGTTTAACAGGTGAAACAGATGCAGTTTTAAAAGATGCAAACAAAATTTGCAAACCGAATAGTCCAATTGGAGACAGAAATAATATGGCATTTATGGCTAGTATTGTTGTAAATGGACATGGAAAAGCAATTGTAACTGAAACTGGAATGGATACAAAAGTTGGAAAAATAGCTAATATGATAATTCAAAACGAAACACCAGAAACACCTATACAAAAAAAGCTAGGACAAGTAGGAAAAATATTAGGAGTTGTATGTTTAGTAATTTGTTTAATTATTTTTGGGATTGGGTTAATGAAAAAAATAAATCCAATGGAAATGTTTATGACATCAGTTGGACTGGCAGTTGCAGCAATACCAGAGGGGTTACCTGCAATTGTAACAATTATGCTATCTATTGGTGTTACAAAAATGGCAAAGAAAAACAGTATTATTAGAAAATTACCAACTGTAGAAACTTTAGGAAGTTCATCTGTAATTTGCTCTGATAAAACAGGAACTTTAACTCAAAATAAAATGAAAGTAGTAAGAGTTTATAGCAAAAATATAGAGTTTGCAACCGAACTTAGCTGTATGTGTACAGATAGTTCAATTTTATACCCAAATGGAAAAATTGAAGTACAAGGCGAGCCAACAGAAATTGCCTTAGTTAACCAAGCTTTAAGTATGAATAAAAACAAAAATGAGCTATATCGAATAATGCCAAGAGTTAATGAAATTCCATTTGATTCAAACAGAAAAATGATGACTACAATTCATAAAATGGGAAATAAATATCGCATTATTACGAAGGGAGCACCAGACATATTATTGGAAAAATGCCAGAAACAAATTAATGGAAATCAAAATCAGATAGGTGGTTTAGAAAAAATACATATACAAAAAGAAAATGAGAAAATGGCAGAAAATGCATTAAGAGTTATTGCGGTGGCATATAAAGATTTGGATTTTTTACCATCTAAAATAGATACACATACAATAGAAAATAATTTAATATTTGTTGGACTTATTGGAATGTATGATCCTCCAAGAGAAGGAGTTAAAGAAGCAATAAAAACTTGTCAAAAAGCAGGAATAAAAACTGTTATGATAACTGGCGACCACATTACAACTGCAAAGGCAATTGCAAAAGAAATTAAATTACTAAAGCCAAATGACAAAGCAATTACAGGACAAGAATTAGATAAAATGTCGCAAAATGAATTAGAAAAAAATATATCAAATTATTCTGTATTTGCAAGAGTTACTCCAGAGCATAAAGTAAGAATAGTAAAAGCATGGCAAAAAACGGGAGCAGTAGTTGCAATGACAGGTGATGGTGTAAATGATAGTCCAGCTTTAAAAAGTGCAGATATTGGAATAGCTATGGGAAAGAACGGAACAGATGTGGCTAAAAATGCAGCAGATATGATTTTAGCTGATGACAATTTTGTAACTATAGTAGAAGCGGTGAAACAAGGAAGAAGCATTTACGACAATATAAAAAAAGCAATTCATTTCCTAATTGCAACAAATATAGGTGAAATAGTAATAGGAATGAAATCACCTTTATTAGCAATCCAATTACTATGGATTAATTTAGTGACAGACTCTTTACCTGCAATTAGTATTGGCTTAGAGCCACCAGATGAAGACATTATGAAAAGAAAACCAGTAAGTAGTAAAAAAGGAATTTTTGCAGATGGTCTTTGGAATAAAATTTTAGTAGAAGGTGTTATGATTGGCATGCTAACACTAGTTGCATTTAGTTTAGGAAACCGTTTCTATAGTTTAGAAGTGGGTAGAACAATGGCATTTATTTGCATGGGATTACTAGAATTAGTCCACAGTTTTAATATAAAAAGTGAACAATCAATATTTAAAGTGGGAATAATGGAAAACAAATTCTTAATAGGAAGTTTTCTAATAGGTACATTAGTACAAATAGGTGTAGTAATTGTTCCAAGCCTAGCAGATATTTTTAAATTAGATCCTTTAAATCAAACTCAATGGATAATTACAATAATAATTTCAATATTACCAATTCCAATAATGGAATTACAGAAAAAAATAAATAGAAGCAAAAAAGGTACAACAATAGATATGACCAAAGGTGTAATCTGGGACAGAGCCTAATTAAACTTAAAACCTCTCCAAATATTAGAGTAATAAAGGAGAGGTTCTATTTTTTTATAAATTTCAAAATTTCATCATCTGGTACATCAAGTGTTTTTATAATCTTTTTGAAAGTAGAAATTCTAGTATTTTCTTCATTGTGTTCAAGTCTTTGCAATTGACGCCAACTAATGCCAATTTCTTCTGCTAATTCTTCCTGTGATAAATTTTTTGCTAAACGGTATTGTTTAATCATTTTCTAACCTCCAAAGTTTTATGTAGATGTTAAACATATTATATTACAGTATAGGTTAAAAAAGAACGACATTTTTGTCGTAACATATTGACTTTGAATAAAAGAAACGATAAAATTATAAAAGATATGACAAAAATGTCATACATATTATGCACCAAAGATGAGCATACTATAGAGAAAAGAAGGGAGAAAAAATATGAGTAAAGGAAAAAACGGAATAACATTAATTGCATTAGTAATAACAATTATTGTTTTATTAATTTTAGCCGGAGTAAGTATAGCGACACTAACTGGAGATAATGGAATACTAACAAAAGCACAAAAAGCAAAAGAAGAAACAGAAAACGCAAGTGAGGAAGAGCAAGAGCAACTAGCTGACTTAGAAAATATAATGGAAGGAAAAGAAATTGTAATAAGAAAAGTAGTAGACGAAAAACCAGGAGAATTGGAAAAAAGTTCAACAGAAGAAAATACATTTATAATTAATAGTATAGAAGATTTAGTCGCTTTTGCAGATAATGTAACAAGTGGAAATGAAACTTATGCAGATAAAACTGTAAAATTAGGGTTAAGCTTAGACTTTGCATCAACCAAATCTTATGTAGACGCAAACAGGACAGACTATGGGAAATATGGCTATAATGGAAATTTGAAGAAACTACTAAATGAGAGTGGGTTTATTCCAATTGGAACACAAAAAAGTTTGGAAGAAGAAAAAAGCTCTAAAAAAAATTTCCATGGAACTTTTGATGGAGACGGTAATACTATATACAATTTAAGAATAAGAGAAGAAAATATATCGAATTCAAATGAATTTATAGGTACAGGAATGTTTATGAAAAATTATGGCACTATTCGAGACTTAGGCATTGAAAATGCTAATGTATATATAGATATAGATTTGGATGTTTGGAAATGTGTAGCAATTTTAGCAGAAAGTATTCCAGCAGGAGGTACAATTGAAAGATGTCATGTATCTGGAAAAATTATTGGCAGTATGTATAGAGGAGATGTAGGTGGAATTGTAGGAGCTACAAGTGGTGGAATCTATGATTGCTATAGTGAAGTTGATATGGATATATTGGGTGTTTCAATGAAAAATGTAGTACAAGAAGGATTAATTGCTGGGTCATGTAATGATGGTGGTATGATAAAAAATGTATATTCTAAAGGCAATATGCATCCACAAATAATGGGGGCTGTTGGCGGAGTGATAGGAGGCTGTAACCCTGGAGGAGAGGTGAAAAATGCATATACAGTAAGTAAAATTAAAGCTGAATATACTGATGAAACGGGATATTTACGCTTGGGGGCTTTCTGCCAATGGGTTAATGCGGGCGGAGTCGTTTCAGATTGTTATTATCTAGAAAATAATATTGAAATAAGTGGAGAAGGAACTCCGGTGGCAAATATAGGTGAAAGTAAAACAGAAAAAGACATGAAAGGAAAAGAGTTTGTTACTTTATTAAACAAAGAACAAGACGGTTCTCATTGGAAACAAGATATAAACAATATAAATGATGGCTACCCTATATTAAGTTGGCAACAATAAAATTAAAATAAAAATATTACAATTAAGTAAAAAGTATTGCTAAAAAATAAAATATGGGTTATACTTTTTATAAGAAAACTAAAAAGAAGGAATAAAACAAATGAAAAGAATAGAAGCTAAAAGCCTTGAGGCTGTACACACACACACACACACACCTTATGTTTACTAAATAAGAAAATAAATAAAAGAAAAATAAGGAAGATAGTAAATAAAACCTAGAAATAGGTGTTATTTGCTATCTTTTTTGAGTTCAAAAAGTTTTTAAATTTAAAAAATAAAAATTTTACAAGGAGGTATGAAAAAAATGAAATTAAAAAACAGAAAAGAAAGTGAGTTAAAACAAAAAACTAAAAACCAAAGTTTCAAAAAGCCAATAAACAAAAAGCAAAGAGGAATAACATTAATAGCTTTAGTAATAACCATAATAGTACTTTTAATATTAGCAGGAGTAAGCATAGCAACATTAACAGGAGATAATGGAATATTGACAAAGGCACAAAAAGCAAAAACAGAAACAGAAATAGCTTCAGAAGAAGAACAAAGAGAATTGGCTATGATAGAAGCAAATATGAATGACGAAGAAACAGAATTTCAAGGAGTAACTATTCCAGAAGGGTTTGCGCCAACAAAAATAGAGGGAGAGAGCACAATTGATGAGGGATTAGTAATTGTAGATAGCAAAGGGAATAGTTATGTATGGATAGAAGTGCCAAAG
>CANQTU010000033.1 GCA_947626925.1 uncultured Clostridia bacterium | reverse complement strand
CATCTACTCTGTGTAATTTTAAACTTTGTGAAGATACTTCCATTACTACTACTTCTACACCAGCATCAAGCATTTTAGCAAAATCTTTTTGTAATTCTAAGCTTTCTGGCGTAGTTCTATCGCTATCTTTTACTTTTTTGCCATTAATATATGTAGAAATTGTTCCAATTAACCCCACCTTTTTTCCTGCTTTTTCTAAAATTTCTTTTATCATAAAAGTGGTGGTGGTTTTTCCCTTTGTTCCTGTAACCCCTATTAATTTGAATTTTTTAGATGGATTTTTATAAAAATTAGCAGAACTTATTGCTAGAGCTTGCCTTGTATTTTTTGCCATTACAATTGTTATATTGTCTGGTATAGCTAATTTTTTTAAATCACATCCTTCTTCTAGCATAACTACTGTTGCTCCATTTTCAATTGCTGAACTAATATATTGATGTCCATCTGTGCTAAACCCTTTAATTGCAACAAATAAGTAATCTTTTTTTATTTCATTGGAATTACTTTCTATTCCTTTAATTTCTATATCTAAGTTTCCTCTTACTTTTAAGCCTTCCAAACCTACTAAAACTTCTTTTAGTTTCATTATTAATTTCATTCCTTTCTAATACTCTAGTTGGAAAAGAATTAAATTTTGGCTAGGAAAACGAGTTTAAAATTTATGAGACGTACTTTTTGTACGTTGATTAAATTTTAAATGAAGTTTGACAACGCCAAAATTGTAATTATTTTTCAACTTTATCATCCCTTCAGATTATTTTCTACATTATATAACGAAATAACTATTTTGTATAGTTTTTTAAGGATTTTTTTAAAAATCCCCTAATATATCTTATTAGGAGATTTCCTTTTTATTCTATTATTTTAAACTCATTTCGCAATACTTACAACGATATACTTTGTTTTCTCTATCTGTTAGTGTAAAAATTTGGTCTAAGTCTTTTTCTATTGATGTAATACATCTTGGATTTTGACATTTTGCAATATTTATAATTGTTTCTGGTAATTTTACTTGATATTTGTCTACTAATTTATCGTTTTTTACAATATTAATTGTAGCATTTGGCTCTATAAAGCCTATCATATCCATATTAATTTCAATGTCTTTATCTATTTTTATGATATCTTTTCTACCCATTTTTTTACTTCTAGCATTTGTAATAATGGCAACAGAACAATCTAGGCTATTTAAGTTTAATGCTTCATATATTTCCATTCCTCTTTTAGCTGTAATGTGATCTATTACAATTCCATTTTTTATACTATCAATATTCATTTATTTAACCTCCAATAATTTTAAAATAAGTGCCATTCTAATATATTTACCATATTCTGCTTGTTTAAAATAGCATGCTCTTTTGTCATCATCTACATCTGTTGCAATTTCATTTACTCTTGGTAATGGGTGCATAATACATAAATCTTCTTTTGCATTAACTAATTTTTCTTTGTTTAAAATATAATAATCTTTTAGCCTTACATAATCATCTTCATTGAAAAATCTTTCCTTTTGTACTCTAGTCATATATAGTACATCTAATTTATCTATGTATTCTTCAATATCATTTGTTTCATAATATTCTATATTGTTTTTTTCTAATACATCTCTTTTAATATATTCTGGAATTACAAGTTCTTTTGGTGAAATTAATACAAATTTTATATTTTTATATCTTGACATTGCTGTAATTAAAGAGTGTACTGTTCTTCCAAATTTCAAATCTCCACATAGACCAATTGTTAAATTGTCTAATCTATTTTTTTCACAGTGAATTGTTAATAAGTCTGTTAATGTTTGAGTTGGATGATTGTGTCCACCATCTCCTGCATTTATTATAGGTACAATTGATTTTTCGGAAGCTACTAATGGTGCCCCTTCTTTTGGATGTCTCATAGCTATAATATCGCTATATACTCCTACTACTCTTATTGTGTCTCCTACACTTTCTCCTTTTGATACTGAACTAGATGATGCCTCTGAAAATCCGATTACGTTTCCCCCTAATTCCATCATTGCTGCTTCAAAGCTTAGTCTTGTTCTTGTACTTGGCTCAAAAAATAAAGTAGCTATTTTTTTACCATTACATTTATGAGAATATTTCTCTTTGTTTGTAATGATATCTTTAGCTACTTTTATTAATTCATCAATTTCTTCTACTGTTAAATCTTTAATATCAATTAAATGTTTCATTTTTACTCCTTTTCAAAATTAAATTTGTGATATTTTTCACTTATCTATTTTTATCAAAAAAAGTAGCTTTTTGTCAAGTGTTTTTGTTATTAAAGTTGCAATAATAGAGAAACACCATATAGTGATATTATATCCTCTTATATGGTGTTCCAAAATTAACTTTTTAATTTGCAATTTGTATTATTATATATATGCTAAAACGAGGAATTTGTCGCTTCTTGGAATCTTTTCATTATTGAGAGTACTTGTGTACTCCATGAATACATTCCATCAGGAGCAGATTGACAGTATGTCGAATTTACCTCGTGAATCGTGTTACTGCCTTTCAAATTATCATGAAGGCATTTTATTGCTCTGGATAATCCTTCTTCTACTGAAGAAAAGCTCATCCCTTTACCGCGGTACATCATTCCGCCAAAGTTGTTTTTATACACCGCCAAGTTCGATGTACAATATCCAGTTTCTGTGCACATGACACCTAAGAAAAAGATTTCATTCACCGGATATTCTTTAACTGTTTCTACCAAAACTTTTGGTAGAACTTCTACTACTGATTCATTTTGAATCAGTCCTGTTATTTGCAGTAATAACCGTACTTCCTCTTCAGTGAGGCCCAGTGGTTTAGAAACATCCATACCTCCCGATATTTGAAAATCCATTTTTTCTCGTAAACCATTTAAGGTTTCTTCAAAATCTTGAACTTTCATTTCTAATTCAGTATACTCTTGATATGCTGTTTCACAGTCTGATTGAACTGTATTAATCAGTTCCTGAGTATCTGGAATATCTTTTTCAGTTTTTTCTTCCAGTTCTTTCACTTCTTCCTTTACCGCTTCATGTTTCTCAGATACTTCATCATGAGAAATTGAGACAGTCTCAAGAAGAGCCTCGCTTTCCTGGATTTTTCTCTTTGCCTTAAATTTTGTTTTAACTGTTTCTTCAGCCATAGTAAGATGTTTCTCATCAGCTGAAGCACATTCTGATTTAATGTCTTCTAAAACTTCTTTAGTTTCTTTTAGTTGCTTTTTTGTGTCTTCACAAGTAGCAACTACATTATCAGTTGCCTCAGTTAGTTCATTTACTTTTGATTTTGTTTTTTCAATTTTGTCGTTCGCATCCTTTAATTGTTCCTTTTGTTCTGTTGCGACTTTTTTAACTTCTACAATTTTTACATCTGCCTCTTTCTTCTGTGCCTGTACATCTGCTTCAATTGTAGATAATTTCAAGTCTAATTCATTTGCCTTTGCTACTTCTTTCGAGTAGTCTACAAAAATCATAATAAATGTGAGGAACAGTCCTACAAAGAACAGTGTCCGCTTAACCATAAGTTGCCTTTTTACTAAAAACTTCATAATAATTTTCTCCTTTTGTGTTTTTTTGCTTGTTTAATTTTGAACTACAAATTGCAATTTTCTCTCTAATTAGAAAGAAAAATTGTAAAAAAGTTTCACTTTTATTATACTATATATTTACATAAAAGTCAAACTTTCCCTTCTTACAACTTGTAGCTGTTCATTCTATAGTGTCCAGTAATTTTTATTGTTTTATCATATTTTTCTAAAACGTCTCCCTCTCTAGAAAATTTTCCTGAATTGTGTAACAAATATGGTATTCCTTTAGCATTTCTTTTATCTGAAATAATTCCAATATGGCTTTCTCCAAAAACAGCGATATCTCCCGGTTGCCATTCTTCTATATTAGCCAAATCGGTAGTTAAAATAAGTTGATTTCTTTCAAAATATATTTTTAAATTCTTAACTCTTCTAAAATCTATATTAGGATCTATTTTTCCTCCAATTGGATATTTTTCTACATTGTTTTTTATATCCGTATCTACCATATCTTTTAATGAATATCCGGCATTTTTTAAAGCTCTCCAAATAACATCTGTACAAACCCCCTCATTGTCTGGTGGATATCCTCCAATGTAATAAGCACTTTTATATTTAGGTCTGTTCTTTGCTTCTATTTTTGCTCCCTCTAAAATATCCGTATAATCATCTATTCCATCATTATCATAATCTACTTCACTTGTTACTGTTTTAATCCCAAAATTTTCTGCATAATATATTTTTTTATGATTATACAAAAATATTAGTAATATTACTGCTATGAATATAATTATGAAAATTGTATTTTTTTTATTCTTTTTCATACTTATATACCCTTTCAAATAAAATATTTATAATTTATTCTCTATTATTTGAACTGCATAATTATAATTTTTTAATAAAATTAAATAATTAATTTCTTCTGTATCTTTATACTTTTCATTGAGAACTTTTGTTAGTTGATTTTTTGTTTCATTAAATTCATCTACGTTTATTTTTGCAAGTTTTTCTATCCAAACAAAATAATCTGGATTATTTTGTTCTTTTAGCATTGATATTATTGTAGTAATTGCTGTACTTTTTTCTATAATTTTTTCTTCATTATATAACCATTTATTTTTTATTGATAACATTTTTTCATAATATCTTTGTAAAACGTCATTTAAATTTTTTTCTCCACTATTTATATATGCTTGTACTTTTTTTGTTTCATATTGAATAGTTGAAGAATAACTTCTCTCATATTTTAACATTTTATCACTTAGTTTTATCATTTGGCGATTATATTCTTTGTACTCATTTGAATTTTTATCTGTATTAATTATCTCTTTTTCTACTTTTCTTACAATAGTACTCATCTCTGGTATTACTCCTACTGTTGCAGTAATTACTGCAAGTATTAATAATACAATATTTGCTATAAATGTTTCTTTCTTCTTTGCACTTTTTTGTAATGCACTTCCTAATACTCCTAAACATAGAAAAAAGATTAATCTAATAGATAAAAAGTACATATCTAAGTCTAACATTGAACGTAACAACAATGCAAATATAGCAAATTTGAATCCTCTATAAATTGATTTTTGTTCTTCCTCTTTATATTTAAAACTAAACACTAGATAAGTAATTGCTATTATGCTTATAAATCCTATAATTCCAAATTCTATCCAAATCTGTAGATAATAGTTATGAGGGTCAATGGCAATATATTCACGTTCTTGCACTTCACCATATTTATTAAACCATCCTCCTCCACCTATTCCTGTTATAAAATTCTGCGAAATTAATTTTAATCCATCTTTTATAAAATCGAATCTTATAGTTGCTGTTCTGTATTGTATATTAATATCTTTTAGCTTTTCTATTAATTTTGTAGGTAAATGTTCATATTCTAATATAATTTCTTTACCATTTAGCGTTAATTTATTTATTACCCAATATTTATTAATGTTTTCTTTTTTTGCCCTAAATTCTAGTTTTATTTCCGAAGTATCAGGAGTTGTAAATATTTCTATTTCCTTTGTACCAGAAAAATTACCAAAGGTATATTCGTCGCTTATTATTTCTTCTATCCCTTTTGAACCTCTTTGAATAACTTTAATTGTAAACATATCTTCTATATTTTCTTCTGAAAAAATTTCTGCATTCATATCAAAGTCAAAAATATACTTCTCATTAGGATTAATATTTTTTATAATCTTAGAATTATAATCTGATATTGTATTTTTATAAAATACCACAAATTCTTTTCCATTATGTAATTCTAGAACAAACCATATTGTACTTAATAAGATAAAAGTTAGCATAATAGCCACAATTTTTTTAAGTTTAATATTTTCAGAATTTTTGTCAATTATTTTATTGAATAACGCTAAAATAATTGCCCATATTATAGTAAATATCCAGATTCCAATATAATATTGATGACTTGCTAATTTTTGAAATATAAATATATATAATAAAGCAAAAATAAAACTTATTATGACATTTCGTATAACACATAATTTTTTAGATTTTTCTTTTGTGCTGATTATATAAATCAATAATATACATGGAAAAATTAGAAAAGTTAATTTAGAATATGTTAATATAATTCCCGTAATAAATATTGTATTGCATATTTCATATTTTATTTTCTTTCTATTATCATCTGTATTTATCAGCTCATTAATACTTATGAAAAATGATATCATTATTATAGAACTAAAAACATTAGGATTTCCAAAAATACTTGCAAGTCTTGTTTCTCCGTTTTGTCCTATATCTATTCTCAAAAATTCTAATATTTTATTAGAAGATATATCTTCTATTCCAATAAATATTAATATTACCGTAAAAAAAATAAATATATTTTTTATGTATTTAATATTATTTCCATCTTTTTGGCATATTTCTCTTGTTAATAAATATACCCAGAACATAGTGATATAATCTAATACTGCATTAACTGACATAGATAAACTAATATACGTATTAGTAACAATAGGTATTATAGTTGATATTACTAACAAAATTACAAATATATCTAATTTAGATTGTAAGATGTGTATTTTTTTGTGTCTAATTATAATATAGAAAATCATCACAATATTTATTGCAATTTCTATTTTCTTAAAATTTTGTGTACTTCTTGTTAATAAAGTTGATGCTATTAATATTATTATTAATAGCATCACATCAAAATATTTTATTATATTTTTTTTCACTTAAAACCTCTCTTTTTTATATATCTGTATTTTGATATATAATACTATTCCACATACAACTGCAAAAATTATTGCAAATATCATTGCTGTTCTTATTCCTGCATTTGGTATTTTTGTAGTTGCTACTGTATTATCATCACCTTGAAATGTGATAGTATTATTTTTTTGCTGTTCCTCTGTAGTATTTCCTCCTCCAGGTTTCTCATTTTCATTGTCAAATACTTTCCATTTAAACTCATTAGACATATAATCAACAAGCGTTGTTCCTTCATATAGCATACCACCACAACCTTCTATTTGTTTCTTATCAACTGCCTGATATAAAGATACATCTTCAACTTCTCTATAGGTTCCATTTTCAGTATTTAAATCAATATAAACATAATAATATTCTCCTGTTTCTATATCAAATAAATCGTCTATTCTGCATCCTCCACCATATAATGAATTTTCCCTAGTACAAATAGGATCATTTGATTTTGCATAAGTTAATAAATTATCTAGAGCATTTTCATTTTTATTTTTTATTGGTAATAAAAGTTGCTCATCAGTAACTTTTCCTATTTTTAATGTTGCTTTTGAAGCTCCATCTATTACTTCATAAGGAATTATTTTAAAATCTGTTATATCAAATTGAATTTTGAATCTACTTCCTACATCATGTAATTTTGGTTTTTCTATTTTTTTACCTGATAAAACTTCTTTATTTGTTCCATCTGTTTTGCCTTCTACTATCCAAATATATATATCACCATTATATGATATATATTTATTCATATCTTGAACTATTTTTTTCTCATCATTAGCATTTAAAGTATAAGTACTATTTTCTTCCAACTCTTCATTTGTTTCTCCAAAGGTTGGTTTTGTAGAAGAATTTTGAATAAATAAATAATATTTGGTTCCTTCTTCTGTACTGAATGAAACATTATCAAACATTAAATAATAATTATATCCTGTATTATCATTAACTAATTGTATATTTGCATTAGAAAAATCCGTCCATGTCGTGTCTGCTAAAACAAATGTATTGATAGCTAGTCCTAATATAAAAAATATAACAAAAATAATTAATTTCTTTAGTAATTTCATATTTAATTTCTCCTTTTATATAGATTTTATCTATATTGTTACACAAACTTTTTTATAATATACTATTTTTTGGTTACATTAGTCAAGTATTTCTAGTATAAAAAACAAGAAATTCATTTATTAAGGCATCTTGTGAATATAATTTTTCTATTTTATTAGAAATTGCATTTCTATCAAATAAAACTTCTCCATTTAAGATTTTTGTTACTGATTTTGCTAGACTTTGCGCATCTTCAACATTTACTAGTATACCTACATCTTGAGTTACAAAATCTGGTAATCCACCCTCATTTGTAGCTATTACTGGTGCACCACAAGCCATAGCTTCTATTGCTACTAATCCAAAAGGCTCTCTTCTTGATGGAACACAAGAACAATCCGCTATATTATATATTTCTTTAAGCTTACTTTGTGGTTGGTTTCCAATAAATTTAACATTTTTTAGGTTTAATTCTTTTGCTTGCTTTTGCAATGAATCTCTTAATTCTCCATCACCTGCTATTATTGTTAAAATATTATCTTTTTCATATATTGATGCAGCATCTAAAAGTACATCAACACCTTTAAAATTGGTTAATTTTCCTACAAAGCTTACTACTTTATCATAATTTTCTATTCCAAGAGAATTTAATACTTTAGATTTTTCTATGCTATCATCTTTTGAGAAAACACTCATGTCCACGCCATTTCGTATCCATTTAGTTTTTCCTTTTGTTTTTGGTAAGATATTTTCTGCTAATTCATTACTATCTTTAGAAATTGTAACTATTGCACTTGCATATTCTGCTGCTTCATTTGCCCAATTAGTTCCCCAATTTTCGTTTCTTTCTTGTTCACCTTGTATTCCCATTAAATCTGTTCCATGGCATGTAATTATCATTGGTATATTATGCTCTTTTGAACATTTAGCTGCAATTCCAGCTAATGTCCATATATGTTGCGCATGCACTACATCTGGTTTAAATTCTTCAATTACTTTATTTATTTTTTTATAAAAAACTTGTTCATATTCTTTCTTTTGTTCTAAAGTCATATCTTTAAAATTAAATGTGCTTCTTGGATGTGTTGTAAAACAAGGAAAATTCATATCTATTTGATTTACTCCAGGTATTTCTTCTTTGTTTTTAAAAAATACTGGATACAGCTTAATATTTTCATATTGCTCATATTCTGCCCTATTTTCTGGGAAAATAATAGCTGTTTCAATTCCCTTCCTTGTTAATCCTTTTGCAATATTAGCAGTATATACTCCACTGCCAGAACCTGTTAGTGGAAAATGGTTAATAAATAATACTTTCATATAATCATTCCTTTTGTTTTATATAGAAAACTGCTGAACATATACTAAGTATTCCAATAGATATTATTACTAATACTTTGCTTGTTAAACCTGTTTTTGGTAATACTCCTGTTGTACTAATATCTTCATCCATGGTTTTTAATTCAGTTTTCTCATTTGAGTTTGGGATTTTTAATGTTATATCATCTGTCTTTAATCCATTTGTTGTTGTATCATTTTGTGATGGATTACTTGGTATTGTATAGTTTGGTTTTGGCTCACTTGGTGTGGTCGTGTCTCCAGATTGTGGATTATCATCATCCGGTGTACTTGGATCACCTGATTGTGGGCTATCATTATCTGGTGTGTTTGGATCTCCTTGTTGCTCATCATCACCTGGTGTACTTGGGTCTCCTGTTTGTGGTTCATCTTCATCTGGTGTTGTTGGATCATCCTGTTGTGGTTCATCTTCATCTGGTGTTGTTGGATCATCCTGTTGTGGTTTATCTTCATCACCTGGTTTGCTTGGATCTTCCGGTTGTGGATTGTCATCATCTGGCTGTGGGTCTTCAATACCTGGTCCTTCTGGCATATTTGGATTATTTTGGTCAGGATTTGTTGTTGACCTTATCCATGTAACTTCTGCTGTTGCTGTACCTTTATTTCCAGCAGCATCTTCAAATTCATATGTGAATTTTCCATCTCTATTGAATACATATGCTTTACCTTGTTCATTATTTTGGTTGCTAGGATTATTTGTTACTGTTACTTCTTCACTTGGAACAAGTCTTGCTAGTACTTCACCATATGTTGGGTCTGTTGTACTATATTCAATAGTAGCTGTTGGTGCTTCTCTGTCTATCCAATCAACAGTTGCTTCTGCTGTTCCTTTCTTTGTATGTGTTGCTTTATCTGTAAATTCAAATGTGAATTTTCCATTGTCTGTGAATTCAAAAGTCTCTTTTCCATCATTGTTTGTTACTTCAATTTCTACACTTGGGTTTACTAATCTTGCTTCAACATTTCCGTTTGTTGGTTTTGTTGTAGTAAAAGCTACACCTGCTGTTATATGTGGATTTTTAGCAACATCTTCATAAATGTTAAACATTCTTGCTGCCATAAAGCTTCCTCCACCTGCTGAAGATGTTCTATCTCCTACTATTTTAATATATTGAACTTCTTGTGAATCGGCTATTTCGAATTTTTTAGTATTATTTGGATTTTCAGCAAATGCTATATCATTGTAATTTGTACCTTCATAAGTTAAGTTCTCATCTTTAACCAATTCTGTCCACTCTTCGCCATCCATACTTCCATATACTGTTGCTGCTAACAGTCTACCATTTCCTCCACCTGCTGGAACAAATTCAACTGCTGATAAGTATATAGGTTCGTCTGTTTTTATTATTATGTATTTTTCATTATCTTGACCAGACCAATTTGAGTGCCATCTAGTATTTATATTTCCGTCTATTGTATTTGTTGCAGAACCTTGGTGTCCTGGTTCTTCTGTTGAAACTTTATATATTGATAAGTTTGATACTGGTACATATCTTCTTTTTTCATCTTGATTATCTGCTGTAAATGTGTATTCTCTAGTTTCACTTGTTAATGTTGTACCAGTTGCTGGTTGTCTAATTTGTATTGTTTTGTCTCCTGTTAAATCTGGAGAAGTTTTTTCATAAGAAGTCCACTCATTATCGTCTTTTAGTTTCCATTCTGTGTTTAATGAAACTCCTATTATACGGTTTTCTAAGTCATTTACATATACTTCTGGGTTTTTTTGTTCTGTTATATCTATTTTGTATAAGTTTGCATCATCATAACTTGTTCCAACAATATGAACATATATGTCATTTTCAGCTGTTATACTTTTTATTTCTTCATCATCTAATTGCCATTTATGCTCACTGTCCGCATTGAAAGTAACTGTAGTCCAGTCTTTAGCATCTTTTGATTTTCCTGTTAATATGTAATCCCATTGAATACCTACATTATCAAATCTATCTGATAATACTATTTTTCCTGCATCTTCACCGTCAAATGAGAATTTTGCAAGTTCTGTATCCATTTCTCCAAGTAAGTATTTTGCAACTGTTCTTGTTATTGCTGGTTGTAAAACTAAGTCTGTTCTTTCATTTGGTAATTCAGATCCTTCTGTTAATAAATTTGTTTGTAACATTGTAAATTTGAATTTATATTCATTACTTTCCATATGTTTTCCAATTACATTTGTTAAGTTGTACATTGGAAGTGGGAATGCTTTTAAATTTTCTCCAAGTTCTGTTGCTAAATTATAATAATCTACATCTTTTTTGCTTGAGTCTGCTTCATATAGTTTTATTAATCCATACCATGCATCAATGTTATAGTTTTGGATTTTTATAGCATTTCTATATAATTCCTCTTGTTTTGCACTATCATTTTTATAAGTATTTGCTAGGTATACATTTTTCATTGAGTCTATGTAGTTGTCATAGTGATTTAATGCTTCTTGTGCTAAAACTATATATGTTGCAGCCCAGCCTTCTACATATTCATCACTACCCCATCCTAATGGCATTCTTACAGATAACTTTTCTGTTTTTCCTGATTGTGCCCAACCACTAACATCATTATCTATTGTCCAATAACCATTACCATCTGCATTTTTTCTATAGTAAATAAGTGCAGCATGTCCTGGTTGACTTATTACTGATGATGGAGCACCATGTACGCCACGAATGTTTGAACCTATTTTAGAGATACCTCCACAAACAGCTCCACCTTCAATGTTCATCCATAGTTTGTATACTCCTGGTCTATATGTTATATTATATTTTGTAAATGGGTTTTTATATTGTTCATCCCATTTAGTTTTTAAATTTGGATCATGAAATTCTTCTCTTGCATAGTCTGGCCAAATATATTTCATATAATGGTGTGGTTGTAAATATTCTTCTTCCTTGTTTTTACTAGAATTTTCGTCTATATAATATTGTGTATAGTCATGTAACCATTCAATTTCTTCGTCATCTATTATATTGTTTAATACATAACGCATTTCTTCTACTTTTAAGCTTTCAAACATTGGTGTATAGTCATATTTTATTGTTCCATCTGCATTTCTTGAAATTACAAATGCATTGTTGTCAAGTAGTTTTTTATAAATTTCATAACGTGTAACTGGATCTGATTGGTTTTCAGGACTTGTTGTGTCCATCCATAAAGCAACTTGTGCTGAGTGTGTTAATGAAAGTGTAATCATCATTCTTTTATATAGGTCACCTTTTACAGTGTTATTGGATGTTGTTTCTTTAATGTCTAAGTCTGCTTTATGTGTTGTGTATAATTTTGTTAATGCTTGTAAAGATGAAATGTAATTTCCATCTGGTTCTCCACCATATATGTATAGTTGCATATTTTCTAAGCTTGACATTAACCATTCTACTGTTGTTTTATAATCGTCATCACATTTTACAAAGTCTTGAAGAATTTGATAACCTACGTTATTAACAAATTCTCTTTGTAATAAAGCTAATTCGAAATCACCCTTAATTTCGTCACCTTTTGCAACATGTTCTTTTATGATTTCGTCATATTCTTCTACTGTTTTTATAAATTCAACTTTTTTATTGTCTTCTTCCTCTTTATATCCTTCTTTAACTAGTTTTGCATCTGCATAAACTGCTTCGTCATACCATTCTGCCCACCAGTTTGGACTGTTATTATTTGCTACAAGTTTTAAGTATTTTGCTCCTGTAATTGGAATATTAATTTGCTCTGCATTACTCCAACCATACATTGCTTTACTTTCATGTTTTAATTCCCAGTCTTTATTATTTTGAGATGTATAGATAGAGAATTTTACACCTGTATTGAAGTAGTCACTTTGTTCACTAATATCAACACCTAAATATGCCATGAAGTAATCATAGCTATAATTAGTTAAATCATATACAATTTCTGATGAAGCCCACGCACTTACACCTTTTACAAAAACTCGTGACTCGTTGTCATTTAATTTTAATTCTATCATTTTGTCACTATCGTTTTTGTCTGTTTTTATTAAATGTCCTGATGCTGCTTTTGAGCCTTCCATGTATTCCATGTCTGATAAATAAAGTTTGCCTTCTGATGCTGCCATTACAGCAAAGCTAGTAGTTTTGCCTTGTATTGCTAAAAATATGGTTAATAAAAAAGCAAAACAAATAGCTACCTTAATTATTAAGCTAGTTTGGTTTTTGTTATTAACTATATTTTTTTTCATTCTATATCCCCCTTTTTCGATTATCTTCTGTACATAATTATAACATATTTTTCCTTTTATGTAAAGAGTTTCTGGGGTTTTTCGAACTTGTTTTTTAACCTTTTTTTATTATTTTTCATAATGCTTATAATAATAATATAATATTTTGCTATCGCTATTATAAATTGCTGTTTTATACCACTCTATTTTTTTATTATCCAATATATCTCGATTTGTTTCTATAACATTATAATCTTTATCAATTTCAACTAAATAATAATATGATTCCCCAAAATTATTTATATTGAATTTTTTATAATCAGCAATAAATTTATCATTAAATGGTTTACTTGTCCACTTTTCATCATTGTTTATTTGCATTTTAATTTTATTTGCTTGTTCTTCATTAAAATA
>CANQTU010000032.1 GCA_947626925.1 uncultured Clostridia bacterium | reverse complement strand
TTTCGAAGTCGAATCAGGAAATGAAAGAAATGTATCACAAAGTAAAAATATGAGAGTTAAATTCGAAGGCGAGTTTGCTAATAAAATTATAGGAAATTATGGTATACAAAAAATGGTGGCATTAGAAAATAATGTAATTAAATTCAAACCACTTGATGAGAACTTTCCTATTATTATGAGTAATGATGAAAAAGAAGTTTTAGCACTAATTAACCAACAAAGGGCTAATTATGGATTAAGAGCATTACAAGTAGATTCGAGAGTACAATTATTAGCTAGAGCAAAGGCAGAAGATATGTTAGCTAAAGGATATTTTGACCATAATTCACCAACATACGGTTCACCATTTAATATGCTTGGTATGGCAAATATAAGATATTATTCAGCTGGTGAAAATATTGCAGGATTTCCAACTAATTATGGTGCTGTACAAGGATGGATGCATTCTCAAGGACATAGAGAAAATATTTTAACAAGTGATTTTAACTATACAGGTGTTGGAGTTGTAAATGGAAGTATATATGGAAAATTATTTGTACAAATATTTATACAAAAATAAAAAAGGGGGCAACCCCTTTTTTGTTTTCCACATATTTCTACAAAGAAAAATGCAAAAAGAGTTGAAAAAAAACGATTTATAATATATACTTAAATGGGGAAAAAGTAAAGAGGTGATTAACAAATGAAAAAGGTAAAAATAGCAAAGAAAATGTTATTTTCCCTTTTAGTAGTAAGTCTATTTATATTAGGAGGATATTATAACTTGAATGCAAGGCAAACAAATGCCTCATGGGAAAGTTATAATATATCTGGAATGGATGATAGAAAATACCCTGGTTATAAAAGTCAAATTCAAGCCATGATATCACAACATCCAAATTGGACTTTTAAATTATTATATACAGGGCTTAATTGGAATGATGTTATAAATGGGGAATATTTAAATCATGGAAAAAGCCTAATACAAGATTCTTATGGTGGAGAATGGATATGTCCAACCTGTGGTGACAAACCATATGATGTATCAGGAAATTGGCGTTGTGCTTCTAAAGAAGCAATTTCATATATGATGGATCCAAGAAATAGCTTAACTCCTGATTATGTATTCCAATTTCAAAATTTAGGTTCTTCTTCAGGTACTAGAGATGAAATTAAAAAAATGGTAAAAAATACTTTTTTAAATAATGATGAATGCATTAATGCACTAATGGATGCAGCATCAAGATATAATATTAGTCCATTCCATTTAGTATCTAGAATAATACAGGAAATGGGAACAAGTGGATCAGGAAATATGAATGGCTATCCGTATAAGGGTGAAACAGTATATAATTTATTTAATATAAAAGTAAGTGGAAATTCTTCTGCTGGATTTTTAGCAGGTGCAGAATATGCATATAAGTATGGGTGGTTTTCAAAAAGAGATTCTATTCTAGGAGGAGCAGAGTTTTTAAGAAGAGATTATATAAATGTAGGACAATCAACATTATATTTTCAAAAATATAATGTTGTAGATAAATCAAACTTGTATGCACATCAATATATGCAAAATATAAGAGCTGCTAATGACGAAGGAAACAGAATATATAATTCTTATTCTAATAATGGAATTTTAGATAGTCATTTTGAATTTACAATACCAATATATGAAAATATGCCATATTATAATTGTTCAAGACCATTAAATGATAAGCAACCTTATGAAGGAAATATTACAAGTCAAATAACATCATTTAATTTAAATAAAAATGCATCTGGTGCAGAATATATTTCAGGAAATATTATCATTGTAGAATGGGTTGATAATGTTTCAAAAGCACCAAGATCTCTACCAAGAATGACTATTGAATCAACAGATGGCTCTATTGTAGAAGAAATATTTGTTAAACAAAATTCTGGTAATGTATTTTACTTTGATAGATATATAGATGGTTTAGATAAAACTAAAAGATATGTTATAAAAGCAGAATTAACAGAAAGAATGAATACATCAAAAGCAAAATCAATGACAGTAGTTTTACCAAATCAAAAATTTAGTAATAGTTCGTGTTATATTGTAAATAATAAATTATGCTTAGGAAATTACGAAGGAGGATTAACACACGAATTACATGATATAAAATTAAATAAAACTGAAGCAGGAAATTATTACATTAGTGGAACAATAATGGCTATTGAATGGATTAATGGCTTATCTACAGTTCCAAGTCTAGGAGAGTTGCCAAGAATTACATTACAATCTCTAGATGGAAGAGTTAATATAGATTTATTTGTAAAATATAATGGTTTAAATGATTTTTACTTTGACTTATATGTTGATGGCTTAGATATTAATAGGCAATATATATTAAATATCAGTCTAACAGAAGAAAATAATATTTCTAATTCAAAAACCAATAGAATTAAATTATCAAATAAACAATTAGGAACATTAAACAAAGCACCAATGTTTATAGAAGATAATAAAATTTGTTTCAAATATGAAGGTAGTTTAACTAGTGAATTATCTACCCTAAAACTAAATAAAACAGCAGATGGCAAATACTATATTAGCGGAAATATTGTAGCAATAGAATGGGTTAATGGAAGTTCTAAAGTTCCACAAGATGTTCCAAAGATCACATTAGTAAGTAATGATGGAAAAGAATCACAAGCTTTTGTAAGCCAAAACGGAACAAATAACTATTATTTTGATAAATATATTGATGATATAGATGTAACTAAAAAGTATCAATTAAAAATAGAATTAGCAAATAATAAGTATAATATTGCTGATAATAGTAAGAAATATAATATTGTAAATTTATCTAAAATATCATCAGATTTAGGAGAGTTTAAAAAGTATAAGATAGTAGTTAAAAATAATGCTCTTGAATTTAAAGATAACACTTATATAGGAAATATTAATAGTACATTAGTTAAATTTAATGTGGGAAAAGCAAATAATGCAACTTATGTAAGTGGAGAAATAATAGTAGTTGAGTGGGTAAATGGACTATCAACAGTACCAAAAGTAGCGCCAAAAATGAGGTTTAAGAGTATAGATGGAAGTGTAAATATAGATGTATTTGTAACAGCAACAGGAACAAATACATACTACTTTGATAGATACATAGAAGGAATAGATACAAGCAAAGAATATTACTTTGAAGTTGCATCAGGAGATGAAAAAAATGTATCACCAACAAGAAGTATGAATGTATATTTTACTGGAACAGAATACAATAATAAAATTGTAGGCAAATATCATGATAAAAATATAAAATTATCAGAACAAAAAATAATGTTTAAAGATGAAACCTATGTAGGAAATATTAATAGTGGGTTAGTTGAATTTAATGTAGGGAAAGCAAATAATGCAACATATGTAAGTGGAGAAATAATAATAGTAGAATGGGTAGATGGACTATCAACAGTACCAAAAATAGCGCCAAAAATGAGGTTTAAGTGCGTAAATGACCCAAGTATAAATTTAGAAGTATTTGTAACAGCAACAGGGACAAACACATACTACTTTGACAGATTTATAGAAGGAATAGATACAAGCAAAGAATACTACTTTGAAGTTGAATCCGGAGATACAAAAAATATATCAGAAAGCAAAAGTATGAATGTATATTTTAAGGGAACAAAATATGATAATACAACTGTAGGAACATATCATGATAAAAAAATTGTTTTACAAAATCAAAAGATATTATTTAAGTAATAGGCTATAGCCTATTACTTAAATAATTAATTAGCAAAAATAGCAGGAGGAAAATGTGGAAAAGATTAAACAAATATTTGAAAAAAACAAAAAGATAGTATGGGTAGTAATTGCTATCTTATTAACCATTGGAATAAATATGTCAATTGATTATGATACTGATAAACTTACATTTAACGGTAATCAAATTGTATGGTTATTAGTATGTGTATTTATTTATTTTATCTTAAAAAAGTCAGATGAATATCATGAAAAAAAATTATTAATATACAGTAGTGTCATAGGTGTTATATGTGCTATTTGCCAACCAATAACTAAATTAACATTTGATATATGGAGCACAAATGAGGTTGTATTCACTAGTGGCATTACTGCATATTTTATTTTTAAAATTATAACTTATACAATTATTTTTGTATCTCTTTTCAAAATAATTTTTAAAGAAATAGAAAAGATAGAAACAAAAACAACAGATACAAATAAAGCAAAAGATAGATTAAAACCAACTTTTAAAGTCTTTCTTGTAGTAGCAGGAATATTATTAATAGCTTGGTTACCTTATTTTTTAAATTACTATCCAGGAATTACATCTTATGATACAAACTACCAATTAATGCAAGGATATGGACTTTATGCTCCTACAAATCATCATCCTATTATACACACTTTAATTATAACTATTATAGTGAAAATTGGATATGCATTAACTAGCCAATACAATTTTGGAATTGCCATTTATGTAGTTTTACAAATGATAGTATGTGCATGTACCTTTTCTTTTGTTATATTTTATATGGCAAAGAAAAATATACCTTATGGAATAAAATTACTTACACTTTTATTTTTTGCATTTCATCCAATTGTACCACAATTTAGTATAGCGGTATGGAAAGATGTGCCATTTTCATTGGGAATTTTATTATTTATAATATCAATTATTGAGATAATAACAAATAGTGAAAAATTTCTAAAAAGTTACAAATGGAATTTTTTATTTATAATTTGTTTATTAATAATTGCATTCTTTAGAAATAACGGAATATATATAATTCTTTTAACATTCCCATGCATTTTAATTGCTAAAAGAGCTTATTGGAAAAGAATTGTAACTGTATTTATTATACCAATTATGCTTTATGCATTAGTAACAGGACCAGTTTTTAATATTTTTCATATTGGAAGAAGTTCAGCAAAAGAGATGCTTTCAATACCAATGCAACAAATGGCAAAAATAGCATCTTGTAAGGCAGACAAATTAACAGAAGAAGAAAAAGAAGAAATAAATGAATATATACCATTTGATAGAGCAAAAGAATTATATAGGCCTAACATATCAGACAATATAAAAAATGAATTTAACGAAGGAAATTATGTAGAAAATAAAGTTAAATTTTTTAAACTATATTTCAAATTAGCTTTTAGGTTCCCACTAGAAACAATAGAAAGCTTTATTGCAAATACTTATGGATATTATTGTACAGATACAATAACATTTCCAGTAACAGCAGGAACATATACAAAAGTTGTTGAAAGAGAAAAATTTATGACAATAGAAACTAAACCAATTGTAAAAATACCAATTATAGAAAAAATGTTGGAAAGTATATATAGAAAGGAAATGCCAATAGTTAGCTTGTTGGCAAATATAGGATTTGTATTTTGGATTGTAATTACACTATTGGCATATTGTGTTTATAAAAAGAAATATCAGTGGATTCTTATGTATATACCTATTGCTATACTGTATTTAACTTGCTTAGCTTCACCTGTATCAGGAGAATTAAGATATATTTACAGTATGTTTATTTGTCTACCATTGTTTACTGCATTTACCTTGAAATCAATTGACAAGCAGTAAATTTATGGTATAATAACAACAGACTTTATACTTAGGAAAGGAAAAGTAATAATGAAAGAAAATGATAACATAGCAATTAATGTAAACCACGTATATAAAAGCTTTAATATATATTATGACAGAGCAAACACCCTAAAAGAAAGAATGTTATTTTTTGCAAGAAACAAAAGAAGAGAAAAAAGAGAAGTATTAAATGACATTAACCTAGAAATAAAAAAAGGTGAAACAGTAGCATTAATAGGAGTAAATGGAAGCGGAAAATCAACATTATTAAAATTAATGACAAAAATAATATTTCCAAATAAAGGAACAATAGAAACAAAAGGAAAACTAACCTCTTTACTAGAATTAGGGGCTGGTTTTCATCCTGACTTTTCAGGAAGAGAAAACATATATTTTAATTCATCAATATTTGGACTAACAAGAAAAGAAATTGATGAAAGAATAGACCAAATAATTGAATTTTCAGAATTAAAAGACTTTATAGACAATCCAGTTAGAACTTATTCTTCTGGAATGTATATGCGTTTAGCATTTTCTGTTGCAATTAATGTAGATGCAGAAATACTATTAATTGACGAAATTTTATCAGTTGGAGACCAACATTTTCAAGAAAAATGCTTTAACAAAATGCGTGAATTAAAAAAAGAAGGTAAAACTATGGTATTTGTTACACACAGTATGGAATCTGTAAGAAACCTATGTGACAGAGCAGTATGGTTATATGAAGGTAAAGTAAGAATGGACGGAAATACTGAAGAAGTAGTAAATGAATATTTAAAAGTAACAACATAAATAAATTTCAAATGAGGAGAAATAAAAGCATGAATATATTTCAAAAAATTTATCAATATAGAGAATTGTTAAAGACAAATGTAAAAAAAGAAATAAGAGGAAGGTACAAGAATTCTATTTTAGGAGTTATGTGGTCATTTTTAAATCCATTATTACAACTTGTAGTTTACTCTGTTATTTTTGGTGCTTTATTGGCAAGTGGAGATAAAACATATCACATATATATATGTGTAGCTTTAATACCTTGGACATACTTTACAACAGCAATTACACAAGCATCTTTCACAATTATAGGAAATGGTGACATTATTAAAAAAGTATATTTTCCAAGAGAAATTTTACCGATTTCAGTAGTAACAAGTGGAGCAGTAAATTTTATAATATCAACCATAATCATTTTAGCCTTTGTAATTTTTTCAGGAATAGGACTATCATGGTATCTTTTATTATATCCATTTGTTTTATTAGTGCAATATGTATTATTACTAGGAATTTCTTTTATTGTATCATCAATAACAGTTTACTTTAGAGATTTAGAACATATTATTGGAATTATATTATTAGCAGCATTTTATGGTACGCCAATTGTTTATAAATTGGAACAATTACCAGCAAATTTACAAGTACTTATGCAATTAAACCCAATGACACATATTATTAATGGATATCGTGATATTTTTTACTATCAACAAATGCCTAACATAAAAGTATTATTAATGTTATTAGGAATATCTGTAATATTAACAGTTATAGGATATTTTATATTCAAAAAATTACAAAAAGGATTTGCAGAAGAGTTATAAAAAATAAAGTAAAAGGGGTACTAATTATGAATAATATTAAAATATTTGCTTGTCCTACAGCAGAAGAATTTACAAAAGAGATATGTGATTATTTAAAAATTGACATGGGGAAAATTAATCACCAAAAATTCCAAAATGATAATAATTTTGTTCAAATATTAGAAACAGTTAGACAAAAAGATGTGTATATTGTTCAGACAATAAAGCCACCAGTAAATGAAAGAATTATGGAATTATTAATTACAATTGATGCAGCCAAAAGAGCATCTGCAAAAAATATAAATGTAATATTACCATATTTCCCTTATTCTAGGTCAGATAAAAAAGATCAACCACGTATCCCAATTACTGCCAAATTAATGGCAGAAATTTTAGAAGCTGCTGGTGCAACAAGAGTTATTACATGTGATTTACACAACCCAGCAATTCAAGCATATTTTAATATTAATTGCGATAGATTAACAGCAGAAAATTTATTAGAGGAATATTTTAAAGAAAAACAATTAGAAGATATGGTAATTGTAGCAACTGATGCAGGCAGTTCTAAAAAAGCATATAAATATTCAGAATATTTTGGTTGCCCAATTGCTTTAGTGGATAAAAGAAGAGAAGGAAATGACGATAGAGCAATTGCAAGTACAATAATTGGAGATGTAAAAGACAAAAATGCTATCATCTTTGATGATGAAATTGATACAGCAGGTTCTATGATGGAAACTGTAAAAGTATTGCAAAAATTTGGTGCAAAAAATATTTATGCAGGTGGAACACATGGTATATTGTCAGGTCCAGCAGTTGAAAGAATTAAAAACTCTGGAATAAAAGAAATGGTATTAACAAATACAGTACCAGTACCAGAAGAAAAAAGGATTGACAATATAACAGTATTATCTATAGCACCATTATTTGCAGAAACTATAAAACGTATAAATGAAGAAAGACCATTAGGTGAATTATTTGAAATGTAAAAATTATTTTATAACCCAAATTATGACTAAGAGGGGACTCACGAAAAAATGAAAAAACAAGAAATACAAAAAGTAAAAATAAATGAAATAGATTTAAAAAATATAAACTTAAAAACTATATTAGGATTGTATTTACAATATAAAGAAGTTATCAATTATCTAGTATTTGGAGCATTAGCTACTCTTGTTAATTTTGTATCATATTTTATATTTGCAAGATTACTAGGTATAGAAGAAGTTATTAGTAGCGGATTATCTTGGTTTGTTTCAGTTATGTTTGCTTATATGACAAACAAATTATTTGTATTTGAAAGCAAAACTAAAACAGTAAAAGAATTTTTTAAAGAAATGATTTCATTTTTCTTAGCAAGAGTTATATCTGGCATTTTGTGTGATGTAGGCACATTTGCCTTAATGGTAAAAGTATTCCATATTAACGATATATTCTCAAAAATAGTTACACAAGTAATGGTTGTAATTGTAAATTATATATTTAGTAAATTTTTTATATTCAAAAAGAAAAACAATAATGAGGAGAAAAAATGTGCTTAGTAAATGGGTAAAAAGGTTTATATATACAATAGCATTTGTTGCCATAGCAATAGTGCTATTGTTCAATATTATATATATAAATAACATTGATAAAACTGAATATTCTAGCATACAAGTATATCCAATAATTTATTTAATAGCAAGTATTATAATTGGTATAGGAATTGCTTTTTTTAGTTATTGGATAGAAAAAATAAAAGTTTCTCCAAAAATAAAAATAGCAAGTGTAATAATTTTATTACTACTCTATGCTTTAGTCCAATTCTTATGGATAAAAAATTCAATTGCATTGCCTACAGCAGATTCTGAACAAGTTTTAATAATTGCAAAAGGATTTTTAGGTAAAGGCGAATTAATACCATATTGTTATATGTATTTACAATATTATCCTCAACAATTAACACTAACAGCAGTAATAACTTTTATTTTTAAAATACTAAATAGTGTAGAATTTAATATTTTACAATACATCAATTTAATAAGTAATATATTTATTGTATTAGGATTATATGCAATTGTTAAAAATTATTCTAAAAAAATTCAAATTAACAAAGTATTATTTTGGTTGATAACATTAACATTTATCCCTATTATTTTATTAGTAACATTTGTTTATGGGGATTTACTTGGACTAGCCTTTTCTATTTGGGCAACATATTTTGCAATTAAATATACGCAAACAAGAAAAAAACGATATATTTTATTATCTGGAATATTGCAATTAATAGCATGTTTAGTAAGAATGAATTATTTTATATTTGCAATTGCAATTGTATTATATTGGTTAATTGATTTATTAGAATTAAAAGAAAAAAACATAAAACAAATAGTTACTTTTATTGGATTAATTATAGTATTTATTGCTATTATATTTTTTCCAAACAGTTTAATAAAAAATATTTATAAACAAAAATATAATTTGAATACACAAAGAGCCTTTTCTACAACTCCATATATTTATATGGGAGTAAGTGAAGGAGATAGAGGATATGGATGGTATAATTCGGAAATTGGAGATTTAGTAAATCACATTATGAGTGGTGAACCACAAGAAGCTGATATGCTTAAAGAACAATGTAACACTAAATTAAAAGAGCGATTAAAATATCTAGTAAAAAATCCTATATATACAGCCAAATTTTATAGTAAAAAAATAGTTTCTATGTGGGCAGAGCCAACAATGGAATTTAGTTTTTATAATAGTAGTTATCCAACAGAAACTAATTTAGATGAATATCCATTAGTAAAAGAAATACTAACAGGAAGAACCTATAAAGGTATTCAAATTTATCAAAAGGGGTTAACAATTTTAATATTAATAGGAGCAATAGCAACAATTATTTCTCAAAGAAAGCAATTAGATAAAGATATTATGCTTTTATGCCTTATATTTTTAGGAGGGTTTAGTTTCCATCTATTGTGGGAAGCAAAATCAAGATATATTATGCCTTATGTAATTATATTAATACCAGTTGCATGTTATGGAATAACAATAATAACAAATAAAATTGTTCAAAAGATGAAAAATATAAACAATAACAGTAAAAAGGAAGGAATATAAAAATGAAAAAAGTATCAGTTGTTATACCAATGTATTATGAAGAAGATGTAGCACAAGAATGTTACAACAGAATAGTTGATATACTAAAAAAATTAGAAAACTATGAATATGAAATTATTTTAGTTAATGACGGAAGCAAAGATAAAACCTTAGAAATAATAGAGAAAATTGCAAAAGAAGATAAAAATGTAAAAATTGTATCTTTTTCAAGAAACTTTGGACATCAAGCAGCAGTAACTGCAGGAATTAAAGAGGTAACAGGAGATGCAGTTGTAATTATTGATGCAGATTTACAAGATCCACCAGAATTAATTCCAGATATGTTAAAATACTGGGAAGAAGGCAACGAAGTAATTTATGGAAAAAGGAAAACAAGAAAAGGAGAATCAGCTTTTAAATTATTAACAGCAAAAATGTTTTATAAAACCTTAAATGCTTTATCAGATGTTGAAATTCCAAAAGATACGGGGGATTTTAGATTAGTAGATAGAAAAGTTATAGATATAATTAATTCCATGCCAGAACATAATAAATTTTTAAGAGGTTTATTTAGTTGGGTAGGTTTTAAACAAATGCCTTATGAATATGAAAGGCAAGAAAGATTTGCAGGAAAAACAAAATATCCATTAAAGAAAATGCTAAAATTAGCATCTGACGGAATTATAAGCTTTTCTTCTAAACCATTAAAACTTGTTGGGGGATTAGGAATTATTACAATAATTATATCTATTGGTATTTTAATTTATTCTCTAATTTCTTATGCATTTAACCTAAATCAATTAACAGCAGGTTGGACATCTCTTATGGTTGCTATAACTTTGTTTAGTGGAGTACAATTATTATCAATTTGGATTATTTCTGAATATATTGGAAGAATTTATGATGAAACAAAACAAAGACCACAATATATAATTAGTAAAAAGATTAATATAGACGAATAAATAAAATTAGGGGAGCAATATTCAGATGAAAAAAATAAACTTTCGCAATTTTATAAATGTAGCAATAAATTTTATAGCAATATTTATGTTTATTGAAATTTTTATCATTTTAATAGTTGTAGATACAAAAGATGACTATAATTATGCAAATTATATAAAACCAGCTAATTACAAATGTTTAATTCTAATATTAGCATTAAGTTTTATTTTTATATTAACAGCATTTATTACAAAAAAATATTTCAAAAATAAATTGGAAACAATAAAAAAGATTTATGCAAAAATTTGTGAAAAAAGTACAATAATAATAAGCATTATATTTATATTATTATTTATATTTCAAATTGTAGTACTTCAAAATATATTTTTTGAAACAGGTTGGGATGTTGAAGATGTATTTAGCACAATAATTAACTATGGAGAAACAGGAGTATTTGATAATCACTCTTATGGTGAAGACCTATGTCCATATTTTAGCATTTATCCAAACAATTTATTTTTAGCTAGAATATTTGCAATAATCGGTAAAATATTAATGTTTTTTAAATTATCTTCTATAACTATATATAAAGCATTAGTTTTATTAGATATAATTTTAGTAGATTTAGCTGGAATTGTAATGGTAAAAACAATTGGAAACTTTACAAACAGAAAATCAATAAAATTATTAGGAACATTACTGTTTGTTGCATTTGTAGGAATATCTCCATGGTTTTTAGTACCATATTCTGATACATATTCTATTTTATTTCCAATTACTGTATTGTATTGTTATACTAAAAAGGAAAAAAGAATATATCATTATATATTAATTGGTCTATGCAGTTATTTGGGATATTTAATTAAACCAACTAGCATTATAATTTTAATAGCAATTGTTTTAATAGAATTATATAAAACTTTATTTAAATTAAAAGATAAAGAACAGATGAAAAACATAGTAAAAAATGTATTATGTGTTATAGCAGGAATAATATTAGTGGTACTATTTAATTTTGGATTACAAAACATTGTAAAATATAATCCAGATAAAGAATATGAATTTTCTTTGTATCACTATTTAATGTTAGGAATTGGTCAACAATCAACAGGAGCTTTTAGCCATTTAGACATGAATGCATCACTTTCAATTCATTCTTATGATGAAAGAGTAGAATTTAATAAAAATACATTTATTGAAAGATTAAAATCTTTATCAGCTGGAGATTTTTGCGATTTTTATTCTAAAAAAATATTAGTAAATTATAATGACGGAACTTTAGCATGGGGAAGGGAAGGAAACTTTTATAACACAGTATACAGTCGAGGAAACATTGTTGCAAAAGTATTAAGAAGTATTTATTATAATGACGGAAGGCTTTTCCCTATATTCTCATCATTTATGCAAGTAACATGGATAGGAATACTTATGCTTATAATAATAGCATTAATTTTTAAGAAATTTGATAATAAAATGGCTGTGACAGCATTAGCATTAATAGGAATCACATTATTTACACTTTTATTTGAAGCAAGAGCAAGATATTTATATTTGTATACACCTTATTATGTGCTTTTAGCAGTTATGGGTATAGAAGCTATTTATGATAAATATAAAAAAATTATAAAAAAAGACTAATTAATTTTTGGCATAGAGGAGGAATGAAATAAGTATGGAGAAAAAAATAATTTTAACTGGAGATAGACCAACAGGAAGATTACATATTGGGCATTATTTTGGCTCTTTAAAAAAGAGAATAGAATTACAAGAAAGTGGAGAATACACTCCATACATATTAATTGCTGATGTGCAAGCATTAACAGACAATTTTAATAATCCAGAAAAAGTAAGAAATAATGTAAGAGAAGTGGCAATGGATTACCTAGCATGTGGAATTGATCCTAACAAAACAACAATTTATATACAATCTATGATACCAGAAGTAGCAGAATTAACGGTATTTTATTCTAACCTAGTAACAATAGCTAGACTAGAAAGAAATCCAACTGTAAAAACAGAAATTGCACAAAAAAGAGAAATTTTTGGAGAAAGTGTAACTTATGGATTTTTAGGGTACCCAGTAAGTCAAGCAGCAGATATAACAATTTTCGAAGGAAAATATGTGCCAGTAGGGGAAGACCAATTACCACTAATTGAACAATGTAGAGAAATAGTTAGAAAATTCAATAGTATATATGGAGAGGTTTTAACAGAACCAGAAGCAATTCTTTCAAGTGGCAAAAGAATTAAAGGATTAGATGGCAACGAGAAAATGGGAAAATCATTAGGAAACGCAATATATTTATCAGATAGTGAAGAAGAAATTACAAAAAAAGTAATGAGTGCTGTAACAGATCCAAATCGTATAAAAAAGGATGATTTAGGAAATCCTAATGTATGCATGGTAGCATATTATCATAATTTATTTAGCACAAAAGAAGAAATAGAAACAGTCTGTGAAGAATGTAAAGCAGGAAAACGTGGTTGTGTAGCATGTAAAAAACAATTAGCTAAAAATATTTCAGATACACTTAAACCAATTAGAGAAAAAAGAGCATATTATGAACAACATCCAGAAGAAGTAGATAGAATTTTGCAAGAAGGCACACAAAAAGCAAGAAAGACTGCAAAAGAAACTATGAAAAAAATAAAAAAAGCAATGAAATTAGATTATTTTGAATAATATTAGTTACAATTTACAGTTTAAATATTAAAATATTATATATTATTTTTTATAACTCCCAGCTACATAATAGACTAAAATAACTTAAATAGTTATATTTTATCATAGCTTTGTGTGTCGCAACTTCCATAATAAAAATACTTGTATGTAAGTTGCTCCAATCGCACTTCGCTTTCGCTCCGTTTGGTCGCTTACGCAGCTATTCAAAATA
>CANQTU010000031.1 GCA_947626925.1 uncultured Clostridia bacterium | reverse complement strand
TGTTCCATTTCTAAAATCTCCTGCTGAATATACTGCTGCCATAATTATTCCTCCTTTTTCATAATGTTTATATATTAACATATTTTTCTAGAAAAATCAAGTGTTTCGTTTTTTATAACATTTATTAATTCCAATATTATATTATAATATAATTTTTCTCCGATTTTGTTAAACTTATACAGCCAAATTTTGTAATTTGAACTGTGTCTTCAATTCTAACCCCGAATTTTCCTGGTATGTAAATTCCTGGTTCATTTGTTACTACCATGTTTTCTCGTAATTGTGTGTCTGAATTATAATTTATGTATGGTGCTTCGTGTATTTGCATTCCTACTCCATGCCCTAAACTATGTATTAAATCACAATTGTGTAGTTTGAAGTCATTTTCTACCATTTTAGTAAGTAACCTAGTGTTTGCACCGTCTTTGTATTGTTCTCCTGTTTGTTTTTGATTTTTTAATACTAAGTCATAAATAGGTTTTACTTGTTCTAAAACTTCTCCAACAAAAAATGTTCTTGTCATATCTGAACAATAGCCATTTACTTTACATCCCATATCAATTGTTATAATATCTTTTTTCTGTATTTTTCTATTTGTTGGTACTGCATGTGGTTTCGAAGTGTTTTCTCCGTGATGCTACAATGGTTTCAAATGCTAATCCTTCTGTTCTTTGTTTAAAATATTCTTCAATTTCATCAGCTATTTGCTTTTCAGTCATATTTGGTTTTATATAACTTAATATGTATTTAAAACAATTATCTGTAATTTCACAAGCTTTTTTTAAGTTTTCAATTTCATCTTCATCTTTAATCATTCTTTGCTTTTCAATAATATGGTCTGTTTCCACAAAGTTATGAATTTTAAATTTTCTAAGATATTCTTTATATTGTGCGTATGAAACATCATATTCTTCAAATCCAACATTTTCGCAAAACATAAAGAAATTTTCATAATCTTCTTTTGATAAATCATGCATATCATATACTATAATTTCATCTAATAAAGTTAGCGTAGTGTGAACATGCTCTATGTACCTACTGTCTGTAATATAAACATTTTCTTTTCTTGTTAAAAGTAATATTCCTTCTGCTTGTATATTTGTTAAATAACGTATATTTATTGGATTTGTTAATATTAATCCTTGTAAATCTAAACTTGACATTTTATTTCTTAACCATTGTAGTTTAGCATTCATGCCCATCCCCCATTTTTTATTTTATTTTTAACTTTGATACATTCCTAAAGTAAATATTTCCATTAATATTATTTTTACTTGTTCAAATGGTACAAACATACTAACAAATGCTGCTATTACTATAAATGGTCCAAATGGTATGTATTCATCTGATTTTTTTATTTTTGTTAATAATAATACTATACTAAGAATTGCTCCAATTAAAAATGATAGTAATGTTATTATTATAATATTTGATAAGCCAAAATACAGACCTAGAGCCCCCATTAATTTGACATCACCAAATCCCATGGCTTCTTTTCCGGTAAAATACTCCTCCTAATAATGTTATTAGTAAGAAAATTCCTCCTCCTGCTATCATACCTAAAAACATATTAATTGTAATAGCTACATTAGATAATCCATATAAAAAAGCAAATATTAGTCCAAATTCAAATATAGTTAAGTTTAAACGGTTTGGTATAATTTGTAGTTTAAAGTCTATAACAAATACTGATAATAGCATTGGTGTTAAAATTAAGTATTTTATTAAATCTAAATTTTCAATAATAGTGCTTCTAATGCCAAATTTATATATTAAAAACACATAAATTATAGCTGTTAATAACATCAATATATAATTTGGTTTAAAATTCATTTTATATTCACTAAAGATATCTTTTGAAATTACATTTTTATATTCTGGTAATCTTTTGTTAGCCCAATCTACCATTTGCCCAACTATTAGACCTATAATTACTGCAACAACATAATAGGCAATATGCACATCATTAAAATACATTTTCTATTTCTCCTTTGTTAGTGTGTTTTTATATCTATTTTTAATTGTATTCTCTAAAGGTCTTTTCCATGCTGTATACCAAAAATCTTTTTTATCAATTGGCTCTACTAATATTGTAAACATTTTGCATCTATTACCACCAATAACATCTGTAAAAATTTGATCACCTACAACTCCTATATTTTCAGGTTTTAAATTTAATTTTTTTTGTACTTTTAAAAATCCAGATTTCAATGGCTTTTTAGCTAAATTCTGGTATGGAATTTCTAATTTATTAGCAACTTTTTCTACTTTCTCTTTATGGTTAGTATTAGATAATATATATAGCTTAATTCCTTGCCCTTTCATTTCATCTGCCCATTGAATTACACTTTCAGATATGTTTTTGTAGTAATCAATTAAAGTGTTGTCAACATCTAGAATTAAAGCTTTTATATCATTTTTTTTCAAAATTTCTATTGTGATTTGTTCTACCTTATCTAAAAGCAAATTTGGGTATAAAATCATCTTTTCCTCCGTATGCTAAATTTCAACTATATATTATCAATTTGATAGTAGTTTGTCAAGGTGTACTATTTGCAAAATCTGTGTTTTCCAATTGTTACTGTTGCTGGTCTTGACCATATCCATTTGTTTGTTGCTGTTGCTGGGTTAAAGTAGTAAATTGCTCCATAGCTTGGATCCCAACCATTCATTGCATCTTGGGCTGCTTTTTTTGCGTTTGCATCTGGATTTAAGTTTATTTGTCCGTCATTTACTGCTACAAAGGCTCCTGACTGATATATTACTCCAGATATGCTATTAGGGAATGCACTGCTTTTTACTCTGTTCATTACTACTGCTCCAACTGCTACTTGTCCAGTATATGGCTCTCCTCTTGCTTCTCCATAAATTAAGTGTGCAAGTAAATTTATATTGCTTGAATTACTGCTTGAATTTGATCCTGTCGAAGTGCCTGAGCTAGAACTATTTATTCCCATGGCTTTTAAAGTTGCTGGTCCTGCTATTCCATCAACTGTTAATCCATTTTTTCTTTGAAAGTATTTTACCGCTTCTAGAGTTTTACTTCCAAATATTCCATCAACATTTCCGTTGTAATATCCCCACCTTTTTAATTTAGTCTGTATTTGTGTTACTTCATCTCCTCTTGAGCCATATTTTGATAATGCCTCAACAGTATTATTTTGAAATAATATAATAAAAAGTATAATAGCAGTTAATATGAATGCTATTATACTTATAATTTTAAATTTTTTCTTATTTTTATTTTTTAACATAAAACCACCTTTAATAATAATAAATTTTCTTTTTATTATTTTTATCATTAATATGGTTTTATATACATTTTATGAGCAATATTTACAAAGAATTGATTCTAATCCTATTTGCAAATCAATTAATCCATTTTTATATTCATAATCTAAATCTCTTAATTGTTGCAAAATTTCTTTTAATTCTTCTTCTTTAAAATAATTTGCTTGTGTTTTGTATTTGTTTACTAAAAATGTTTGATTAGGCTTTAAGTTTAAACTTCCTATTATATCTTGATTATATTTTATTGAAAGTTTTACAAAGTATAATTTTTTAAAATGATTATATAAGGTAATTAAAATTTTTTGCAAGGGTTCTTTTGCATAAATTAAATTTTTCAAAACTTCTAATGCTTTGTCAATGTTTTTTTTACCTAGTGCATCTGTTAAGTCAAAAATTACACTTTCTAGCTTTTTTATAACTAATTTGTCAATATCATCTTTTTGTATTTTGCCATTTTCTCCTACATACTCTATTAATTTTCTAATTTCGTTAATTAATTCTTGCATATTAGTGCCACAACATTCAATAAAATAACGTAGGTTACTATCGTCTATTTGCACCTTATAAGCATTGCAAATAGCTTTTAACCTTTTTTCTATTTGCAATGGCTTCTGATAAGCAAATTGACATACAACTCCTAATTTATCTATTGTAGCATATAATTTTTGTTTGCTATCTGCTTCTTCTTCAACAAAAACTAATATAACACTTTGTTTTAAAGTTTCTATGTTTTCATTTAAATAGTTCACTATTTTTTCTTTTAATTTGGATAGTTCTGCATTTTTTCGTTTGCCCTCTTTTTTTAATAGCCCTGTATTTCTAGCAATAATTAATTTTTTAGGGTATCCAAAGCTTGGTGTTTCTAAATCACTAATTAATTGATTACAATTTGTTTCATCAATTGTAATATAGTTAATTCCTTTTATACATTCTCCAAATAAATTTTTAATTTTTTTTAAAGAAGATTCTAATAAAAACAATTCTTCTCCATATAGAAGGTAAAGACTTCGTAATTCTTTATTTTTCAATTCTTTTTCTAGATTTTCAATTGATAGCATTTAGTTAGTTTCCTACCTTCCCAATATAATACGAAATATTTCTGCCACACTCCAAGCTTGGTTAATTGTTCCTTTTGGTAATTGTGGTTTTTTAGAGTCATATATTTCAGCTATTCCACCAATACAACCAATATCATAAATTTCTTTTTCAAATGTTTTTGTGGTACGCTCAATAAGTTTTTCTATTTTTTCATTCCACTTTTTCTTTTCTTCAGCAGTTTTGGCCGTCTGTAAACTATTTTTTAAGCTATTATAGTATAAACCTAATAACCATGGCCAAGTAATACCTTGATGATAACTACTGTCTCTTTTTTCAGGACTGCCTTCATATACTTCTACATAGTTCTCTTCACCTTTTGCTAAAGTTTTTAAACCATAATTATTTAATAATTTCTTTTCTACTGTTTCTATAACTTGATTTGCTTGTACTGAATTTGGCTCTAATACTGGATATGTTAAGCTTAAAGCAAATAATTGGTTTGGTCTTATTTTGTCATCTCCTATTACATCATATAGACATTTCTTTTCTTCATTATAAAATTTTGCATTAAAAGAACTTCTGCATTTTTCGGCTAATTCTTTATATTTTTTAGCTTGTAATGGATGTCCAAATTTCTTTGCTAAATCTGCCATTATACAGTTGGCATTATACCACATTGCATTTATTTCAACTGCTTTTCCATTCCTTGGAGTAACAGCTACACCATTTGCTTTAGCATCCATCCAAGTATTTTGCGTCTCTTCTGTTCCAGATACAATTAGTTTATCTGAAGAGTCTAAATATATATTATTACTGTCTACATCAATTCCTTCACAGTAATTTTCAATTACATCTTTTAAAATTGGATATATTTCTTTTTTTACAAACTCAATGTCATTTGTATACTGTATATATTTTTGAACTTGTTCAAATAGTAATAAAGATGCATCAACACTATTATATAGTGGTCTGCTATCATAACCAGAATATCCATTAGGTACTAATCCATATTTTACATCTCTAATTATAGTTAATAAAACCTCTTTTGCTACCTCAAACCTTTTTGGAATTAATAATAGACCTTCAAAAGCAATTAAAGTGTCACGTCCCCAGTCTAGAAACCAAGGGTAACCAGCCACAATACTATGTAATCTAAAGTTTGGTCTATATATAACAAAATTATCTGCTGACATTAAATAAGTTCTTATTAAATCATCTCTAGCTATTTCTTTTTCAGTTTTATTTGTTTTTCTATTATCTATTAATAAAGATTCATTAAATATTTCACCTAAACGAATTATTTCGTTGTTAATAAATCTTCTAACATTTTTTTGCTCAATATTTTCTTCCAATGAGCATACAAAAGATATTTCTTTTTCTTGCTTTGCTGGTATTTCTATTTCATAAACTCCCGGTACAGCATGATTTTCTTCTGGATAAAAGCCTCTTTTTTCTTCTTCTATATAAAACATATTTGAAAAAGTATCATCTTTATGTTCTATATATTCCCCTTCTGATATATGCATATACACAGGTGTATGGGAATTGTCATCAATTATTAATTTTACTTTTGCCTTGTTTATTTCTTGTCTTATATTAAACTTTCGACCTGTACTCATTTGATGAAAATCACGGAAATTGACAATAGGAGCTAATGTTAATTTTGCTTTTGTTCCACCATTTTTAACTTTATAATATACTCCTACTGTGTTATGTCCATATTCCATACATATCATTTTTGTTATTTCGACTTTTCCTACTTTATATTTAAAAATAGGTACATAATCTCTTCTAAATTCTTCTTGATATTCGTGCCCATGAGATATATAAGACTGACAAATATTTGTATATAAATCATATTTTTTATTTCTTATTTCTATACTTTCATCTAATTTAGATAAAATTAGAAATCTTCTTGCAGGTGGTACTAATGGTGCTACTAATAACCCATGATATTTTCTTGTATTAGCACCAATTACAGTTGATGAACTAAATCCCCCTATTCCATTTGTTAATAACCATTCTTTCTTTAGTCCTTCTTCTAAATTTAAATTTTCCTTTGTAATTTTCATAATTATCCCCCTTTTTATTTCATTCTTTTTCCTACTTTTTTATTTTTTGATTTTTTTGGATTTTGGGGCTTTTTATCATTTTGTTTTGGCTTTTCCACATTATTTTCTTCTTTTTTTGGTTTTTTATTATCGCTTGTATTAGTTTCTTTTGCTGTTTTCTTTTCAGTTGTAGGCATTCCTTTAGAATTTTTTCTTTTTATTCTTTCATCTGCCTCGCGAATAGATGCAATTCTTTCACTATATTTATTACTAAATTTACTTTTGCTTTTACTTTTTCCTTTATTTTTTACCTTATGCTTTCCAACTCTAGTTTCCTCTACTTTATTCTTCTGTTCTTTTTTCTGCATTGTCTTTTTGATTTTATTTATTCTTTTATCTTCTCTTAATTTATTATTTAACATTAAATATTGTGGATCATTTTGTTTGTCTTGATATTTTAAATCGTCACAGACCAATTCAATTATTGATGAAGCTACTAAATTAGGGTCATGTCTTATAAGTCCATTTGATATCATAGATAAATTTCTCTGTAAGAATTTTATTCCTTTTACCTTGTCAATATCTTGTTCTACTAAGTCTTGTCCGCCCATATTATATTTCTTTATAAATTCTGGTATAATTTCTCCTGTGTCATAAATGCAATAATCTATAATACCTGTTCCACAATGTTCTGTTATCGCATTTATATGGTCAGATACACTATAATTATCAGTTTGTCCTGGTTCTGTCATTATATTACTAATATAAACTTTTATAGCATTACTATCTTTAATTGCTCTTACTACTCCACCAACTAATAAGTTTGGTATTACATTTGTATATAAGCTTCCTGGTCCTATAATAATGCAATCAGCATTTTTAATTGCTTCCATTACACCTGGTGCTGGTCTGCAATTAGATGGATTTAAAAATATACGATTAATAGAAGTTACTTTATCTGATACGATTTCTGGAATTTTGTTTCTTTCTTCTACTATATAACCATTAGCCAATTCTGCTACAATTTTCATTTCGTCTAATGTTACAGGAATAACTTTTCCTATCATATTTAATACTTCATTAGTTTTTATTATAGAATCTTCGAAGTTACCATTAATTTCTTTCATGGCTGAAAAATAAATGTCTGAAAAATTAAGCCCTTTTAATTTTCCTTTTGTAAATTCATAATTGAATAGTTTATCAATTTCTCCTTCTTTTGATGCAAGAGAAACAATACTGTCTTTTATATCATCTAAAGGTAACATTTCTAATTGTTTTCTTGAGTTTGTGACACCGTCACCATAATCTGAAACTGTTACAATTGCTGTTAAATTACTTGTGTAATTTTTTAGTCCATAAAGTACAGTATTTAGCCCTGTTCCTCCACCAATTACAACTATATTAGGTCCTTGATCATATACAGTTTTGTCAAATATAAGTGATTTTACATTTACATTTTTCTTGTTTTCCATACGTTCGTCTGTTGATTCTATTAGAACTTCTAGAGTTCTTTTGTTTAAGAAAATTAATCCTAATACAATAGATATAAAACCTAATACAAATATAACAACTACTTTGCCTACTTCTTGAAATGAAATTTCTTTCATTACTATTATTTCTGCTAATCCATAACAAGCAAGTAAAATTCCTATTAATATTAAAAATATCCATCTTTTCATTTTGTTGCTTGATTTAAACCATTGCATAAAACCGTTCATTTCTGCTTTCTTTCCTTCCTCTTACACATTTATTTTCCAATTATTTCAATTTCTAATTCTATATGCTTTCCAAATTTTTCATATACTTTTTCTTGTATGTGTTTTACTAATGCTAAAACATCTGATGCAGTAGCATTTCCTTTGTTGATTACAAATCCACTATGCTTGGTTGAAACTTCAGCGTCTCCTATTGCATATCCTTTTAAACCTGCTTCATCAATAAGCTTTGCAGTAATAAAGTCTGTTCCTCTTTTAAATGTACTTCCTGCACTTGGATATTCAATAGGTTGCTTTTCTTTACGGTATTGCGCATATTCATCCATTTTACTTTTTATTTCACTTTTGTTTCCTTTTTGTAATTCTAATGTTACTTCTGTAATTATGTATTTTTCTTTTTTGAATATACTACTTCTATATTCAAATTGTAGTTCTTCGTTTTTAAATTGTTTTTCATTTCCTTGGTAATCAATACATTTTACTGTTTTTACAATATCTTTCATTTCTTTACCATGTGCACCAGCATTCATTCTAATAGCGCCACCTATGGTGCCTGGTATTCCAGATAATTCTTCAAGCCCTGTAATTTCTTCTTTTAAGCAAACTTGTGCTAACTTTCCTAGTTTTTCTCCAGCGCCTACAGTGGCTTGTATTGCTCCATCTTGTCGATTAATGTCAATTTTTTCTAGATTTATCAATAAAGTGATTCCACGTATTCCTTGGTCTAAAACTAATAGATTACTACCATTGCCTATTACTGTTATTGGTATGTTTTTTTGCTCAGCTAGATGTAATATTTTTTTTAGTTCTTCTTGATTGTCTATTTTTATAAGGCATTCTGCTAAGCCACCGATTTTAAAAGTTGTGTGTTTTTTCATTGGCTCATTATACAATACTTTGTCTTTGGCTATTTTAAGTTTTTCTATTTCGCTTTTTAGTTCCAAGAAATTCACTCCTTTTTGCTTGTTTCTTCTTTTTGAACTATTTAAGTTTAGTCGGTTTTATTCTACTATATATTTATGAAAAAAGCAAGTAAAATTATCTTCATATTGTTGTTTAATTCTTCTAATATACTAATAACGTTTCTTTTTTTATTTTGCGTTTTTTATGTTTTTAAAAGCACAAAAAACGCCACCATTTGAAGTGGCGCTTTGTAAGTAAAATGAGACTGTAAATATTTTTGTGTAATTTCAATACATCCTTATGATAATAATATTAATATATAATTATATAACTGTCAATGTACTATTATTAGTATGTTGACAGTTATTTTTATATTCTGCCTTCATACATTATTTCTAATTCCTTTAAACATTCACCCCATTCAGGAACCTTACTTGTCCAATTCTTTGTTACCTTCTTTGTTGATAAATATAATACTTTCATTAATGATTCTTTCGTTGGATATACATTTCTCGCTTTATTTAATCTTCTATAACAACTATTAAGACTTTCTATTGTATTTGTTGTATATATCATTTTTCTTATCTTTTGACTGAACTTAAAGAATGGACTTATTATTCCCCAATTTTCTTCCCATCTGTCCATTGCTGTAGGATATTTCTCTTTCCATTTTTCTGCTGTTTCATACATTAATTTCTTTCCTATTTCCTCATCTGATGCTGTGTATATCGCTTTTAAATCTTGTGCAAACTTTCCCTTGTCTCTATGTGATACATATTTTAATGTATTTCTCGTTAAATGTACTATACATGTTTGATGTTCTGTCTTTGGAAATGCTACTTGTATTGCTTCTTTTATTCCTGTTAATCCATCTGATGATAATATTATTATGTCTTTTATTCCTCTATTTTTTAGGTTATTAAATACTGTCATCCAAAATTTTGATGTCTCATTTTCTCCTATATATATTCCCAATACTTCTTTTATTCCACTTAAATTTATTCCCATTGCTATATATGCTGCCTTTTTTCCTACTACTCCATTTTCTTTTACATTGAAATGTATTGCATCTATGTATAAAAATGGATATATTTCTTCTAATCTTCTTGTTTTCCATTCTTCCATCTCTGGTATTATTTTATCTGTTATATTACTTACCATTTCTGCTGATACTTCAAATCCATAAAGATTTTCTACAAAATCTGATATTTGTCTTGTTGTGTTTCCCATTCCATATAATTCTATTATTTGTGTTTCTAATCTTGAAATATCTCTACTATGTTTTGGTACTACTACTGGTTCAAATTCTCCTTTTCTATCTCTTGGAATATTTAAATCTATTTCTCCTAAATTTGATTTTACTTTTTTTCTACTATATCCATTCCTATAATTTTCCTCTTTGTTATCTTCATGTTTATATTTTTCATTACCTAAATGCTCATTCATTTCAGCTTCTAACATTGATTTTATTATTTTACCAAATGATTTTCTTAATTTTTCTTCTACATCAAATGCTGATTTTACATCTCCATTTTTTATCATTTCTTTTGCTAATTTTTCCATTAATTCATCTTCTTCATTTTTTTCTTTCATTTAAAAAATACCTCCTATATGATTTTTTTATTTTATCATAAGGAAGTATTTTTTTAAATACTTTTTCAAATTACACAAAATTTATGACATTCCCAGTAAAATTTTTGTGTTTATTCATATCTATATCGATTGTATTATCCTATTGGGTTACTAAGATAAAGCACAACACGGAACCCTAAGTCGACGAAGTAGTAAGTAGCAGCACTTTGGTTGCCGCTAGAGTGCACCACAGGGTCGCTGCCACCATTGTGGTAGAAGCCACCACCACGAAAAACAGCGTTGCCGTCTAGGTTTTCATCTTTGTCTGCTATATCATCCATATCTCCACTACCACCACTATTGTCCGCTGTTGTTCCGTTTTCTGTTGTCCATTCCCATACATTTCCTGCTAGGTCATAGATATTATACGCTTTGAAATCGTCACTTGCTCCTGTTGACAATTCTAGTCTGTTATAACCTTTTGCTTTTGGTGCTCCTGTTACTTGCCTTTTACTATATGTTGATGCATAACCCCATCCATCACTACCATTTTTATTATAAGTGTGTAATGCATATAAGGTATTTAGATTTTCATATTTAGTTTTATCGTTGTTATAATAATTTCCCCATGTTGTTGAATCTAATACATCTTTTCCTACCTTGTCTCTAATCACTCTACATGTTGTATCCCATGCATGTGAATCTATTAAATAACTTTGTACTCCATTATTAGCAATCATTCTTCCAGCTGCTTTTTTTGCGTTTTGCTGAGTTATAAAATTCCATGCTTGTACTCCCTTTTTACTTACTGGTTTATATGCAGATGTATCTCTTCCTGTGTTAAATTCCGTTGTACGTTTATATTCTGCTCCGTCTGAGTTAGCATAAAATTCTGTTGCTTCTTTTGGGACTCCTGCTTCATATCTTGCTATATAAAATCCTCCATTGTTTGTTATACTATTTTGTATTTTTTCTTGGTTGGGCTGGCTGTCTCCCCATGTTCCTCCATTATACCACCATTGTTTTGATGACCAACCTTCTTCTGTTTTTCTTTGTTTATTAAATTCGTCTAATGTACATGGTATCCATACAAACTCATTTCCATTTTCATCTACAACTACTACTCCATCTTTTATAGAGTTTTCTCCTTCTGTTTGTGTTGGTGCAAATCCTGCTGGAATTGGTACTTTTTGCCCATCCTCTGTCTCGTATTTATAACCCTGTGTGTTCATTGCTGCATTCATAGCTGCTAATTTTATTTGTTCTTCTTCACTTGCTTTTTCTGTCTCTGTTTTTGCTGTTTGAGCCTTTGTTAGTATTCCATTGTCACCTGTTAATGTTGCTATGCTTACTCCTGCTAATATCAATAATACAATAATTGTTATTACCAAAGCTATTAGCGTAATTCCCTTGTTAAACGCTCTTTTTGCTTTTTTCTTTTCTTTCATTACTAATCCTCCTATATCTTTTGTTTTCTCTTTTTCTACTATTATTCCTATTTTAAAATATACATATACATTTAATTTCAATATTTTTAAAATCAATAGCAGCTTATGTAAATAAGTTACTACATATTTACATTTTTGTCAATTGTTTTTTTAATTTTTATAAAAACTTAACAATTTTAAATCATCTACACATGCATCTATAATTCCATTTTGGTATTTTTATAAACTCTATAATTCATAATTTATTTTTTTTACAAATATATTTGATAATATAGGTAAAATAAAGAAAGGACTAATTATATGACAGCAAAGTCAAATATTAATATTTATGTTGTTAAATTGAAAAGAAATATTCTTCCCTTTATATTTTTATGTTTTACTTTTTGCTTGTTAATTTTCTCAAAAAGCAACTTACCAGCAGTAAAAGCTGGTTTAGCATTGTGGGCAAATTCTGTAATACCTTCACTTTTTCCTTTCTTTGTAGCAACAGAATTATTAATGCACACAAATATTATTAATATATTTGGGAAATTTCTAAACAAGCTTATGAAACCACTTTTTAATGTTCGTGGTGAAGGCTCATTTGCTTTTGTTATGGGAATAATTAGTGGGTACCCTGTTGGTGCAAAAATTGCAAGTACCTTTAGACAAAACAATATTTGTAGCAAAGAAGAATGCGAAAGATTACTTAGTTTTACTAATAACTCTGGACCTTTATTTATTATTGGTACTGTTGGAATTTTAATGTTTAGAAATACAACTATTGGACTTTTGTTATTTATTACTCATATTTTAGCTTGTATATCAACTGGATTTATTTTTCGCTATTGGAAAAAAGGAAAAAATACTATGTTAGAAACTTCTAAATATAGTAATATTAAAGAATCAAAAAAAACAGCCTCTATTTCTAACCTTGGAGAAATATTGGCAGAAAGTATCACTAGCAGTACTTCTACAATACTTTTAATTGGTGGATTTATAGTTATTTTTTCTAGTATTATATCTATTTTAAAAGCAAGTGGATTACTTAATAACATAAGCTATTCGCTATATCCAATATTTAATTTTCTTAATATAGATACTAGTTTTATTCAAGGTATATTAACTGGAATACTTGAAATAACTAATGGAATACAAACTATCTCATCAATTGCTTGTAAAAAATTATCAATAAACATTGTTTTAACTGCTTTTTTACTTGGCTTTGGTGGAATTTCTGTTTTACTTCAAGTATGGAGCATAATAGCTAAAACAGATTTATCAATAAAACCATATCTATTTGGAAAACTTTTGCATGGTCTTTTTGCTGCTTTTTATACTTATTTATTTATGAATTTTATACCTTTTTTAAATTTTGATTTGCAATAGTAAAATATAAAAAGTTCATTTAGTGAATTTAATTACACTTAATGAACTTTTTGTTTTTATTTATTATTGTTTTCTTTCAAATATCTTTGATACATTTCATCCATACTAGAAATATATTGTAAATCTTGTTTTACTTTAAATTTTTCATATTCTTTATTAGCTTTTTCAATAGCTTGTTTATGTGATATTTTTCCAGCATTTTGCAATATTTCCTTTTTTCTGAATTTTAGAAGATTATCAGTTTCGTCTATCCAATTTTTCATTGTCATTACTTGATTTTCTTCTGCCATTGCTTCGGCATAATCTAAGAAAAATACAGTTAAATTATTTAGTTTTCTTAATTCTTCCTCATTTAAGTAATTTTTAGCTATGCTAATATCATATTTGTATATAATTCCATCTGGTGCTCCTTCCCATATTGTCAATCCCATATTTTTTTTATTTGCATTTGCTCTTTCATAAATTAATTCTGCTGCAGTATGTCCTGTTATCGCATAATGCAATTTATTTTGGACAATTTTGAAAAATAAATAGGCTTCTTCAGATTTTTTATTATAATCAATAGATGTTGCTATAAATAAGTCTGTTATTTTTTGGTAAGACATTCTTTCACTTGCACGGATTGTTTTTATTCTTTCTAATAAGTTATCAAAATATTGCTTATTTACTTTACCACCTTTTAAAAATCTAGCATCATCTAAAACAAATCCTTTTATCATGTATTCTTTTATTATTTTATTTGCCCATTGTCTAAA
>CANQTU010000030.1 GCA_947626925.1 uncultured Clostridia bacterium | reverse complement strand
CATTTAATAACATAGGCTATGCAACACAAAGATATGTAGTATATGCAGAATTAGTAAAGTAGAAAGGGGAAAAATATGAAAGTAATATCAACTATTATAAAATATATAATATCAATTATTCTAGCTATTGCAACCATTTTATTTTTAGTAATCAATTTAACCTCTTCTACAATACTAGAAAAAAACTATCTATTATCAAAATTAGAAGAAGTTGATTATTATAATAAAATTCAAGAAGAAATAAAATCAAACTTTGAAAATTATATTTATCAATCTGGACTAGATGAAAGTGCATTTGACAATATTGTATCAAAAGAAAAAATACAAAAAGATACACAAATAATAATTAATAATATATATGATGGAACATCAGACAAAATTGATACACAAGAAATAAAAGATAATTTAAATGAAAATATAGAAAAAACAATGGTAATATCAAGGTTTAATATAACACAAAGAAATGCAATAGATACACTAGCAGACAAAATATGTAGTGAATATACAAAAACGATTTCAAGTTTTAGTAGTTATGAAACCCAAATACATAATGTTTATGAACATGCAAAAACTTATATTGAATTAGCTAAAAAAGGATTATTAATTACAATTGGTGTAACTTTTATATTATTATTATTATTAAATATGAAGAAAATTTACAAAGCAGTTACACAAATTGGAGTATCTTTAACAGTTTCAGGTATATTCTATATTTTCATTAATACTTTTGTTAATATGAAAATAAAAATACAAGCATTAACAATTTTAAATACAGCTATTTCTGAAGCATTAAGAAATATACTAGCAGAATTGCTAAACAATATAAAAAATTATGGTTATATTTTATTAGTTATAGGATTAATATTAATAATAATAGGTAACATAATAAATAGTGTAATTAAAAATAAAAAAGAAACAGAAGAAGAATAGCTAAGGGGGATTTATGGAAGAGTTAGATTTAAAAGAATTAATTAGCATATTTTGGAATAAAAAAATACAAATAATATTAATTATATTAATATTTATAGCACTTGGAGTTATATATTCTGTTGGTTTTGTAATACCAATGTATACTTCATCTACAACACTTGTATTAGCAACATCATTAGAAAATTCGGCAAATTCAAGCGATGCATCAACTGAAACTATTACAACAACAGATTTAACATTAAACTCAAAATTAGTATCTACTTATAGTGAATTAGTAAAAAGTAAAAATGTTTTACGACAAGTTATTTCAAATTTAGGTATTGATATTAATGAAGGAACACTTAGAAAAAACATACAAGTTAGTTCTGTAAAAGATACAGAATTAATAGAAATAATAGTTTCTGACGAAAATGCAACTTATGCATCTAAAGTAGCTAACGAAATTGCAAAAGTTTTTACAGATAAAGTAAAAGAAATTTATAATATAAACAATGTTCATGTAGTAGATGAAGCAGAAACTGCAAATGCACCATCTAACATAAACCATACAAGAGATGTTATTATGTTTGCATTAATTGGATGTGTAGTAGCAATTGCTTATGCATTAATTTCTAATATGCTAGATACTACAATAAAAACAGCAGAAGATATAGAAAAAAGCTTTGGAGTACCAGTTTTGGCTTCAATTCCTATGATAGAAAATTTTGAAAACGAAAGAGGAGGTAAAAGAAAATGAGAAAAGAAGTAATTGCACATAAAGATCCAAAATCTCCTATTTCGGAAATTTTTAGAACATTAAGAACAAATATCCAATTTATGAATGCAAGTAAAAGGATGCAAACTTTATTAATAACCTCTACTCTACCAGGAGAAGGAAAAAGTTGGGTAGCTTCTAATTTAGCTGTTACTTTTGCACAAGCTGGAAAAAAAGTTGTCCTAATAGATGCAGATATGAGAAAAGGTAGGCAATATGTTATATTTGGTGCAACACCAAAACCGGGGTTGTCTAATTGTTTATCAGAAATTGATTTAACAGATAAAAAGAATTTAGCAGAAAACATTGTAAAATATATTCAAGAGACAGAAGTAGAAAATTTATATTTAATGCCAGCAGGAAGTGTGCCACCAAATCCTTCTGAATTACTTGTATCAGCGGAAATGATACAGTTATTAGAAAAATTAAAAGCTATTTGTGATATTATTATTATAGATGGTACACCTTGTGAATTGGTTACAGACTCTATTATCTTGTCTAGAATTGCAGATTCTACCATTATAGTAACAGCACATAAACGTACAAAAAAAGATGCTCTAGAAAGAGTTATAAAAAATATAAAAAATGTTGGTGGAAAACTAGCGGGAGTAGTAGTAAATAAACTTCCAGTATCTGCTAAAAAATATGAAGAAAGATATTACTACTATGGAAAAGATCAAAGTTCGCATAATAAAAAAAGAAAATCATCAAAAAAACCTATTAATCAAGAAGTAAAAAACAAGCCAACAAATCCAAATAAAATTGAGGAAGCAAATTTACGCAAAGTTGATGAATTATTAAATAATAATAAAAAAGAATTAGAAGAAGAACAAAATACACAGTCAACTAATATAAATGAAGAAGAGTTACCAAAAGCAATGCGTTCTGACAAAGCAGATATTACAAAAGAAGCAGCTGATGCTGATGATAGAACAAATGACATTTTAAAACAAATTAATCAGTATTTAGATGAAGAAAAGAAAAAAATTATATAATATTAAAAAGTAGAATTCTATAAAAAGTAGAATTCTGCTTTTTTGTTGTTATTGTAAAAAAATAAAAACAATGATAAAATACAAGCAAATAAAATAGGCTATACATTAGGAAGGAATGAAGCTAAAATGAGTGAAGTAAAATGGACCTTAGAGCAACAAGATGCAATATATGAAAAAAATTCTAATATATTAGTAGCCGCTGCTGCAGGTAGTGGTAAAACAGCAGTTCTTGTAGAAAGAATTATAAATAAAATAATAAATGAAAAAATTGACATAGATAAATTATTAGTAGTAACATTTACTAACAGTGCTGCATCTGAAATGCGAGAAAGAGTATTAGATGCAATATATAAAAAACTAGAAGAAAATCCAGAAGACGAAAATTTACAAAGGCAAATTACATTATTAAATAAAGCAAGTATTTGTACAATAGACTCATTTTGCCTAGACATAGTAAGAAATAATTTTTATGAATTAGAAAATGTATCTCCTAACTTTAGGATTGCTGATACAACAGAAATAGAGTTATTAAAGCAAGAAATTATAGAAGAACTTTTTGAAGAAAAATATGAAGCAGAAGATAAAGACTTTCTACAATTAATTAACATATACACTAGTTACAGAGATGATACACCACTAAAAGACTTAATTTTAAAAATATATAATTATATTCAAAGCAATCCATATCCACAAAAATGGTTACAAGAAAAAATTGAAATGTTTAACCTAAAAGAAAAGGAAAATGAAGATTTTAGTACAACTCCTTGGGGAAAAATTTTGCTTGAAAGTGTAGGCGAAGAATTAAAAGATGATATTTCTATCTTAGAAAAAGTCAAAGAAAATTTAGAAACTGAAATAGAATTAGAAAAATTTTCTCAAACAATTAGAAGTGATATAGATCAATTGGAAACTTTAAAAAACAATTTGGATAATTGGGATAAAGCATACCAAATAGCTGAAAATATACAATTTATAACTTGGCCAAGACAAAAAGTTGAATCAGCAATAAAAGAGGAGGCAAAAAAAACAAGAGATGAAATTAAGAAAAAACTAAATACATTATTAAATAAAATACTTATTTGTAATTCAAAAGAAGCAAACGAAGATATATATAATATGTACACTATTTTATTAAAATTGCAAAATTTAATTTTGGAATTTGATAAAGAATTTTCAAAACAAAAAAGAGAAAAAAACATAGCGGATTTTAGTGATATAGAGCATTTTGCATTAAACATCTTGCAAAATTGTGAAGAAGTAACTAAAAAATATAAGCAAAAATTTGAAGAAATAGCAATAGATGAATATCAGGACAGTAATTTAGTACAAGAATACATATTAACTTCAATATCAAGAGGAAATAACATATTTATGGTTGGTGATGTAAAACAAAGTATTTATAAATTTAGACAAGCTATGCCAGAATTATTTTTAAATAAATATGAAACTTACCAGAAAAAAGAAACAAGAAAAGAAGATGAAAACTTAAAAATACAACTATTTAAAAATTTTAGAAGTAAGCAAAATATTTTACAATTTACCAATACAGTATTTGACTCAATAATGAGTAAAGAATTAGGAGATATTGACTATACAGAAGAAGAATATTTGAATTTAGGTGCTAACTATCCAGAAAGTAACCAAAATGAAAAAATAGAAATTGATATTATAAATCCTAACACCGAAATTGCAGAAAATGATGAAACAACTGATGAAGAAGAAAATTTATTAGACATAGAAATAGAAGCAAAATTTGTAGCAAACAAAATAAACCAATTAATAGAAAGCAAATTTCAGGTATGGGACAAAAAACTAGAAAAATATAGAGATATTAAATACAAAGACATTGTAATTTTATTAAGGTCAACATCACAAACAGCTCCAATATATGAGCAAGAAATCTTAAATTTACAAATGCCAGTATTTTCAGATAGCTCTCAAGAATATTTGGATTCAATTGAAATCCAAACAATAATGAGTTTATTAAAAATTATAGACAACCCTATACAAGACATTCCGCTAGTAACAGTTATGAGGTCAAATATTGGCAAATTTACTGATGATGAATTAATTCAAATTCGTTTAGCTGACAAAAAAGATAATTTTTATATGTGTTTACAAAAGGCAAAAATTTCAGTTAATGCAGAATTAAGGCAAAAAATAGAAAAGTTTTTGGAACAATTATCACAATGGCGAAAAGAGCAAGAATACTTAGCATTAGATGAATTAATTTGGAAAATTTATTTAGACACAGGATATTATAATTATGTTGGACTTATGCCAAATGGAGCTCTGCGACAAGCAAATTTGAAAATGTTATTTGAAAGAGCTAAACAATATGAAACAGCAAGTTTTAAAGGATTATACAATTTTATTCATTTTATCGAAAAATTGCATCTAAGTAGTGGAGATATGGGCTCTGCAAAAATAATAGGAGAAAATGACAATGTAATTAGAATAATGAGTATTCACAAAAGCAAAGGTCTAGAATTTCCAGTTGTGTTTTTATCTAGCACAGGAAAGCAATTTAACTTAATGGATTTAAACCAAAACATTTTATTACATCAAAATTTAGGACTGGGTGTAAAATATATAGATTATGAAAAACAGGTGCAATATGACACATTAAGCAAATGTGCTATTAGAGATGTACTTTATAAAGAAACATTATCTGAAGAAATGAGAATTTTATATGTTGCTTTAACTAGAGCAAAAGAAAAGTTATTTATTACAGGAATAAAAAAGAATTATGAAAAAGACTTGAAAAAGTATCAAGAAATATCTAAATTAAATTCTATATTATTGAAAAAATATATTAAATTTATAGATTGGATTTTATTAGTATATTTTTGTAAAAAAGATAATCTTAAAGAGATTGTAGATTTTAATGTATATACAAAAAATCAAGTTATGGATTTTTGCAAATCTATAAAGCAAGAAGAAACTGACATTATAAAAAAAGTAGAAGAAACACATGTAGAACAAGAAAAAATAGAAGAAATAGAAAAACTTTTAAATATTAAATACAATTATGAATTATCTACTAAAATTCCAACTAAAACCTCTGTTACCAAGTTAAAGCAAAAAGAACATGAAGAAATTAAAATTAATTTTCCATTACCTAAATTTCAACAAAAAGAAGAAAATTTAAAGTTAACAGGGGCTCAAAAAGGAACATTATTACACTTGTGTATGCAAAAACTTGATATAAATAAAGAATATGATTTAAAAGCAACAAAAGAATTAATTCAAGAATTGATAAATAAAGAAATTATAACAGCAAATGAGGCAGACAATATAAATGTAGATGCAATTTTAAAATTTACACAAACAAAAATATGGAAAGAAATGAAATCTGCCAAAGAAATTCAAAAAGAAAAACCTTTTTATATTAACATACCAGCTAAAGAAATTTACGAAGAAGATATTTCAGACGAAATATTAGTACAAGGAATTATTGATTTATATTATATAAATAACAATAATGAACTTATTTTACTAGACTATAAAACTGATTTTGTGCAAACAGAAGAAGAATTGGTTAACAAGTACAAAACACAGCTAAGTTTATATAAACGAGCTTTAGAACAAGCATTAAATAGAAAGGTAAATCATACCTATATTTATTCTACTTTTCTAGGAAAAGAGATAGAAATGTTGAAATTCTAGGAAAAATCTGGTATAATATTAGAAGTAGAAAAATAGAAATGGGGAAATAAAATGAACACATTAAAAAAATTTCTAATATATATACTAATAATTGCAGGAATTTTTGTACTTTCAGATTTTTTAATTAATATAGGTTTAAACTCTACTTATAAAGACATAGATAGGGTAGACAATAATTCTGCAGTTACTATTTATCAAGCAGATGCAACATATGTTAATGGTAGAATTAGGGGACTTATAAATAACACAGAAAGCATTAGTGATAAATATTTAAAAATAGAATTATATACTAGAAGAAATGTTTTAGTAGGAAGTTATTATGTTGAAATACAACACAATACAGCAAATAATGCACAAGCAATAGAATTACTTTTTAAGGCTACTGATGTATCTTACTATCAAGTAACAACAACAAATGAGAAAGACGGAAGTAGTGAACTGGAAGTTTTACCAAAAGAATGGTCAAGAGGGGAAGTAATACTAGTTACTGTTTTAACAATGCTAATGTTTATATAAAATAAAATAGAGGTGTAGAAAAATCATCTACATCTCTTTATTTGGCTTAACATATAAAGTTTTTTGATTACTATAAATTACCATACCAGGTTTGCTATTTGCAGGTTTTCTAACATATTTAACTTCACAAATATCAACAGGTACATTTGAGGAATTTCTAGCTTTGCTATGGTAAGCAACTATTTGAGCACATTTTAATAAAACATTGTTGTCAGGTAAATTAGTATTATCGAGTTTTAAAATAGCATGGCTGCCATGAATATCTTGTGTGTGCATCCATAAATCTGTTTTTTTAGCAAATTTTAAAGTTAAATAGTCATTTTCTTTATTATTTCTTCCCACCAATAAAGTATATCCATCAATTGTATATTTTAGAGGATTAAAAGAAACATTTTTATTTTTGGTAAGAGAAGATTTTTTTACTTTTTGTTTTTTCTTATGTTTTAAAGCCTCTGTTTTTTCTTTAAAAATAACATTTTCAGAAATTTCTTCAAATATTTCAGAAACATCTTGTATTGAATTACAATTTTCTAATTCATATATAATGCTTTCTATATAACTTAATTCTTGCAAAGTTTCTTTTTTTTGAATAGTTACAATTTCTAAAGTGTTTTTAAGTTTATGATATTTTTTGAAAAATCTTTTTGCATTTTCAGCTGTGGTATATTTTTCATCTAAAGGAATAGTGATTTTTTCATTATTATAATAATTATCTAAAGTAATTTCTTTTAAATTTTCATTTTGTATTTTATATAAATTAGCTGTAATTAGTTCGCCATATAGTTGATATTGTTCCATATTTTCACAAGAATGAAGCTTTTCGTTAATATTTAAAAGACGTTTTTTATACTTGTCTAAAATACCTAAAATCATTTTTAAAATACTATCACGGTAAGATTTAAAAGCTTCTTTTGATTCCTTTTCGTAATAAAAATCATCTATGAAAAAATTTAAATGAAAAGGCTCAAGTTCTGAAGTTTTGCTTGGTACTAAATAATAGTCTTTTTTCTTGTTTTCAATGGTTTTAAATGTTAGTAAATTATTGTCAGTTCTATTAATTATGTCTTTTAAATATTCATACAAGGTATTTAAACTATCTTTATTTGTAACATCAATAGAAAGTTCGTTAATAGAAGCTTCTACAAAAGTTTTGCTAAAACCATTAAAGACATCACTTATATTTGTTTGTGAAGAAATCTTTCCATAAAAATCTTCAAAAGTTAAACAATCTAAAAAATTGTATTTTGTAGTAGTAGGGTATGTGTATTTTATATGTGGCACAATGCTTTTTGTGTTGTCTTCTTTATAAATATGCCTTAAGCTATCTATAATAATGTTTTGTTCATCTAACAAAATTATATTGCAATGTTTTCCCATAAGTTCGACTACTAATCTTTTAGATATAATGTCGTCTATATCGTCAAATCCTTCAAAGTCTATAATTACAACTCTTTCTAAATTATTGGTAATAATATTTTTTATATGTAATCCTAAAAGGTGTTTACGAAGTACCATGCAAAAGTTTGGTGCTATTTTAGGATTTGGTTTAGAGTGGGTAGTCAAGTGAATTCGGTAGTTTGTTGGATCTATGCATATGTTTAATAAATAGTTTTTGCCATCTAAATAAAAACCTAATAAAATTGTATTTTTGTTAGGCTGAAATATTTTGTCTATTCTACTACCTGATAGGGTTTGCATTTCTTTTGATATTGCTTTTGTTACAATTCCGTCAAATGCCATGAAATATCACTCCTTTTGTTTATTATAGCAGATATTTTTTTTGTTGACAATTATTTCAAACTATGGTAAAATAAACAGTGCGCACAACATTGGCTATTTAGTGTTGTGTTATTAATTTTTTAAAAACAAAGGAGGAGAAAAAATGGAAAAAGAAGAAAACATACTAGGAACCGAAAAAATAGGCAAATTAATTAGAAAATTTTCAATTCCTTGTATTATATCATTATTAGTAAATTCACTTTATAATATAATTGACCAAATATTTATTGGACATGGAGTGGGTTATTTAGGAAATGGAGCAACTAATGTTGTATTCCCATTAACTATGATAGGTCTAGCATTTTCTTTAATGTTAGGAGATGGTGCAGCAAGTTATTTAAGCTTAAAGTTAGGAGAAAAGAAAAAAGAAGAAGCGACAAAAGGTGTAAGTAATGGAATCATTATATCTTTGGTTATATCAATTATTTTTTGTGCAATTACATTAATCTTTTTACCACAATTATTAAACATATTTGGATGCACAGATAACTTAAGAGATTATGCATTAGGCTATGGAAGAATAATAGCAATAGGATTACCATTTATGATGATAGGAACTACTTTAAATTCTATTATTAGAGCAGATGGAAGTCCAAAATTTGCCATGGCAACCATGGTAACAGGAGCAATTTTAAATACAATACTAGACCCTATTTTAATTTTTATTTTTAAAATGGGAGTGGAAGGTGCAGCAATTGCAACAATATTTAGCCAATTTGTTACTTTTGCTTTTAATATTTGTTATTTAAAGAGATTCAAATCTATTAATATAAATAGAGAAAACTTTAAATTCAAATTTAGTGTTGGAAAAAAGATATTAGCATTAGGAATTAGCAGTTTTATAACACAAATGAGTTTTGTTTTTGTTGTTGCTGTTGAAAATAATCTACTTGCTAAATATGGTGCAGAATCTAAATTTGGTTCTGAAATTCCAATTACTGTACTTGGAATTGTTATGAAAATCAGTCAAATTTTAAATAGTATAATTGTAGGCATTGCATCAGGTTCACAACCAATTTTTGGTTACAACTATGGAGCAAGAAAATTTGATAGGGTTAAATCAACATTAAAAATGGTATTAGGAATTAGCCTTATTATAAGTACTTTTGCATTTATATTATTCCAAACAATACCAGATAAATTGATTTCAATTTTTGGTAGCGGTAATGAAAATTACATGGAATTTGCATGTTTAGCATTTAGAACATATCTTATGTTATGTATTTGCAATGGAATTCAAATTCCATCAGGTATATTTTTCCAAGCAATTGGAAAAAGCATAAAGAGTGTAATTTTATCTTTATCTAGACAAATTTTATTTTTAATTCCAGCATTTATACTATTAGGAAAATTCTTTGGTATTACAGGAGTTTTATGTGCAGGACCAGTAGCAGATGGAACAGCATTTATATTAGCAGTTACTTTGTTAATTTTTGAAATAAAACATCTAAAACAAGGAGAAAATAAAAGTCAAGCATTAATAGATGATACAAGCACAGATAATCAGTTAAATAAACAAGTTATAATTACAATTTCAAGAGAATTTGGTTCAGGAGGAAGATACATAGGTAGATTAATTGCTGATAAATTAGGAATAAAGCTTTATGACAAAGAATTTATAGAAAAACTTGCAAAAGAAACAGGATTATCAGAAGAATACATTGAAAATAATGAACAAAAAAGAAATGCCTTAGCAGGTCTAAACAATGGATATTATTTTGGATTAAATAATGCAGACGAATTATTTTTAAAGGAATCAGAATTAATTAAAGATGTTGCAAATAAAGAATCTTGTGTTATTATAGGTAGATGTGCAAACTTTATTTTAAAAGATAGAAAAAATGTAGTAAAAGTTTTTGTTTATAGCAATTTAGAAAATAAAGTTAAAAGAGCTACAGAAATTTATGGTATAGAAAAAAATAAAGCGGAAAAAGAAATTAAAAGAATTGATAAGCTAAGAGCAAACCATTATAAGTATTACACAGAAAAGGACTGGAAAGATCAATCTAATTATGATATATGTATTAACAGTGATACCTTAGGAGTTAAAAAATCAGCAGATTTAATTTGTGAAATGATAAAAGATAAAGAAACAACTTTAGCATAATAAAAATAAAGAATGTTAGAAAGCAAGAAAAGTTTTCTAGCATTTTTTATTTTTTCGTAATATGGGTATAATCTATGTAATAGGAATTGAACGCACAGTCAACTAGTTGACAAGGTATATATCAAGTGATAATCTAGTAAAGAAAACTAGATAAGGAGGAACATATATGCAAGGTATAAAGTTAGGAAATAAGGAAGCTAAATATCCTATTATTCAAGGAGGAATGGGGGTTGGCGTTTCTTTACACAAATTAGCAGGCAATGTTAGTAAAGAAGGAGGAATTGGTGTAATTTCTACAGCTGATATTGGATATCAAGAAGAGGATTTTAAAACTAATCCAATGAAAGCCAATCTTCGTGCTATAGGAAAAGAAATTAAATTAGCAAGAGAAATTGCTGGAGAAGATAAAATTTTAGGTGTAAATATTATGGTGGCACTAAGTAATTATAAAGAAATTGTAAAAGAATGTGTAAAAAATAAAATTGATTTAATAATTTCAGGTGCAGGAATTCCAAAAGAGTTACCTGAATATGTAAAAGGTTCAAATACAAAAATTGCTCCAATTGTATCTTCGCTTAGATGTTGTAAATTAATTGTAAAGCATTGGCTAAAAAAATATCAATATACACCAGACATGATAGTTATAGAAGGACCAAAAGCTGGTGGACATTTAGGTTTTAAAAGGGAAGAGCTTGATGAAGAAAATCAACCAAAATTAGAAGAAATAACAAAAGAAGTTGTTAGTTATGTTAAAGAAGTTGAAGAAGAAACAAATAAAAAAATCCCTGTAATTTCAGCAGGAGGAATTTGGGATAACAAAGATATAAAAAGATTTTTAGATTTAGGAGCTTCTGGTGTGCAAATGGCAACAAGATTTGTAACTACTTTTGAGTGTGATGCATCAAATGAATTTAAAAAAGCATATTTAAATGCAAGCAAAAAAGATATAAAAATTATTAATAGCCCTGTTGGTATGCCGGGAAGAGCAATATATAATAATTTTATTAAAGAAACAGAAAAGGAAAAATGTAAAATAAACAAATGCTATAATTGCATAAAAACTTGTGATGTTGCAAATACTCCTTATTGTATTACAAAGGCTTTAATTAATGCTGTTAAAGGTAATATGGAAAAGGCATTAATTTTTTGCGGAAGTAATGTTGGTAAAGCAAAGGAAATAATTTCTGTACATCAGTTAATGCAGGAATTAGCTAGTATTTAGATTTTACTTAGGCAACAGATAATTATATTTTTCATAACTGCGTAAGCGACCAAACGAGTGGAACGAGTGCGATTGGAGCAACTTACATACAAGTCTTTTATTATGGAAGTTGCGACACACAAAGTTATGATAAAATATAATTATCTGGTGCCTAGAAAAAATTAAACTTGCAATTCCTACCAAATTAGTAGTATAATCATTATTGGGAGGCGATAAAATGAAAATAACAACAAAAGGAAGGTATGCACTTCGTATAATGATGGATTTAGCAATGCATAATAATGGTAGTTTTATATCTTTAAAAGACATTGCAAATAGACAAGAAATATCTAATAAATATTTAGAACAAATTATAGCTATGCTTAATAAAGCAAATTTTTTAGAAACAGCAAGAGGAAATAATGGTGGATATAAGCTAGCAAGAGATCCAAGTCAATATACTATTGGGGATATTTTAAGAGCTACTGAAGGCGATTTGAAACCTATTTATTGCCTAACAGAAGATGGAGAGTGTGATAAAAAAGGAAATTGCAAAACTTATTCTTTTTGGAAGGGTTTAGATGAGACTGTAAATAACTATATTGATAGTAAGACGTTAGAAGATATAATAAAATAATTTTTTTTGCAATTCCTATTGACTTAGTAGGAAATAGATGGTATAATTCCTACTAGTTTGATAGGAAAAGGAGGATAATATGAAAACTGTATATTTAGACAATAGTGCAACTACAAAGACGGATGAAGAAGTTTTAAAAGAAATGTTACCATATTTCAGTGAAAATTTTGGAAATCCATCATCTATTTATAAATTAGGTAGAGAAACTAGAAAAGCAGTTGAAGAGGCAAGGGAAAAAGTAGCGAAGGCCTTAAACTGCGAAAGTAGTGAAATCTATTTTACAGCAGGAGGAAGCGAAAGTGACAACACAGTAATAAGAGGTATTGCTCATAGTTACAAAAATAAAGGAAACCATATTATTACATCAAAAATTGAACACCCAGCTGTATTAGAAACATGTAAACAATTAGAAAGTGAAGGCTTTGAAGTTACTTATATTGGAGTAGACGAAAAAGGTATTATTAATTTGCAAGAACTAAAAGAAGCAATAAGACCTACTACTACTTTAATAACTATAATGTTTGCTAATAATGAAATAGGAACAATTGAGCCAATAAAAGAAATTGCAAAAATTGCGAAGGAAAATGACATATTTTTCCATACTGATGCAGTACAAGCCATTGGAAGTGTAAGGATAGATGTTAAAGAATATGGAATAGACAGTCTTTCTTTATCAGCTCATAAATTTTATGGACCAAAAGGTGTAGGTGCTTTTTATATAAGAAAAGGAATTAAATTTGATAAATTAATAAAAGGTGGACATCAAGAAAGAAATAAAAGAGCAGGAACAGAAAATGTACCAGGAATTGTTGGTTTAGGAAAAGCAATTGAACTTGCAAATGAAGATTTAGAAGAGCATAATAAAAAAATAAAAGAACTAAGAGATTACTATTTAGAGCAAGTAACTGAAAAAATACCTTATATAAAAATAAATGGTGATTTAGAAAACAGATTACCAGGAAATGCTAATGTTTCTTTCAGATTTATTGAAGGAGAAGGCTTATTACTAAACTTAGACTTAAAAGGAATTTGTGCTTCAAGTGGTAGTGCATGTACATCTGGTTCATTGGATCCATCACATGTACTATTAGCAATTGGTTTACCACATGAAATTGCACATGGTTCTTTAAGAATTTCAATTGGTAAAAATAATACAAAAGAAGAAATTGATTATGTTATAGAAAATTTAGTAGAAATAGTAGGTAGACTAAGAGAAATGTCACCATTATGGGAAGAATTTATAGAGGAGGAGAAAAAATAATGGATTATTCAGAAAAAGTAATTGATCATTACACAAATCCAAGAAATGTTGGAAAAATAGAAGATGCATCTGGTGTAGGTGAAGTTGGCAACCCTGTTTGTGGCGATATAATGAAAATGTTTATAAAAGTAGAAAATAACATTATAACAGATGTAAAATTTAAAACATTTGGATGTGGAGCTGCTATTGCAACAAGTAGTATTTCAACAGAAATGATAAAAGGAAAAACATTAGAAGAAGCATTAGAATTAAAAAATCAAGATGTTGTAAAAGCTTTAGATGGATTACCACCTGTTAAATTACATTGTTCTGTTTTAGCAGAAGAAGCAATTCATGAAGCAATTGCAGATTATTACAGAAAAGAAGGAAA
>CANQTU010000029.1 GCA_947626925.1 uncultured Clostridia bacterium | reverse complement strand
GGAGCAGGTAGTGGGAATCGAACCCACGTCATCAGCTTGGAAGGCTGAGGTTCTACCATTGAACTACACCTGCAAGTATTATTTAGTTATAATTGTCAGGAGTTTTGGAGCAGGTAGTGGGAATCGAACCCACGTCATCAGCTTGGAAGGCTGAGGTTCTACCATTGAACTACACCTGCAAGTTATCTCCTGACAATTATAAATTATAAATGTTTTTATTATTTTTGTCAATACTTTATCGCAAATTTTATTTTTTATCAACACAAGCTTTTACTAATCCTACAAATAATGGTGCTGGTTTGTTAGGTCTAGATTTCAATTCAGGATGAAATTGACCAGCTATAAAATATGGATGTTCTGGAATTTCTATCATTTCAACTAGTAAGCCATCTGGAGATGTTCCAGATATTTTCATACCTGCTTGTTCTATTTTTTCTCTGTAATTATTATTAAACTCATAACGATGTCTATGTCTTTCTGATATTTCTGTTGTTCCATATAATTTATTAGCTAATGTTCCTTCTTTTATAATACATGGATATGCACCTAAACGCATTGTTCCACCTTTTTTATCTATTCCTTTTTGTTCTTCCATGATATGTATTACAGGATTTTTAGTATTTTCATCTATTTCTGCTGAGTTAGCATCTTTTAAACCTAACACATTTCTTGAAAATTCTACTACAGCCATTTGCATTCCTAGACAAATTCCTAAAAATGGTATTTTATTTTCCCTAGCATACCTAACAGTTTCGATTTTTCCTTCAATTCCTCTATTTCCAAATCCTCCTGGTACAATAATGCCATCTATACCATTTAATACTTCTGCTACATTTTTATTAGTAATTGTTTCAGAATCAACTAGATGAATTTTTACTTTTACATTATTTGCAAAACCTGCATGATACAAGCTTTCCATAACAGAAATATAGGCATCTTCTAATCTAACATATTTTCCAACAATAGCAATATCAACTGTTTTATTTTCGTCAATGTTTCTAATATTTTCAACCATTGCTTCCCATTTAGAATTGTCTGGTACATAATTTTCTAATTTTAAGTGGTTACATACTTCTCTTGCTAGCCCCTCTTCTTCTAGCATTAAAGGAACTGCATATAGGCAATCGGCAGTTTTATTTTGAATAACACTACTTTTTCTTACATTACAGAATAGAGATAGTTTTTCTCTAACACTTTCTGGAATGTCACTTTCTGTTCTACAAACTAATATATTAGGTTTAATACCAAAACTTTGTAATTCTTTTACAGAATGTTGAGTTGGTTTTGATTTAATTTCATTAGAACCAAATATATATGGTAATAATGTAACATGAATATAAATAACATCTTCTGGATTTTTTTCTAATCCTACTTGACGTATTGCTTCTATAATAGATAAGCCTTCTATATCTCCTACTGTTCCGCCAATTTCGGTTATTACAATGTCTGTATCTGTGTCTTCAAATCCATATATTTTTTCTTTAATTTCATTGGTTATATGTGGAATTACTTGCACAGTTTTTCCTAGGTAATCGCCCTTTCTTTCTTTTTCAATAACACTTTGATAGATTTTTCCCATTGTAACACTAGAATTACAAGTTAAATTTTCATTGATAAATCTTTCATAATGACCTAAGTCTAAATCTGTTTCTGCACCATCATCTGTAACAAAAACTTCTCCATGTTCATATGGATTCATTGTTCCTGGGTCTACATTAATATAAGGGTCAAATTTTTGAATGGTTACTTTATAACCTCTGTTTTTTAACAACCTTCCTAGCGAAGCGGCTGTAATTCCCTTTCCTAAACCTGAAACAACACCACCTGTAACAAAAATGTACTTTGTATTCATAATTAAACTTCCTTTCTATTTTATTTCTAAATTTGCCAAAAGGGACGATTTTTTTGGCAACTTACTGTTTTGTGCCAAAGGGGATGGTCTTTTTTGGCAAATTGCTATTTTCTGACTTACAAAAATAAAAAAAGATTAAAAAAATTTCCAAAAGCGGTTTTTTTTTAATCTATTACTATTTTAACATTTTATTTTATTTTTTTCAAGTGTTTTTTGCTTTTTTTGCAATTTATTGGTATACTATAAAAAATAATATACAAGGAGGAAAAATCAATATGCCAACACCACATAATGAAGCAAATTTAGGAGACATTGCAAAAACTGTAATTATGCCAGGAGATCCATTGCGTGCCAAATATATTGCTGAAAATTTTTTAGAAAACGCAAAATTAGTAAACCAAGTAAGAGGTATGTATGCTTACACTGGAACATATAAAGGAAAAGAAATAACCATTATGGCATCTGGTATGGGAATGCCAAGCATGGGAATTTATTGTTACGAATTGTACAAATTTTATGAAGTTGAAAATATTATTCGAATTGGCTCTTGTGGTTCTTATAAACCTGAATTAAAATTATTTGATATAATTTTATCCCAAAAAACTTTTAATGAAGGAAACTTTGCTCTTACCTTAAATAACGAAGATTGCCATATAGTAGAATCAAGTCAATTTTTAAATTCTAAAATTGTAGAAACTGCAAATGAAGATAATATTTCAATAGTAGAAGGAAATACAATTTGTTCTGATTGTTTTGATGTATATATGACAGATGTAAATAAATTTTTAAGTAGAGTTCCTGCTGATTTTAATCCTATTGGTGCTGAAATGGAAGCTTTTGCATTGTTTTATGTAGCAAAAATGCTTAATAAAAATGCATCTTGTTTAATGAGTGTTGTGGATTCAAAATATATTAAAGAAATTGCAACTCCTGAGCAAAGACAAACTGGATTAAATAATATGATAAAATTAGCTTTAGATGCTAGTTTAAAAATATAAAAAATTAAATTTAAATGCTAGTTTAAAATATAAAAATTAGATTTTGGATATTAGTTTTGAATATAAAAATCCCTAGCTAAGTCAGATACTTTGCTAGGGATATTATTTATTTTTTTATTGATAAAATTTTATATTTCATAATTCCTGCTGGTGCATTAACTTCTACTATTTTATTTTTCTTTGCACCAAGTAAAGCAGAGCCTAAAGGTGATTCATTAGAAATTTTATTTTCAGCTAAATTAACTTCTGTTGAGCCTACTATTGTATATTCTATTTTTTCATCAAATTCCATATCTAATACTTTTACAATATTTCCAATTTGAACCGTTTCTGTATCAATTTCTTTTTCATCAATTATTTTTGCATGTCTTATTTTATTTTCTAATTCTGCTATTTTTACTTCGTTTTCTGCTTGTGCATTTTTTGCTTCATCATATTCAGAGTTTTCAGATAAATCCCCAAATCCTAATGCAACTTTAATTCTGTCAGCTATTTCTGCTCTCTTTTCTGTTCTTAAATAATTTAATTCTTTTTCTAAATTGTCATAACCTTCTTGTGTTAATATAACTTCTTTATCTTCCATAGTATGTTCTCCTTTCGAAAGTGATTAAAAAATCATTTACTATATTACGGTAAAAAATTAAATTTGTCAAGCAAAATATAGTAATTATTCAAAAATGTGCAAAAAGAAACGTCCCCAACTGCACCTAATCGCTCATTAGTTTTTTGGCACCTTTTAGGTAGTCTGCTCCTGAAAAGATTGTAGCTATTGTTTGGATTATCATCATTATTGTTACTATTGCATTAAATGCTAATTCTAAGCCATGTAAGTTTCCTGTAAAGCAAGCTCCAAATGCATTTAAATCTATAAAAGCTAATATTATTGCTATCATTTGGGTTACTGTTTTTAGTTTTCCCCATTTTGATGCTGCTATTACTTGGCCACCTTTTTCTACTGCTATTAGTCTATAACCAGATACTAAAAATTCTCTTGCTAGTACAATTATTGGTATCCATGCTGGTAGTTTTGCCATTTCTACTAACATCATCATAGCACCTAGCACTAGTATTTTGTCTGCTAATGGGTCTAAAAATTTTCCAAATGTTGTTACTTGGTTGTTTTTTCTTGCTAGATAACCATCTAATTTATCTGTTAGTGATGCTAGTATAAATATTAAGTCTATTATTATAAATTCTATTGGTATTCTAAGAATTTCTCCTTTTATTCCTATAAATGGAATTATTACCATTAGTGGAACTAATATTATTCTAAATATTGTCAATTTATTTGGTAAATTCATAGCTTGACCTTTCCTTTCTTACTACTAATTTTTTTAGTTAAAATTTTATTTCAACATTTCAATAGCTTTTTGTAATTGTGTGTCATCTTTTTCTTCTACATTTAGAATATTTTTTACTGTATCTGGTAATTCTACCTTTTCATTTGGCTCTATTCCAACTTTGTTTATTTCTGTTTTATTTGGTGTCAAATATTTTTCTGATGTTATTTTTAAACCACTTCCATCTGTTAAAGTTAATACTTCTTGTATTACACCTTTTCCAAATGTTTTTGTTCCTACAATTTTAGCTTTTCCTAAATCTTTTAATGCTCCTGCTAATATTTCTGATGAACTTGCTGTGTTTTCATTTGTTAAAATTACAATTGGCATATCAATTATTGGGTCATTTTGTGATTTTTTTATTTCTTCGTTATTGTTTTTGTCTACTTCATATAATAAGATTGAGTCTTTGTCTGCTATGTAATCTGCAATTTTTAATGCTTCGTCTACTATTCCTCCGCCATTATTTCTTAGATCTATTATTAAAGATTTTATTCCTTGTTTTTGTAGTTCTTCAAATTTTGCTTTAAAATCTTCTGATGTGTTTTCGTCAAAAGATGAAAATTCAATATATCCAATTTTATTATCTAAAACCTTTCCTTCTACTGGATTTACTTTTATATTTTCTCTTTTTAGTTCAAAAGTTTTTGTATCTGTGTCTCTTAAAATTTCTAGTTTTACTGTAGTTCCTTCTTCTCCTTTTATTTTTGTAGATGCTACTGACATTTCATCTGCTGTATATTGTACATCATTAACTGATATAATTAGGTCCCCTGGCAAGATACCTGCTTTTTCTGCTGGACTATTTTTTATTGGAGCTAAAACTTGAATTTTATTAGCTTCTGTATTTTTTATCATATATATACCAATACCAACAAAATTTCCCATTGTATCATCTAAGTAATCTTGCATATCTTCTTCTGATATATATTCTGTATATGGATCTCCTAATGCTTCAATATACCCTTTAATAGCTCCTTCTTTTAATTTTTTTTCGTCGACTTCTCCTAAATAGTATTTGTCAATAATTGCTTTATACTTGTTAAGAACAGCATTGATATTTGTATCAGCAGATATATTAATGTCTTTTTGGCTTTTTGAGTTAGTTAAATATTGGTACATTCCTATTGATGTACATAGAAATGTTATAAATGCTACCAATAGTACTAACATAATAATTTTGTAGACTTTAAATCTTCTTTTTTCTTCCATTTTTTGCATCCTTCTTTCTGAAATTTTAAAAATGCATGCTACATTTCAACATCAATGGGCGGAAGTTTTCCGCCCTTATAATTAAATATATGCGATTTTTTTTATTTTAGTAATAATTTGCTGGATTTACTCTATTTCCATAATTGTATGGAGAAACTCTAACTTCAAAGTGTAAGTGTGGTCCTGTAGAGTTACCTGAACTACCAGATTTCATAATTTGTTGTCCTCTTGAAACACTTTGTCCTGGAGATACCATTATTGAGCCACTTGTACCATGTGCATACCATGTTTGTAATCCACCAGCATGTTGAATTACTACATGTGTACCATAACTAGTTGTTAAATTAGCTGTTTTTAATACAACTCCATCTGCTGCAGCATATACTGGTGTTCCTACTGGTACTCCATAATCAATTGCCCCATGATAGCTTCCACTTGGATAATACATACCTGCTGTAACATTATTTGATGAAACAGGTCTTTGTAGTGTTCCACTTCCACCACCATTGTAACTGCCACCACCACTATTTTTATTTAATGCATCTATTTGTGCTTTGTATTTTTCTTGTGCTACCTTAATTTCTTTTTCTATTTGTCTACTTGCAGCTTGCAATTCATCAATATGTTTTTGTATAGCTTGTTCATCTGCTGATAGTTTTGCAACTTGCGCATCTTTTTCTTTTTTTGCTGTTTGCAATTGTGTACTAACACTTTGTTTACTAGCTTTTGATGTTGCTAATTCTTGTTTACTTGATTCTAATGTCTTTTTAGCTTCTTCTATTTCTTCTTTTTGTTTTTGAATACTTTCTAGTAATTCTGTATCGCTAGTAGCTACTTCTGTTACTAAATAATAATTTGAAATTAAATCTGTTATACTTTCTGAAGATAACAAGAAATCTAAATATGATGTTTCACCAGCTTCATAAGTAGCAATTAGACGTGCATTTAATAATTCCTCTTGTTTTGTGTAATCTTCTTGAGCTTTATCTAATTTCTTTTGTGATTCATCTATTTTTCCATTTAACTCATTAATTTGTGTGTCTAATGTATCAATTTGTTCTTCGTAATCTGCAATTTGTGTAGATAAATCCTCTACCTGTTTTACTGTTGCAGATTTTTGAGCTTGTACTTCTTTTAAATCAGATTCTGCTTCTTTTTTATTGCTATTGATTTCTTGTTGTTCATTTCTTAATTTTGCTTCTTCAGATGATGCCGCAAGTATCACACTATTTTGTAATAAAAATATTCCTACTAATAATATTCCAAGTATTTTGACTCCTATTTTTTTCATAAGTTCCTCCTATTTTTTCTTTAATTAGCTGAATTGTCTGTTGTTGTATTGTTTTGATTTTGTGTGGTTGGAACAATACCATTTGTAATGTATGGCATTGGGTCTGTTACCACACCATTTAGTCTAACTTCAAAGTGAGCATGTGGTCCAGTTGAATATCCTGTTGAGCCTACTTTTAATACTACTGTTTCGCCTCTTTTTACAGTTTGTCCAACTTGTACCATAATTTCAGAGCCATGAGCATATAATGTTGAAACTCCTCCGCCGTGGTCTATAACTACCATATTACCATAAGCTCCATTATAACCTGCTTTTATAACAATTCCGTCATTAGCAGCTACAAAGTTAGCACCCATTGGTGCACTAATGTCTACACCAGTATGTAATTTATACACTCCAGTAATAGGATGTGTTCTCATTCCATATTTAGAACTAATTCTAGTATAGCCAGGTACTGGCCAAGCTAGTTCTCCACCTATGTATTGAGTGTCTATCCCTTGCAATGCAAGTGATAAAATTTCTGCATTTACTGCTGAAAATTGAGCATTATATTCATCAATTTTAGCTTGTATATCTTTTTCTGAATCTGATAATTTAGCAATATAATTTTCTCTTACAATTTTTGTATTTTCTAGTATCTTAGCTGTTTTAGCTTGATTTTGTTTCATTTCTGCATATTGTTTTTTTATTGTATCTAGTTTACTTTTCTCTAATTCAATTTCATCTTTTTGTGCTTTTGCATCTTCTAATAACTCTGTATCATAACTTGCTAATTCTGTAATTAGGAAATAATTGGATAAGAAATCAGAAATACTTCTAGAACTTAAAATAACATCTAGATATTTCGTATCACTTGTTTCATACATTGAAACAAGTCTAACTTCTAATATTTCTTTTTGTCTATTATATCTCCCTTCTGCTACATCTAGCTTTCCTTGTATTTCGTTAAGTGAAGTTTGTATATCTGCAAGTTTAGTATTTAATTCATCTAGTTGTGTTTGAGACTCTGCTATTCTTTCATCTAGCTTTTGCACCTGTTGTAAATTTTCTGATAATTCATTTTGTACATCTTCCAATTCGCCAGATGCACTATCTATTTGTTCTTGCAACTGCTGTTGCTGTGTTTGTAAGTCTGTTAATTCTTCTGCCCTTACATAAGAAATAATACTAAAACTACATATAAGGAATGCTAAAACACCACATAAAATTTTACGCATGTTTTCTCCTTTACACTTTTAAATATTTTCTCATTGAAATTACACTTCCGGATTGCTCCTATTCCAATTCCTAGTAACATATAAACTAAGATTATTGAACTAAACATGTCACTAAATGTTACTAGGCTCATATTAATTACTTGCATAAATTGAGAATTTACCATTTTTTCTGCTAGGAATGTATATGCAATACCAACTAAAGTTATAGAAATTGCACTTGCAAATACTCCAATTATCATACCTTCTACAATAAATGGCCACCTAATAAAACCATTTGTTGCTCCAACATATTTCATAATTGAAATTTCTTTTCTTCTAGCATGAACAGTAAGTTTTATGGTATTTGCTATAATAAATATAGAAATAACTACTAATAAAACTAAAATTACACCTGTTATAATTTTTATTCCATTAGCTAAGTTAATTAAAGTTGAAACTGTTTCATCTTTACTAGTTATTTTTTTAATATTATCAAATGTTAAAATTTGGTCTTGCACTTCTTTGCTTTTACTTAAATCTGTTAAGGTAACTACATATGATGCTGGAAAAATGTTGTTTTCTTCATACCCAGATAATAAATCTTTTTTATCTCCAAATTTTTCTTTCATTTGGTTTAAAGCTGCTTCTTTAGATACATATTCAGTTGTGCTAACGCCATCTAAAGCTCTTAGTTTACCTTCAATTTCTTCTATTTGTTCTTGTGTAGCGTCATTATTAATAAATACTTGTATTCCTTGTGCAGATTCAACTTCTTTTACAAAATGGTTTATATTTTCTGTTAAAATTAAGAAGATTCCAAAAATAATCATGGTTGCACACATAATCATAAGTGATGCACCTGTTGACTTTTTATTTTTGAAAACATTTCCAAATCCTTCTCCAATTAAATATCCAAATCTGTTATATTTCACAATCATACCCACCTTTTTTATCATCTCTAATTATTTCGCCTTTACGTACATGGATAACTCTTTTTTTCATTCTATCAACAATATCTTTAGCGTGTGTTGCAACAACAACTGTTGTTCCTCTTAAATTTATATCATTTAATAAATTCATAATGTCCCAAGCTGTATCTGGGTCTAAGTTTCCTGTTGGCTCATCTGCAATTAACATTGATGGATTATTTACTAAAGCTCTTGCTAATGCAACTCTTTGTTGCTCTCCACCAGATAGTTCATTTGGATACATTTTTGCTTTACCACTTAGCCCTACTAAAGAAAGTACCATTGGAACTTGTCTTCTAATATGTCTTGGAGTTGCTCTTACAATATACATTGCATAAGCAACATTGTCATATACAGTTTTGTCTGGTAAAAGTCTAAAGTCTTGAAAAACCACTCCCATACTTCTTCTTAAATATGGAATTCTACTAGTTTTTAAAAATGTTGTATCTTTACCATTTATAATTATATTTCCTGATGTTGGCTCTTCTTCTTTTAGTATTAATTTTATTAATGTTGATTTACCACTTCCTGATGAGCCTACTAAAAATGCAAATTCTCCTTTATCTATAACAAAGTTGGCGTTTTTTACCGCCTTTGTTCCTGTGTCATAAGTCTTTGTAACGTTTCTAAATTCTATCATTCCGGTTCTCCTACCTTTTTATTTATGGCAATAATATTTCTATTCTATCTAATCATACCAATAAAGTCTTTTTTTTGCAATACTTTTTCACTAAAAAAATGATAGAAAATGTTGGTTTTTTTACATTTTCTATCATTTTTCTTCTATTTCCTCTATTTTAAAAAATTCACAAAAAATTCACAAAGTATTTGTTTTATTTAAAACATCCAAGCTTATTTGCGCAATTACTTCATCTGCATTTGGAATGTCTTTTGTATAAATGCCTATCAAATATGGTTTATTTGCTAGTACAAATCCATAATCATGAACATAACCTTCATAACTACCATATTTATGAGCAACTTCATATTTATCAATATATTTTTTCAAATACAGATTCATAGATGAGTGTTTCATATAATTAATTAATTCTTCATATTGAGCTTGATTTTGGTAGATATGGTCAATTACATGATATCCAAAAGAAGCTGTTGTTATGTTTTCACTATAAAATTCTTCTGGTAATTTTTCTTTTTCATCCGTATATTCTGCAATTTTGTATCTATATTTTTCTTTTCCCAAGTTTTTTATTAGGATATTAACAGCTGTATTATCGCTATCAATTATGCTTTCTTTTAATAAATATGATATTGGAACATTTTGTCCTATTTTATACATAGCTGAGGTACTTCCGTTTCCATCTTCATAGTCGTCTTTTTCATATACAATAGTATCATTTAAGTTCATTTGTCCATTATTAATTTGGTCATAATAATACATAGCTACTGGTACTTTTACCGTACTTCCAGCCGTAAAAACTTTATTTTCATTATAAAAATAGTATTTTTTATCTTCTATTCTATAATAGAAAAAGGCAAAATTTTCTTCTGTTAAACCATATTTTGATTGTTCTGTTTGAATTAATGCTTTTATTTCTTCATCTTCTGATGTTTCTATAATTGGCTGTTCTAGTTGATTTGTTTCTTCCACGGTTTGAGGTGCTTGTTGCACCTCGGCAAGTGTTTCTTGAGTTTGCTCTTTTTGTTTTAAATCTTTTTTTCCTAAGTTCGAAATAAAATATATAATTCCAACAAAAATAATAATAGCTAAAAAAACACGTTTTTTATTTAATCTTCGTTTTTTGTATCGTTTTCCTTTTCTTCGCCTTTTTACGTTTGGTTTAGTTACAGTAGTATGTACATTTGTATTATGTCTTTTTGTAACTGCCATCCTTTTAGCTTTCTTTTTCAAATTATCCTCCTCTTAAGTAAGTACATATATCATCTGCTGTTATTTTAAAATATTTCATTAATTCTTCTGCTTTACCAGATTTTCCAAATGTATCTTTAATTCCCATTCTTTCTAATTTAGTAGGATATTCGTCAGTTAAAACTTCACTAATTGCAGAACCTAGTCCACCTATTATACTATGGTCTTCAATAGATATTAATTTTTTAGTTTCTTTAGCACATTTTATAATTATATCTTTGTCTATTGGCTTAATTGTGTGAATATCAACTACTCGAATTGATATACCTTCTGCTTTTAGTTGTTCTTGTGCTTTAATTGCTTCTGCTACTGTAACACCAGTAGCAAATACTGTTGCATCAGTACCTTCTCCTATTTGAATTGCTTTCCCTATTTCAAAATTTTGGTCTTTTTCATAAATAATTGGTGTTGATAATCTAGCTAGCCTTACATAAACAGGGCCATCAATTTTACTAATTTCTTGTATAACCCATTTTGTTTGAACATCATCTGAAGGAGATATAACTGTCATATTTGGTAGTGTTCTCATTAGGGCTATATCTTCTAGCATTTGATGTGTTGCTCCGTCTTCCCCTACAGTGATGCCGGCATGTGTTGCACAAATTTTTACATTTAATTTAGGGTAGCAAATACTATTTCTAATTTGATCGTATGCTCTTCCTGCTGCAAATACCGCGAATGTACTTGCATAAGGGATTTTTCCGCAAGTTGCTAAACCTGCAGCTGTTCCCATCATGTTTGCTTCTGCAATTCCCATATCAAAAAATCGTTCTGGATATTCTTTTGCAAATAAATTGGTTTTTGTTGCACCTGCTAAATCTGCATCTAATACAACAATTTTTTCATTTTGCTTTCCTAATTCTACTAAGGCTTCTCCGTAGCTTTGACGTGTTGCTTTTTTTTCGTTTTTATTCATACTAAACTACCATTCCTTTCTTTGCATTTGCCTGCTTTTATAAAGACAAATTTTTCAATGCTTGATTATATTGTTCTTCATTTGGTGCTTTTCCGTGCCAGCTAACTTGATTTTCCATAAAGTCTATTCCTTTGCCTTTTATAGTTTTTGCAATTATGCAAGTTGGTTTTCCTTTTACATTTTCAGCCACTTCAAAAGCATTAATTATCTCTTCAATGTTATGTCCGTCTATATTAATTATTTGAAATCCAAAGCTTTTAAATTTTTCGTCTATTGGATAAGAACTCATTACTTCTTCAATTGTTCCATCTATTTGTAAGTTATTGTTGTCTACTATTACACATAAATTATCTAGTTTGTATTTGCTGGCTGCCATTGCTGCTTCCCAAATTTGCCCTTCTTCTATTTCTCCATCACCTAAAATACAGTAAACACGGTAATCTTTTTTATCCATTTTAGCAGAAATAGCCATTCCATTAGCACTAGATAACCCTTGCCCTAGTGAGCCTGTTGTCATATCTACACCTGGTACTTTGTTTTTATCTGGATGCCCTTGTAAATAACTGTTTATATTTCTAAAAGTTTTCAAGTCTTCTATTGGAAAGAATCCTCTATTTGCTAAACAACTATATAATGCTGGAGAACAATGTCCTTTTGAAAGTACACATCTATCTCTATCTTCCCAGTTTGGATTACTTGGGTCAATGTTCATTTGTCTGAAATATAATACTGTTAAAATGTCTGCTATTGAAAGTGATCCTCCCGGATGCCCTGATTGAGCAGAATATACTTCTTCTATAATGTCTTTTCTTATTTTTTTTGCAATTTTTTCTAATTCTTGTATTTCTAGCTTTTCCAAATTATCACTTACCTTTCTTTTATTTTTAATTTTGGGTTGTGTTTATTTTAGATTTTGCTTGGTTTTATTTTATACTATTTTGCTTTTTTTTAAAAGGTTTTTGGGAAAATTTAGATAAAAAAATTAGGTGCAATTAGGGACATACTCTAATTGTACCTATTAAATCTATTCATTTGATTTTGACTGAAGATAAAGTACGACGCGGAACCCTACGCTGACGTGGCAGCCAGTGGTAGCGCTATCGCTGCCGTCAGAGTAAACCACAGTGCGGCTGCTACCACTGTCGTGGAAGCTGCCACCACGGCAAACGGCGTTCGCCCCGCTAAGATCAGTTGTGTCTATTGTTGGTATGTCAGCACCTCCATTGTCTGTTGTTGCTTTTGTTCCATTTTCTGTCGTCCATTCCCACATATTTCCGGCTAAGTCATAGATATTATATGCTTTGAAATCTTCACTTGCTCCTGTTGACAATTCAAGTCTGCTACTCCCTTCTCCTTTTGGTGCTCCTGTTACTTTTCCTTTTTTATATGGTCCAATTGACGTCCAAAAACCATTATTAAATTCGTGACGTGCGTATAAGGTATTTAAATTTTCATATTTAGTTTTATCGTTATTATAATAATTTCCCCATGTTGTTGAATTCATTAAAGATTTAGTCTTATCATATTTTGATTTTGCTATTACTCTACATGTTGTGTCCCATGCATGTGAATCTATTAAATAGCTGTGGACTCCATTATTAGAAATCATACTTTCAGCTACATCTTTTGCATTTTTTTGAGTTATATAATTCCATGCCTGTACCCCTCTTTTACTTACTGGTTTATATGCAGATGTATTTTTTGTTATTTTATCTTCTTCTGTTAGTTCTTCCCCTTCTTCAGCTGTTTTTGCTACTGTATAATATTTATCCTTATCTTTACTTGCATAAAATGGTGCATTACTTGGAATTCCTGCTTCATATCTTGCTATATAAAATCCTTTATTAGTTTTTATACTGTTTTGGATTTCAGTTTTATTTGGTTGTCCGTCTCCCCATGTTCCTCCATTATAGTAATATTGTTTTGCCTTCCAATCATCATCTCTTTTTGCATTATAATTAACTTTTCCATCAGCAGTTTCTTCTAAAGCTGTATCATCATTAACATCACATGGTATCCATACGAATTCGTTTCCTTCTGAATCTGTTATTACAAATCCATCTTCTATAGAATTTTCTCCTTCTATTTGTGTTGGCGCGAATCCTGCTGGAATTGGTACTGTTTTTCCATCCTCTGTTTCATAATTATAACCCTGTGTGTTCATTGTTGCATTTAATTGAGCTAGTTGTATTTGTTCTTCTTCGCTTGCTTTTTGAGTTTCTTCCTTTGCTGTTTGTGCCTTTGTTAGTATTCCATTATCTCCCATTAACGTTGCTATACTTACTCCTGCTAGTATAAGTAAAACAATAATTGTGATAACTAATGCTATTAACGTTATACCTTGTTTTTCCCCTTTCATAAATATTTTCTTGATTTTTTCTCTTTTTGATTTTGGCATTTTCTTTCCTCTCCTTCTTTAGTTTTTTCTTTTACAATATATCACAATATTTTTTATTTTTCAAGTTTATTTCCACATTAATTCGTATTTTTTTGTATGTTTTTTTCTTTTTCTCTCTGTTGAATCTATGTCAAGTTTTTGGACACAAAATCGTGTAATTTTTATGCTGATATTTTTTCTACTTCATAAGGTATTT